>JAFUVM010000090.1 GCA_017483665.1 Bacteroidaceae bacterium
CCGTAAGATGAAAGCCAAGAAGTAAACAGGGTAAAATAAAAATGACCCCGCCAGTCAGGACTTTAGAGGGGTCAAAATAAAAAAGTTTTCGGGGGTCAACATCGCTTTGCCCTCGGGGGTCAAACGCGCTCGGCTTTTCCATCAGGCAATAGGGATGCACGATGGCATCATAGGGATCTGGGTCACCAAACTTCTGATAGGTGATTTTCAGCTTCCGCTTGTCTCTCAACGCTTGCCCGATCTGAGAAAGATAGCATGCGCCTGTCTCTATCTGTTCGGGCTGGATGAGGTTGCCAAGCTCCTTGTACTCTTGCAGGAACACAAAGTTCTGGATGCTCTTCATCAGGTCGTTGGCAAGTGTGTCAAGAGCCAAGGCTTCGGAATTCACAATACGATAGTGCATCCTGTCCGGTGTCTGAATCTCCACGCCAAGAAACTCCCTGATGCTCTTCCGGTGGGCTGTGAGCATGTCGCGGGAGAGATTTGCTTTGCGGCCGGGCACATCCTGCCATCTGTGCCTCAGTTCGCCAAGTGTCAGCCCTGGAAACGGGGCGTTTCTTAACTGCTCTATTAGCCAGACATCGAATTTGAACTGCGAGAGGGAATGAAACCTGTTCATATTTTTGCAAATTAACGATTTCGACCGCTAATTTACAAAATAAATAGTTCCCACAAAAGTCTTTAATATGTTTTTTCGCAGGAGTTGTGGCTTATGACCCTACAACCTCGCTATTGCACTGCGAATTTCCGTCCGTTTATGACGTAGATGGCGGGGGCGGATGTCTTTCCTGCGGGGTGCGGGGCGGGACGGCCCTGCAGGTCATACACGGGTCCGGCGGAGGCGGCAGCAGCGGATGTCGGGGCTGAGATGCCGTCCGTCTGACCGACGGTGAATGTGCCCTTTGTGAACTTCGACCCTGTGCGCCTGCCGTCTACGGCCTGCACGCCCCACTCGTAGCGGCCGTCGGGTAGGGTGTAGGTGACGGACGTCGCGCATCCCTGCTTGCCGAAGTCTTCGCATTTGCGCTGTCCTTCACGCTCGCCGTCGAGATAGGCCCTGGGGCATCCCAAGAGGACGCCGTCGGCTTTGCGGATGTACAGCTCGTACGTGGTGCTTTGCGGTGCGCCGTCGGCGGGGGTCCACGAGAGGGTCACGCTGTCGCCCTTCACGGTCTGGCTGACGCTTCGCGGCTGGGCGGGCTGGCCGGTGATGCGCTCTTGGCTGAGGGTGATGCGTGTGGTGCGGCCTGTGGGCTGTCCGGTGAGGAGTGTGCCGTCCTCGCATTTGCCGATGTTGAAGAGATCCTTCCTGCCGTCGCCGTCCCAGTCGACGAGGCAGCTGGCGGCTTCGGAGCCTCCTGCCCAGCGGTAGACGCGGCGGAAGGCGGGGCCTGCGCTGCCGGTGTTGTTTTGCCAGATGTAGCCTGTCTGGGTGTTCTCGTCGGGGCTCCAGCCCTGATAGATGATGTCGATGAGTCCGTCGCCGTCCCAGTCGTAGGCTTGGGCGCATCCGGAGGTGCTGTTCCAGTTGCGGAGGACAAACCGGTCGAAGTCTTCGTAGGGCATGGGTGCGAAGTGGCCCGTGCCGTCGCCCAGGACGACGAAGGTGTGGTCCCAGTAGTAGCTGAAATAGCCTCCGGAGCCTTGCAGGAAGATGTCGAGGCAGCCGTCGCCGTTGTAGTCGGCGATGGCTATGCCGCCGTCGGAGACGGAGGGATTCTGTCTGTCGTCGGCATTCTCGCCCAGCGACTGTGCGAAGTATGTACGCGTGAAGCTTGTGCCGTCGCCGCTGTTGAGGTAGACTTCGGTGAAGCGTTCCCAGTCGGCGCCGTAGTTCTGCCGTTCCCAGTTGTTGGCGGAGATGAGGATGTCGGCGTACCCGTCGTTGTTGAAGTCTTGTGCGAAGACCATTCCGCAGTCGAAGTTACGACCGGGATAGGGGGCTCCGCCTGTCCTGTCGCGGTCGGGGTCGGTGATGCCGTTGTCGAAATAGACGGGTTTGAATTTTATTGTGTTCCCGGTGATGCCCTGGTTAAGCAGTACGGCTGTGGGGGACGTGTGATAGCCTATGCAGACGAGATCCGTCAGTCCGTCGTTGTTGAAGTCGGCAATGTCAGCTGCGAGCACTCCGGCCAGTCCGTTCATGGGTGCTGTGTAGTTGCGGGGGAGCCCTTCGCGCGGTGAGACGAAGCGTACAGTCATCTTGGTGAATGTTCCGTTGCCGTTGCCGCGGTATATGCCGTCGGAGGTGTTGCCGGTCTGCTCGAAGACGATGAGGTCCATGTTGCCGTCGCCGTCGATGTCGCATGGCGAGAACGAGGGGCGGTCGCCAACGTTGAAGGGCGATTTGTTTTCCTTCCATGTGCCGTCGGCGGCGGGTTCGAGAAGGACGCTGTGGCGCGGTGTCTCGGTGCCGTGCTTGAACCATCCGGCGATGAACAGCTGCTGCTGTCCGTCGTTTTTCGTGTCGAGGGGTACGAGGTTGCCGTACTGGTAGCCCCAGTCGTGGGTGACGACGGAGGGGCTGAGCGTGATGCTGCGGTGGTACTCTTCGTAGTCTTCGCCCCGAAGCCACACCATCATCTTGCCGGCTGTCCGGTTGTCCCAGGCATAATACGGTATCATCCGCAGGGTTTTCCCGTCGGTGGTGGCGGTGATGCGGCGGATGCCTCCGAGCAGGCTTGCCGCTTTTTCCTCGCAGGTGGTTTCCGCTGTCAGCCGGAAGTCGCTGAAGACGGCGGGGGAGTTGTCTGCCATTTCTGCGCAATACACCAACGGTCCGCGCTGTATGGCCCGGCATCCCAGGTCCTCCACGACACGTTCGTCAGCCGTGACTACTTCAATCGGCATGTCGAGGGTCAGTTCGACGACGGTTGCTGCCCCGGGCGAGAGGACGGCATAGCCTTGTTCCAGGGCGGGCTCTGCCTTCTGGCCTCCGACGCTCACGCTGTAGCTTTTGCACCAGGCGGGGATGCGCAGCCGCAGCTGCCCGGCGCGGAGCGGGCGGTCGAGGGATATGGTGACTGTGCCTTCCCACGGATAGCTTGTCGTCATCGTGACCTTCACCTCTTCGTCGCCTACTTTCAGGGTGGCTTCGTTACCGATATACAGGTTCACCCACAGGGCATCGTCGCTGGTTCCGTATATGTAGTTACCCAGCGAGGGCAGGAAGCGCGACAGGTTGCTCGGGCAGCAGGCTGTTCCGAACCAGGCTTGCCGGTGATGATTGCCGTCCGACTCCAAGGGGTTGACATAGAAGAACCTGTTGCCAGCGAGGTTGACACCTGCGAGCAGGGCGTTGTAGAGCGAGCGCTCCAATACGTCGGCATATTTCCCCTCGCCCGTAAGGAGGTTCATGCGGTGGTTCCAGAGCACCATGCCCACCGAGGCACAGGTCTCGCAGTAGGCTGTGGCGTTGGGGAGGTCGTAGTCGTGCGTGAAGCCTTCGTTTGCTGCCGACGAACCAATGCCGCCGGTCACGTACATATTGCAGTCGACGGTGTTGTGCCAAAGGGCATCGAGGGCTGTCATGTAGTCGGTGTCGCCGATATACGATGCCACGTCGGCCATACCGCAGAAGAGGTACATGGCACGTACGGCATGGCCGCCTATCTTCCGCAGGTCCTTGACGGGCATGGAGTCCTGATAGTAGTTCTTGTTCCAGTTGTTGCTGCCGTCCCCTTTGGAACCATATCCGTGGCCGCGCTCCTCCAAGAGCCAGTGAGCGAAGTCGAGGTATTTCTTCTCGCCGGTCACCTCGTAGAGCTTCACCAGAGCGAGCTCTATCTCTTCGTGTCCAGCCACCCAGTGCTGCCGGTCAGGTCCGAAAAGCGTCATCATGTGGTCCGCCATTCGCCGTCCCACATTCAGCAGCTTGTCTTTGCCTCGCGCTTTGTAGTAGGCTATTCCGGCCTCTATCAGATGTCCGGCACAGTACATCTCGTGCTTGTCCATGTCGGTCCAGCGCGGATGGTCGGTCAGGGTGAAATAGGTGTTTATGTATCCGTCGTCTTGCTGGGCGCCTGCGATGTTGTTCACCCATTCGTCGAGCTTGGCCTCAAGGTCGGCATCGGGCCGCACCACAAGCGAGTAGGCCATGCCCTCCATCGCCTTGTAGACATCGCTGTCGTCGAAGAAGATGCCGGAGTGGCCTCCCGTGCCTTTGCCCGCATTGATGAAGTTCTGCATGCGACCGGTCTGGTTTTCTATCTGGTCGATGCACACGGGCAGCGTTGCCGAGGCATGCTTTTCCAGGCGGGGCGACCAAAACGAGTCGTTGATTGTCACTTGCGAGAAGTCCACCTGGTGAATCGTTCTTGCAGGCTTGTCCGTTTCGCACCATGCCGTCAGCGGCACTATACACACTAATAGAGACAGAATCTGTTTTTTCATAGCATTCGACCTAATTTTCACAGCACATCCATATAACTTTCTTACGCTCGCTGCCCTGGCGACCTTGAACTACGATCGAGCTCGGCCCTGGCGACCTTCATCAAGGCGATGCCGATGAAGATCCAGATGATTTCACGGACTCGACAGATGATGCTGATGAAGAAGCCTTGTTCGACGGTCAGGCCCATTGCCGCGGTGGAGACAGCGAAACCGCCTTCCTGCACGCCGAGCTGCATGGGCAGGAAGCCGATGAGGTTCGACAGAAGCGTGGTCAGCGAGACGATGAGGATGCTGTGGAGGAAGGTGAGGGTGATGCCGCTGAACCCTCCGCCGCCATCGATGCCGATGAGCAGGAGCATAAAGAGCACCTCGGCACTCTGCACGATGCGCGAGAGATACTCGAGCCCCAAAGCTGCATAGAAGTTCTTACGGCTCTGCTGATGCAGGGCAGCTATCTGTGCATCGACGTTATGCAGGGCTTCTGCGTGGGCGGAGAGGAATCTGTCGCTCCAACCTTTGAGTCCTGGCAGATGACCTATCCAGCGGATGAGCCTCACGACAAGTCCGTACTTGTAGCCCCTGTAGAAGAGGTAGAAGGCAATGAGGCAGAAGACGACGATGATGCCCAAGATGATGCCGACGGTCGTGTCGAAGGGGAGGTCGCCTGCCAGCGCGAGCGCCAGGTAGAGGAAGACGGAGGTGAACCAGAACCAGAAGTGCGCGAAGACGTGGAACATCGCATAGAGAATGACCGAAGAGGTGGCGTGCTGCTTGGAGATGTCCTTGCTCAGCTCCATGATGCGGTAAGGTTCTCCGCCAAGGCCGCCTACGGGTGTGGCATAGTTGAGAGCATATCCGCTGATGGTCAGCTTGTATATCCGCCAGAAGCTCACTTTCTCGTCGGGGTCGGTATTGCCCTTGATGACTGCCATCCACGCAAGTGCATTGATGCCATACACGACAATCCAGATGCCCACGATGGGGATGAGCCAGTAACCTGCGCGGCAGATGTGGCCCCAGAGCTCCACAAAGCTGACGTCGAAGGTGAAGAGCATCACCACGACACAAGCAAGTCCGAGGACGAAGAAGAAGTTATTCCAATTCATTGAGCTAAATCATTCTTTAATTCTTAATTCTCAATTCACAATTCACAATTATTTCTTTCGCCAAGCTTTAGGGCGTAGCCTAATTTTGAATTATGAATTATGAATTGTGAATTATTTTTTCCCTTATCCTCCTGCAACAGGCTTCGTGATGGCGGTTGATGCAATAGGCGAGGAGCCCCATGCAGATGATTTCGAAGAGGAAGTTGGCGGTCGGCAGGTCTATGAGGCAGAAGAGGAAGAACATGCCGGAACGGAAGTTGAAGGTGAGCATCGCGTTCCAGGGCATGATGAGGCGCGACTCGCGGAGCAGTTCTTCGCGCAGGGCTGCAGGCATGTTGGAGGGTGTGCCATACTTCTGTCGCAGGGTTGCCATGAGCTTCTGGAACTCGGGGGTAGCCTTCTCCTGCTTGCGCGTATAGTCGATGTAGGTCTTGAGGAAATACTTCCAGAGGCGGTTCCCTTCGGTGGGCGTCTCGTCGTAAGCCTTTTGCTGCTGTTCGGAGGTGTCCAGCTCGCTGCCTTTCTCGCCCTTGAGCATGAAGAGATGTATCTGGATGTAGTAGTCGGCCATGCGTTGCTGCCCGCCCATGCCTGCGAAGCCCGAGTAGAGGGCCAGCGCCGTGACGACAGCTGTGGCGATGAGGACGTTCTGCTCTGTGTCGGCGATGCCGAGCCATCCGAACTCCAGCGAGTGATGATGGTAGAAGCGGAGCATGAGGGCGATGTAGATGGGGATGAACCAGACGAAGCCTGCCATGCCGTCCAGGATGCGTCCCAGCCGGCTCTTCTTGCCTGTCAGGCGGGCCAGCTGTCCGTCCGTGCAGTCGAAGATGTCCGCCATGCAGAGCAGCAGGATGGCAACGACGTTGAGCCACAGGCCATGCCAGCCCTCGTAGTAGTAGCTGCCGTGGGCAAAGAAGACACAGCTGCCGGCACCGATTATCATGGAAAGGATGGTGACGGTGTTGGGATGGATGTCGAGCTTGGCAAAGAACAAAGCCCAGAGATAGCTGAAGGGCCGCACTATGCGGTAGTCGAGCCAGTCCTCTGTCTCGGAGGACTTGATGGTTGACATTACACGTCGTTTCAGGTCTTGTATATTCATTGGTTACTATCCTTTTCTCTTATGAAACTGCAAAGGTACGAAGAAAAGATTAAAGATTAAAGATTATGGAACAAAGATTAAGGAAAATGTGCAAAAAAAGGCATGCAGACAAACATTTTTCGTGCTTTACGTCCCTTCTTTCGGTTAAAAGTCGTACCTTTGTGCGCTAAACATAAAAGAAAGACACAGAAATGAATTATCTGGACAGAAACGAATTTAACTTCGAACCATCGGAAAAAGTAATAGAGGCAATAAAGAACTTCGACCCGCACACGCTCTGCTTCTACACCCGCATCTACGACCAGGGCAAGAAGAGCGTCATCAGCGTCCGCCTGAGCGAAATCTACGGCGTGCCCGAAGAGCAGGTGCTGCTGGGCTACGGCGGCGAGGAGATGCTGAAGAACGCCATCCACTACTTCCTCATGGAGGGTGACAACAAGACCATCCTCATCCCCGAGTTCTCGTGGTGGTACTATAACCGTGTGGCCGGCGAGTGCGGCGGTTCGTTCGAGATGTATCCCCTGCACGAGACGGGCGACACTTTCGCCTACGACGTGGACGAGGTCATCGCCTACACCAACCGCGTACATCCCCGCATGCTGCTCCTCGCCTCGCCCAACAACCCGACGGGCAACAGCCTGACGAGCGAAGAGATAGGGCGCATCATGGAGAACATCCCCTCCGACACGATGGTGCTCGTGGACGAGGCATACGCCAGCTTCATCACCAGCGACGTGGACTACATCGCTCCCCTGGTGAACAAGTACAACAACCTCATCATCTCGCGCACCCTCTCCAAGTTCTACGGACTGCCCGGCCTGCGCGTTGGCTTCGCCTTCATCGGCAAGGGCCACGACCAGTTCCTCAGCTACTGCAACAAGTACCTTGGCTACAACCGCTTCTCGGAAGCCGTTGCCCTGGCTGCCCTGGAGAGCGATGAGCACTACCGCCGCGTAGCCAACGAGATGGAGTGGGACCGTCAGCTCTTCCAGAAGGAACTCGGCAGCCTGCCCGGCTTCAAGGTCTACAAGAGCGTGGCAAACTTCATCCTCATCAAGTACCCGACAGCCATCAAGGAGAAGCTGCAGAAGGCGCTGGCCGACCAGAACTACAAGATTAAGTTCATGGCCGACAAGGGCCTGGAGGACTGCCTGCGCATCACCCTCGGACGCCGCGAACAGATTCAGGCTGTGGTGGACACCATCAAGTCTTTAATTAAGAATTAAAAATGAAGAATGAAGAATTTGCTACCGCCTTTAGCATCTCCTCTATGACATGTAAGGAGTGAGGGCGGTAGCAAATTCTTCATTCTTCACTCTTCATTCTTCACTCTTCATTCTTCATTCTATGAAAGCCATCATCCTTGCAGCGGGCACGGCCTCACGGCTTCGTCCGCTCACGTCCAACACACCCAAATGCCTGCTCAAAGTAGGCGAACGAACCCTCCTGCAACGCTCGATGGACGCGCTCATCGAGGCGGGCATCAGCCAGTTCGTCATTGTGACGGGCTACTTGCACGAGCAAATCGAAAGCTTCGTCCAGCAGACTTATGGCGACAATATCAGTGTCTGCTTTATCCACAACAAGGACTTTGAGACGACCAACAACATCTACTCTCTCTGGCTGGCACGCCCGGAAGCGGAAGGACAGGAGGTCCTGCTGCTCGACAGCGACCTGCTCTACGACGGACAGATCGTGAAGCGTGTCCTCGCGGACAAACACGAGAATGTCTTGACGCTTATCCGCCACGAGCTGGGCGAAGAGGAGATGAAGGTGGTGACAGACAAGGACGGAGCCATCACGGAAATCAGCAAGACCTGCAACCCTGCTACTGCTGCCGGCGAGAGCCTCGGCATAGAGCGCATGGGCAAGGCTTACACGACGGCTCTCTATAAGGAGCTGGACATCATGATGAACGCCGAGCACCTCGAGAACACGTTCTACGAACTGGCCTTCCTCAGACTCATCACCAAGGCACAGACCTCGAATGACGCCAACCTTCGGTTTTCCGTGCTCGACGTCACCGACCTCTTCTCGTGCGAACTCGATACGGTAGAGGATTTCGAGAACGCCAAACAGCACATCCCTGCACATCTCTTCTGAGATTCCCAAGATACTCCCTGCCGCTTCCGAAATAAGAGCGTGCCGTGTTCGACATAAGAGCGTGGCGCGTTTGACATAAGAGCGTGCCGTGTTCGACATAAGAGCGTGGCGTGATAAAAGAAGGGGACATTCCTATGCGGAGTGTCCCCTTTCGTATGTAAGGTGCCAGGTCAGTCTTCGTCGTCCTGGTCCCAGATGTTCCAACCGTTGTATTCCTTCGCGAGGGCTTCGCTGCCGTCGAGGGTTGAATTGGCTATCTTCAGGCTCTCGGCAATCATCTGTGCTGCCTCTGCCTCTTCCACCTGCATAGCAGGAATCAAATATGTTTTCTTCATAGTATGCAACTTAACAATTTTGAATTTATCAATTTTGAATTAATAGAGTGTCTTCTTCCCGTTCACGATGTTGATGCCTTTTTGCAACTTCTGCAGGCGCTGGCCGGCGAGGTTATAGATTTCTTCGCCCTTTAATTCTTCATTCTTAATTCTTAATTCTTCATTTAAGCCTGTTGCGTCGTCGTTGTCGAAGCGAAGTGCCTTCACGCTGGGGGCGGAAACCTCGATGTAGCCCTTGCCTGCGGCAATCGTGCTTCCTACAACAGCCTGATAGAAAGCGATGCCCTCTGTGCCGTTGCCCAGGATGAACTGCTTGCCGTCGGCGGTGACGTCTTCCTTGGCAGCTTTCAGCAGGTTGCCTTCCAGGGCGGCAGGAGTCGTGGCAGGAGCAGACAGGACGAACATGCCGGGAGTAGCCTTCAGGATAACGGCCTCGCCTGCGGGTGCAGCCGTGACAGGATTCAGGTGAACCTGACCTTCAATGACGGATTCTGTTACGGCAAAAGCTTCGCCTGCGGCCTTCGAGAAGTCCACATCCTTCGTTGCAACATAAGTGGCATAGCCTGCGGCAGGAACGAACGTGACGTTGCTCTCGGGCAGCACCTCTGTGCCCTTGGCTCCGAAGTTGTCGAAGCAGAAGTAAGCAGGCGTGTTCATGCCGTAGGTGCCATTGTCTGTGCTGGTCAGCTCGAAGCCAATCTTAGCCACTTCGCCCAGGACGGAGAGGTCGACGTAGCGCCAGTCGTTGATGATGTAGGCCGTCTTCTCGTCGCGCAGGTCGGCCAGGTAGTATTCCTTCGTGGCGGTCTTGTTGTCGTCGGCATCATAGCCTGTGATGGTCAGCTTGAACCAGTCGCCCTTGTCGAACTTCTTGGCAGAAGCATCGCCGTTCGTCATCGAAGTGTAGGCATAGCTGCTGTTGGTGATGTAGAAGCCGGGCACTACGGCAGGCTCGGTGAGCAGCTCTACGTAGCACGGACCGTTGAAGGCAGCAGCATAGGCAACGCCATAGGTTGCAGAGCCGTCGTAGCCGCTGCCCACGATGTTGTTCCACTGGTCGTCGAGCGTCTCGAACTTCGTCTCGGCGCGGTTGGCGTAGCCGAACCAGTACCAGTAGTCGTAGTCGCTCATGCAGCCGCTGTTGAAGGCGAAGTCGCCGCTGGTGTAGAACTCGCGTTCGTCGTCGTCCTCTGTGCTGACGCTCATGTGTCCGTCGACAGGCTCGGTGATGTCCTCAACGTCCTCGAAGGTGGCAACGGCCAGAGTGACGGGCATGTCGACATCAACCGTCAGGGCAGGAACACGACCGAAGACGGCCGACTGCGAGATGGCGGTGAAGTTGGGAGCACGGCCTGTCAGCTTCGACGTGGAACGATGGTTGCCGACGGGGTCACCGAAACCGCCGATGCCCAGGACACCGTCGCTGAGCTCAATCTCTTTCTCCGTCCAGTCCTCAGGCACGGTGAAGGTGACAGACTGCGCAGCGGCGTTGGAGCCGAATGTGTACTGGTTGGCCTTGCCGTTCTTTACGGTAATGCCTTCCGTTGCCTTCTTGTAAGATAAGCCTGCCGAGAAGTTGTGGATGCCTGCCAGCTTGCCTGCGGGGTGATAGAGACCTGTGTACTGTACGGTGACTTCATCGCCGGGCTTCACGCTCGTCACGCTCTCGCCGCCCACGAGGATGTCGCGGTGGCAAGGCTTGGCGGTCAGCACCTGATAGAGGCTCTTGCCGGCTGCGTCGGTCAGGCAGACGATGTTGCGGCCCTTGGTGAGGTGCAGGGTATAGCTTCCGTCGTCGTTCTTCGTCACGCCTTCCGCAGAGAAGCCGTTATAGGAAGCGGCATTGGTGCCGATGACGGGACGGGCCAGGGTGACGGAGGCCACGCCTTCGGGTGTGAAGGTATAGTCGAAGCCGTCCTCTGTGTCGAGGTAGTAGAGCACGTCGAACTCGGCATCGACATTCTCCATCGAGAGCTTGGTGTCGATGGGATCGCCGCCGCCCCAGGGCGTCACAGTGGTTAGGTAGTCCTTATTAATAATAATGTTGGGCGTGATGTCGGTGGCAGCCTGGCCTACGGTAACGACGAAGGCTGCTGTGTTCTCCGGCCAGATGGCTCCCCAGTCGGCGCCGCCCACGAAGTCCTTCTTCGTCGTGCCGCTCCAGGTGTTGAGGTGAATGGCATCGTAGGTAACGAGCACGATGGCTGTGCCTTCGCCCACGGCGGTCAGGAGCTCGTCCTCTATCTTCACAACGGAATCATCCTCCTGTCCGTTCACGTCCACGACGGTGAAGTGGAAGTCGGGCTCGATGAAGTAGTTGCTCGTGATGCCGTCGATGAGTTCCCAGTTGCGCAGGGGCAGCAGGTCGTAGGTGTCGCCTGCGCCGTCGAGCTGCAAGTGGCCTGCGGGATTGATGTTGAGGAACATGTCGCCCACGTTGTAGCCGCCGTTGGAAGCGACGTCGCGGTCGATGAACTTCGGGTCCTTGGCCGTCAGGTCCTCGTCGGTGAAGGCGAGTTCAGGACGCTTCGCCTCGTCGATGCTCATGGTGAAGATGCCGCCTTGCGTCAGCTTGCCGGGAGCCGAGACGCGGTAGTTGTACTGCTGCTTGTCGGCCAGGCGATAGGTGTAGCTCTTGGTGCTGCCTTCGGTAGCGACGCTCTCGGGAGCCACTTCCTTGAACTTCACGAAGTGGGCCGTCTTTGTGCCTATGAACAGGGAAGCGTCGGCAGGTACGCTGATGGTGTAGAGCTGGCTCATGGGAGCCTCGGCCTGGATGGTCGTGTTGAAGTTGACGGTTCCCGTGTAGGTGACGGGCAGATAGCCTTCTGCCTGGTGCTCTGCGGAGGGAACGAGGTCGACGTAGTAGGTGTTGCCGTTGAAGACGAGGAACATCTTGTGGCCGTTCGTGTACTCGCCCATCGTGGTGTTCACTTCGTTGCCGGCTTTGTCCGTCACCTTCACGCTGAGGTTATAGTCGGTGCCGTACGCCCAGTCGGCGTTCTTCACGTTTACCTCTGGCGAGAAGATGGAGAAGGCCGTGTTGTCGGCGTTGATGTCGAGCTGGATGGTGCCGGAGACGGTCTCGCCGTCGGCAGCCGTGGCCGTCAGGAGATAGCACCCTTCGGGAGCTTCGAAGGTGTACTTGTTTCCGCTGGCAGGTTCGCCCACTTCGACATTTTCGCTGGTAGCTGTGTTGACCAGCGACTGGATAAGTTTGCTCTTGGCGTTCATCGTCACCGTGACTTCCGTGGCAAGGGCGTTGCCGGCGGTCAGCAGGGAGATTGCCATGAGACTCAGTAGTTGTCTTTTCATGCTGTGTTAAACTTTAATGGTTAGTATTTGGTGATTGATGTCATTTCGTGAAGAGAGTCTTCTTTCCGTCCTTGACGTAGATGTTGCCGCGTCGCATCGTGGCCCGGTCGGCGACACGTCCCTGGAGGTCGTACCACACGTCGTCCGGCGTCTCACGACACGTGATTCCGCCGATGCCGTCGTAGTATCCTGCCGGAGCCACAGCCAGGAAGTGCCCGGGATTGATGTAGACCTTGTGCTTGCCCAGCAGCTGTCCGGCGGGCGACCATTGGTAGAGGTAGCCTGCGCCTTCGAACGAACCGGCATCCGTGCCGTAGATGTAGCCTGTATAGGGGTTGACGTAGATGCCGTAGGGCTGGGTCATGGCGGCAAAGTCGCTGCCCACGGAGCCTGGGAGCGAACGCGAGATGCCGTTTGCCCCGCGGCTCTCTATCATCTGGCGGGGATTGATGGTGAGGTAGGAGAACTCGTATTCGCCTGTGATGTACGAGAAGTCCGAGCCGACGACGAGGAAGCTGCCGTCGGTGGTCGTGCAGTTGTAGGTGGCGGGATAGTTGAAGCGGACGAAGCAGTCGTCCGAGGTGAGTGCCTTCGCGCAATCGAAGATAAGTCCGCAGGCCGTCGTCTCGTAGTAGTCGCCCGAAGAGTTGATGCAAAGGTAGCGTCCGCTCTGCGACATCTCGCCGAAGAGGTTGGGAACATGTGTGTCGATGTTCTTCTCCAAAGTCATCGTGCTGGCATTGACGATGCTTACCGTCGTCTCGTAGTCATGGTCGCCCTCCTGTTCGGCATAACCACCGGTGTTGGCGATGAAGAGGCGTCCGTCGTAGAGCGCGATGCCCTCAGGTTCGTAGCCCACCTCGCAGGCGCCCACCACCTTGAAGTTGCCGAGGTCGATTTTAGCCACGTAGCCTTTCGTGAAGTATCGCGTGCCGTAGACGGTCTCGCACTCGTGGCCGTAGCTGGTGACGTAGACGTACTTGTCGTCGGAGCACAGGCGGCGGTTATTGGGGATGTCCTCCGTGGCGGCAACGGCATAGCCCGAGGGCGTGATGAACTGCACGATGTTCGACCAGTTGATGGCAATGGCGATGAGGTTGTCGTTAATCTGGATGATGTCGTTGGGCGTGTCGCCGAGCTTGCGTCCGTTCTTGTCGCGGAACCATTGGTTGCTCACCACGGAGCCGTTCTCGAAGTACGTCAGCCGCCCGTTGTCGGCCTGCCACATGCCTTCGTTCAGAAGGATAATCTTCTCCTCTGCGCGCGCGCCTATTATATATAATGTAAGGAGAAGAAGAGTAAAACATTGTTTCATATCTTTCAGAGTGCTTTGTTCGACGTTTATTTATGAGTTGAATTAAATTCCAAAGGACAGGGTTAGCTTGTAGTTGCGGCCCGGCATGGGGTAGCGCGGGATGTGTTCGTACTGGATGTCGAGCACGTCGCACACTTCCAGGCAAAGGCCGACGCTGGTCTGGGCGAGAATCCTGGGCTGACGCTTCCCATAGAAGAGGCGGTAGATGCGGTCCACAGTCGTGTTATACTGCAGCTTCATGTCGACGTTATGGTAAGGCTCCAGGATGTCCTCGGGGTCGGCTTTGCTCCACATGCGTTCGCCGACGTAGAGGTAGGACGTCGTGAACTGCAACGTACGCCAGCCGGCGATGGCGGTGAGGCCGGTCGAGAAGGCAGGCGCATAGCAGATGGGCTTGTCGTACATGTCTTCGTCCTCGGGGTCGGTACGGTCCACGTCGCGCTGCCAGGTGATGGTGTTCAGGAGCGAGAAGGCCCATTGTCCCGTTCGCATGTGTGCCTTGATCGTGGCGTTCAGGCCGCGGCAGAACGTCTGGCCGTAGTTCATCATGGACCACGTGTAAGTGCCCTTCATGGGAAGGCAGACGATGCGGTTCTCTATCTTGTTCCAGTAGACGTCAGCCTGAGCTGAGAGGTCGAAAGTTGAACGGCGGGCGTTGAGAGCCGTATGATACTCCAGCCCGACGTTGAACTGCTTGGTGTATTCGGGCTTCAGGCTGCGGTTGCCCGACTGCGTGTAGTAGAGGTCGTTGAGCGTGGGCGCACGGAAAATCTGTTTGTACCAGCCCCTGAGGGTGACGCCGGCCAGGGTGTAAGCCAGCGACGCGGCGGGCGTCCAGCGGTCCAGCGGGTCGGCAGCCCCGGCATTCACGAAGGTGTCGTCGCTGTAGTGCTGGTGGAGCACCGATGCCGCCGCTTGGATGCCGTGGTAGTTCATTTGTGCGGCAAACACCTGCTTCTGGTCGAGCCGCTTCACGTCCTCGAAGCGTTTCAGGTCGGCGCTGAGGAAACTGTAGCGGATGTCGTAGCTCGTGGAGAGCGTCAGCCAAGGCCAGGGCATGGCGGCATAGCAGAAGGCGGCATAGGCATCCTGCTGCCGGTAGTGATTGTCCACGCGTGGCGTGTTCTGGTTCTCAGGATAGTTGGTATTGTAGCGCAGGTATTCGTTCGCGTACTTGGCGTTTATCTTGACGATGTTCTTCTCCATGAAACGCGCCTGATAGCTGGCCTGCACGAAGAAGTCGCGGTCCCATTCGCGCCCCACGTTGGTGTACTTGTCGCTCAGACGGCGCACGATGCCGCCAGGACAGCCGCGCTCGGAGTCGTAGTAATATATGTGCGAGGAGAAGCCTCCACGGAAGAGTGCCGCCTCGACGCGCCCGTAGCGGATGTCGCTGTTGGCTCGGTGGCCCACCGTGTCCTCGTACTCCGACTTGTAGCGGAAGGGGTAGTCGCCGCGAGAGGTGCAGTATTCGCCGTCGATGAAGCCCTGCCATCCGCGCCAGCAGAACTGGGCGTTGGCCTTCGCCATCCACGTGGAGAACGAAGCCCTGCGGAGCTGCACGGAGACGCTGTCGGTGGTGGGGCGGCGCGTCTGCAGGTAGACGGTGGCGCCCGACGCGTACTCGCTGGCCGACTGGCAGTAGTCGAGCTTGTTGGCATTGTAGAGCGAGACCGACTCCATCGAAGAGAGCGAGAACTTGCCCAGGTCGACGGTGCCGTTCTGCGCGTTCGTCAGACGTATGCCGTCCACGTAGACACCCACATGTTGGGAGCCCAGCGAACGCACATTGACAGTCTTCAGTCCGCCCAGCCCGCCGTAGTCTTTTATCTGTACGCCCGAGAAGTACTTCAGCGCATCGGCCACCGACGTGGTGCTGAGCGCCTGCAGGTCGGCTCCGCTCAACGTCTGCGACGTGGCAATGGTGCGCTTGGGCTGCCGTGCCGCCACGGTCACCTCGTGCAGCTGCCGGGTGCTGTCATTTTCCTCTCCCACAAAAGGGGGGTGGGGGGTCTTATCTTGATTCTGCGCACTGGCACTTACAGTCGCAGCAAATGCCAGTACGATAGCCAGAATCGCATGCAGATAGTAATTTCTTTTCTCAGTCATTCCGTTGTTTTTCATTTCAGATCATACCTCATGGATGCCGACAGACAATTCCGCACGGACGCTTTGTCCGGCAGAACTGAAGCCAGTGACACTTCGATTGTTGTGCTTTCTCCATATCCTTGTCCCGAGGCTGGTCTGTTTCTATGCAGAGTGGCAGGTTTCCTGGCTCTTGCCCGGCAGCGCGTCTTCCCAGGGGTCATTTTCCCCCAGTGACGTGTTGGTGCGCTGCACGCAGAAGGCAATTACAGTAGCGGGCACTGCTCCGGTCTTCCACCGGATTCCCTCTCTACCCGTCGTTCCCTGCGGAAAGGCGGGTATCACCATTTGCGCCGCAAAGTTACGGAAAATTATGCAAACGGCAAAGGAGACTGTCGTTTTTTTCCTTTTAGCAAGGAAGAAAGTCCGTTTCTGCACACTATAAAATACGGAAGTCCGAATCATAAAATTCCGAAGCCCGCGGATAAAAACAATTTCAAAAGCTCTGAAATATATTTCAAAGGCTTGGAAATAGATTTCAAAGGCACTGAAATATATTTCCAAGCCACTGAAAAAGTTTTATGGCACGGAGTGACGATTTTGTATACATGGGAAAAAGGATTTGTATCTTCGTCCTTAGATACTTCCCAAAGTGTTAAATGACGTTAAATTATAGTACCTTGTATTGCATAGTTCCAAGGGAATGCCTACCTTTGCAGCGGAATTACAACAAAAGCGGAATACCATGAACGTGGAAAACTCGAAGTCGCAGATGCGGAAAGGGATGCTGGAGTACTGCATCCTGCTGTTGCTCAGGCAGCAGCCAGCCTATGCAAATGAAATAATCTCGCGCCTGAAGGAGGCCGACATGATAGTGGTGGAGGGCACGCTCTACCCGCTCCTGACGCGGCTGAAGAACGACGGACTGCTCCGCTACGAGTGGCAGGAGAGCACGCAGGGGCCGCCACGAAAATACTACGCGCTGACGCACGACGGACAGGCGGCGCTCGAACAGCTCGACATCGCGTGGCAGGAACTGGCACGGACCGTCGGTTATTTAAGCGAAAAGTGAAGAGTGAAAAGCGAAACAACACATCTCATAAACGAACAATACAATGAAAAAGAACATCACCATCAACCTCTTCGGAGAACTTTACGCCATCGACGAGGATGCCTACGAGTTGCTCGACAACTACCTGAACAGCATGAAACGCTACTTCTCGCGCCAAGCGGACGGAGCCGAGATAGCCGACGACATCGAGCACCGCGTGGCGGAACTCCTCTGGGAGAAGCGCAAGGCGGGAATGAGTGCCGTCAACATCGAGACGGTGCGCGGCATCATCGCCATCATCGGCAACCCGCAGGACATCGGCAGCGAAGGCTCGGGGGCATCGTCGACAGGCGGCTACAACAAACAGGAACGCAGCGACTCTGCCAGCGGAGAGTGGAGCGAACGCGTGAAGGACTTCGGCCGGCAGGCTGAACAGGCGTTCACGAACGTCACCGACGACGTGAAGAAACGCACGCGCGGCCGCAAGCTCTACCGCGACCCGGAGCAGCGGATGCTCGGAGGCGTCTGTGCAGGTCTGGCAACATACTTCGGCGACGCAGACATCATGCTTGTCCGCATCATCACCCTGGTCAGCATTTTCCTGCCCGTGCCCACACTCATCGTCTATCTGGTGCTGTGGATTGTCGTGCCAGAAGCCCGCACGACGGAGGACCGCCTGCGCATGCAAGGCATCGACGTCACGCCCGAGAACCTCAACGAGGAACTGCTCCGCAGTGGTCTGAAAAGCGGAGAGCAGGGCGATAAGCCCCGCCGCTCCGGCTGCCTCTGGGCGCTGATCATCGTCATTGCCCTGCCCGTCCTGGCTATCGCAATGCTCTGGCTGTCCTTCTTCCTTCAGTTCTTCAAGATTATTCCCGAAATGATTTTCTGACGCGAACAAGGTTTATCTGCGTCCGCCACGGCTGCTGCCGCCACCCGACATGCCGCCGTCACGGCTGCCACCCCGACTGCCGCCGTTGGAACCCGAACCGCCGCTGTAGCTGCGCGTCGTGCCGCTGCCCCGGCTGGAACCCATGCTGGAGCCCGAACCGCCGCTGTAACTGCGTGTCATGCCGCTGCCCCGACTGGAGCCACTGCTGTAGCTGCGCGATACACCAGAGCCCTGATAGCTGCCACGGCTGCCACCCGTGCGGGAACTGCTGCCGTCGAAGGAATTGCCACGACCGACGGGACTGCCCGAGATGATGCCGCTGCGACTGCTGCCGTGCTGACCGGCAGCGGCATTATGACTGCTGCTATTGTCGCTGTGCCTACCGTAATTGGAACCGCCTTGGTGCTGACCGTAATTCGAGCCGCCCTGGTGATTACCATAATTTGAACCGCCTTGGTGCTGACCATAATTCGATCCGCCTTGATGCTGACGGTTTGAGCCGCCGCCCTGACGTCCGTTCAGGTCGAAGTGATAGCCTCTGCCGCTTCCGCCTCGCATGCCGCCACGACCGACCATACCGCCGCTACGACCGTGCATGCCGCCATGATGCGGACCCATGTCGCGACCGCGAAGGCCTCCGTTCCATACGGGACGACGATGCATGTAGAAGCCTGCGGAGTGGTAGAAACGGCTGTGACCGCCTCGATACGTTACCCATACGCGGGGACGACCGTAGAAGAAGCTGCTGCGATCGTAGTAGCTGTAGATGGGGAAGAACCAGCCGCCGGCACGCCACGTAATGGGGCGGAGGAAGTAGTCGGCTGCGACCAGAAGACTGTACTGCCAGTCGTGGAGGATGCAGCGCAGGTCGCTCAGGCGGTAGTCGTAGTAGTAGCCGTAAGCATCGGAGGGCGACTCCATCCTGAGGAAATAGTCGAGGTTGATCTCGTAGGCGTCGTTGTACTGCTGGTCGTTGAGGTTAAGCTCGTAGGCCATCTTGTCCGTCAGGTAGAGAGCCTCTGCCTGTGCACGACTAAAGCTCATGGCATTGGCGCCTGCGAAGGCTGCCATCGAGAGTATCAGGGAAAGGAAAAACTTCTTCATAGCTGTATCGTTTTATGTCGTTAGGTACTTTTGTTTTTTAATCACAACGCAAAGGTACGACATAAAAGGCAAGGGGGAAGAAGGATTTTCCCTAAACCCTCGGGGAAAAAGCCTATATCAGTCCATCCGGTCGCGGTAGTCCTCGTAGCGGTACTCGCGGAGCGTCTCGCGCGTGCCGTCGGCATGCTCCAGGACAATCGAAGGGTGCATGATGCCGTTGAACATCGTGGTCTTGACGGTCGTGTAGTGTATCATGTCCTCGAAGACGATTTCCTGCCCGATACGCAAAGGCTCGGGGAAACGCCAGCTGCCCATGTAGTCGCCGCTCAGACAGCTGTTGCCGCCCAACCGGTAGATGTTCTGCTCCTTGGCGTCGGGCCGGGAAGCGGCCTCGAAGGGAAGGCTCTCGGCGCCGCGCACCTCGGGCTGGTAGGGCATCTCCAGGCAGTCGGGCATGTGGCAGGTGAAGGAGACGTTCAGGATGGCCGTGCGGATGCCGTGATTCTCCACGATGTCGACCACTTCGCTCACCAGCGGACCCGTCTGCCAGGCAAAGGCGCTGCCGGGCTCCAGGATGATGCGCAGGTGCGGATGGCGCGCGTGAAGTCCCTTTAATATATTAATAAGGTGTACGACGTCGTAGTCTTTTCTCGTCATCAAGTGCCCGCCGCCCAGGTTGAGCCACCGCAGCTGGGGGAACCATCGGCCGAATTTCTCTTCAAGATGCGCGAGCGTATGCTCCAAGGCAGAGGCGGGACTCTCGCAATGGCAATGGCAATGGAAGCCCTCGATGCCTGCGGGAAGCACGTCGGGCAACTGTTCGCAGAGCACGCCGAAGCGCGAGCCAGGGGCACAGGGATTGTAGAGCTCCGTCTCTATCTCGCAGTACTCGGGGTTGACACGAAGCCCGTACGACACGGGGTGTTCGCTGAAACGCTGGCAAATGGGGCGCAGGCGTTCGTACTGCGAGAGGGTGTTGAAGGTGACGTGACCGCTCAGGTGCAGTATCTCGCCGAACTCGTCCTCCTCGTAGGCGGGGCTGTAGGTATGGCAGAGCGAGCCGAACTCCTCGAACGCAAGGCGCGCCTCGCACAGGCTGCTGGCTGTGGTGTGACGTATATACTCGCGGAAGATGGGGAAGGTGCGCCACAGGGCAAAAGCCTTGAAGGCAAGGATAATCTCCACGTCGGCTTCGTCGGCCACGCACTTGATGAGCTCCAGGTTCCGCCGGAGCAAACTCTCTTGAAGCAGATAGTACGGACGCATCAGTACACCAGCTTTACGTTATCGACCCAAAGCGTATTGTCAATGGTGCCGGTAAACGGTTCGCCATAACTGCTGTCGAAGATCAGTATCATGTGTGTAGGCGTCTCGTCTGCTTTTGCCCATCCGTCCTCTTGAATGGGGACACACTTCCCTTTGCTGTTGAGGGCATGATAGACCTTGTCGCCCTTCATCAGTCCCATGCCTTCCTTGTAGAAGCTCTCGTGTGTGATGTCGCCATAGTGGATGTCAAAGGACTGGCCTTCCTTCCAATCGGATGTATTCTGGGTGAAATACCGGAGCATGGTGCCTACCCGCAAGGCATGGATCTTGCCGTCGGCATCTTCCCATCGCTTCTGCAAGAGACAGATGCACTTGCCCATGTCCTTCCCGCCCAGCGTCTGGCGGCGACCGAACCCCGATTCGCGGATACGCTCCCCTCCCGTCGTGTAGTACTTATAGTCGAACTTCACAGCCTTGGGCTTCTTGGTGAAGGGAATGCCGGTGTTCATCTTGCTCAAAGGGTCGGACGCACTGGTGACAGGCTCCAAGAGAGAGCCCAGGAAGATGCTGCCCGGGGCGAGGACCGTGATGTTGACTATCCCGAGAGCCTTGCACTTGAGAATCTGCGTATGGAGCTTGGCACACTGTCCGCTGCCGTGCTTGTCGGGAAAGACGCTGGAATTTGTCTTCACTATGCCCGACACCTTGGCGTAGGCATTGCTGCTTCCCCAGGGAGAGCCGCCCTGGTTGGTATAGGCGCGGGCACCGTCGAAGGTTCCCTTCGGGCCAATCTCGTAGATTGTCTGTTTCTTTCCGCCGATGATTGCGCTCTCCTCGATGGTGCGCGATATCCACGATTCGAAGTCGCCGAACTTCACGAGTTCCTCTTCTGCCGACAGGCTGGCAAAAAGCATGCAGCAAATGGCGGCTAATAAGTCTTTGTTTGGTTTCATAGTTTTATTCCGTTTGTTGAGTGTTTGAAGCTGATGCATACAGGCCCTTTTCCTTAATCTCATGCCAGACAGCCGGCGGGAGACCTTCGCCGGCATAGCCGGGTTCGTTGGCTATGCGGCGGCGGATGTCGGTGCTGCTGACGTCGTACAAAGGTGTATCGGCCACGATGACACCCTCCGGAACATCGGGAAGGACAAAGCCCGGACGCGGGTAGATGATGATGCGATAGCCGGAGAGGATGTCCTGACTGCGATACCACATGGGAAAACGCTCCCAGTTGTCGGCTCCGATGACGAGGACAAACTCGCGGTCGGGATGCTCGCGGCTCAAGGCCTGGAGGGTATGGAACATATAGGAAGGCCGCGGCAGGAAGAACTCGCGGTCGCAAGCCTCCACGCCCGGCACGTCGGCCACGGCAAGGCGCGCCAGGTGCAGACGCACCTCATCGTCCATGAGCTGCGCGTCCACCTTGAAGGGATTCTGCGGCGACACCAAGAGCCACACCTCGTCGACAAGACGACTGTCGGCAAGAGCCTTCGCCAGACGGACATGCCCCAGGTGAATGGGATTGAAGCTGCCGCCGTAGATGCCCGTGCGTTTCATTTTGAAATGACGTTGGGAGTGAGGCTTAGGAACTCCCTCAGCATTGCCACTGCCTCCTGCTTGGCTGTCTCGAGGTCGTCGTTGACGAGGATGCGGTCGAACTGCGGAGCGAACGTCATCTCGTATTCCGCCTTTGCCAGACGTTCCTCTATCTGCTCAGGGCTGTCAGTGGCACGGCCAAGCAGGCGCTCGCGCAGAACGTCGACCGAAGGCGGCTGGATGAAGATGCTCAGGGCCTTGTCGCCGTAGTGCTTCTTTATGTTGATGCCGCCCTTGACGTCGACGTCGAACACGACGTTCCAGCCTGCGGCCAGCTTCTCGTCCACCTGGCTCTTGAGGGTGCCATAGAAACGGTTCTCGTAGACTTGCTCAAACTCGAGGAAGTCTCCGTCCTTGATATGCTGGCGGAACTCCTCGGGCGTAAGGAAGTAGTAGTCCACGCCGTTCTGTTCGGTGCCTCGCGGCGGCCGGCTGGTTGCACTCACGCTGAACGCCAGACGGAACTCGGGATGCTCCTTCATCAGATAGTTCACAATCGTGCTCTTCCCGCTCCCCGAAGGAGCCGAGACAATCAACAATTTACCATTAACCATACGTACATTAACATTTAGGGTGAGGCTTTTACATCACATTCAGCACCTGTTCCTTTATCTGCTCCAGCTCGTCCTTCATGCGGACCACGATGTTCTGCATCTCGGCCAGATTGCTTTTGCTGCCCGTGGTGTTTATCTCGCGGCCCATCTCCTGGGCGATGAAGCAAAGCTTCTTGCCCTGGCCGTGACCATCCTGCATCGTCTCGCGGAAATAACGCAGGTGATTGGCGAGGCGCTGCTTTTCCTCGCTGATGTCGAGCTTCTCGATGTAATATATCATCTCCTGTTCCAGGCGGTTCTTGTCGTACTGCACGTCGGGAATGGCGGCCAGCCCTTCCACGATGCGCTGCCGTATCTTCTCCACGCGCTGCTTCTCGTAGGGCTCGATGCCGGCCAGCAGAGCGGCGATGTTGTCCAGCTTCTCCTCGAACTTCTTCTGCAAAGCTTCGCCTTCCTGCCTGCGGAACGCCACGAGCTGGTCGACGGCCTGCTGCACGACGTCGCGTGCCACACTCCACTCTTCCTCGCTGAGTTCCTGCTGCACTTCGCCCCGCGAGAGCACGTCCGGCATGCGCAACAGAGCCTGCCACCAGTCGCTGGGTTCGGGCACACCGCAACGCGACGATATATCCTTCATCTGCCGGTAGTAGGCACCCAGCAGGTCGGCATTGATGGGACTGGCATCCGCCTGGTCCTGCTGTTCCGTCCAGAGATTGAACTCCACCTTGCCGCGCTCCAGAGCCTGCGTTATCATGGCCCGCACCTCCATTTCCTTCTCGCGATAGACGGACGCCACGCGCGTCGAAAGGTCGAGGGCTTTACTGTTGAGCGACTTCACCTCTGCTATAATCTTCTTCCCCTGGTATTCGGCCGAGGCTTTGCCGTATCCAGTCATCGATAGTATCATACTTATTAAATGTTTTGCCTGCAAAGATACTACAAAAATGTGAAAAAGAGAAGCACGAAGAACGAAATTTCTGTTTCCGCCCCGAATGTTGACCGTTGCCGTGCCCTACCCCTTTGTTCTATGCTCTTTTTTTCGTACCTTTGCGGCATGAAAACGACAACTGTACTCATGGCGTGTGCGATGCTTCTGCTCTGCTGTTTCGCATGCGAGAAAGGGGAGACGCTCAGCCCCGAAGAGCAACGTATGCTCAAGATTGCAACGCTGGACTCCACCCTGGCCGACTTCGTGCCGCTCGACTCCATCGAGGGCTACGACCAGCTGGCCGGGCTTTCGGCAAAGGCATGGCTGCTCGTCGACGACTCCACCGGCTTCATCATCAGTCAGAAGGATGCCGACCGCAAGCTCTTCATCGCCTCCATTACGAAAATGATGACGTGCCTGCTGGCCCTGGAGAACGGCAACCCGGACGATACGGTCTGCATCGCTGCCGAGGACTGCATCACGCGCAACTCGTGGGTGAAGGCGGGCGACACCTTCCTCCTGGGCGACCTGATACGCGAGATGATGATGGTCAGCGACAACGACGCGGCATACACCGTGGCCCGACACATCGGCGGCGACACGCTGACGTTCTGCGACATGATGAACGCCAAGGCCCGGTATCTGGGTATGGACAGTACGCACTTTGCCAACCCCAACGGCATGCCCAACAACGACAACTACAGCTCGGCGAGCGACCTCGTCCGCCTGACGAGGTATTGCCTGTGCGACAGTGTCTTCAGCGAGATTGTCAGCACGACGGAGGCCGACCTGCCGCTCCTCGACGGGCGGCACATGCCGTGCTACAACACCAACCTCCTGCTCACCAGCTACGAGGGCTGCATCGGCATCAAGACCGGCTATACACGCCAGGCCGCAGGCTGCCTTGCCTCCGCCGCCACGCGCCGCGGCACGACCCTCCACCTCGTCCTCCTTGGCAGTCCGGGCCGCTCGGCACGTTTCCGCGAGTCGGCCATCCTGCTCGACTACGGTTTCCGCGTGATGGATGCTTGTGATTTCCGTTAGAGATTCAGGATTCGGGGGGCCTTTCCGCAAGCATACTTTCCAGTACTCCCGCGGTGGTACTGGAGTTTTCCCACGGTGGTACTGGAGTTTTCCCGCGGTGGTACTGGCATCGGGGCAAGGGGCATTTTGACGGAGGTACGGAGCACTTCCCGCGACCTACGTACATTTTTGCACGAAAAAGCACGGTTTATTGGCAAATATTTAGTATCTTTGCAGCGCGATAAAAAAAGCCTTACCACCCCTGCCCCTCTCCGAGGAGAGGGCTGGCAACTGATAAAACGACTAAACCGAAAAGAAAGTGTCCTGCATACTACATATCGAGACGAGCACGAAAGTGTGTTCCGTAGCCCTGAGCGAGAACGGCAGCCTCATCTTCCACAAGGAGGACCTGGAGGGACCGAACCACGCGGTCGTCTGCGGCGTGTTCGTCGACGAAGCCCTGTCCTTTGCCAACTCCCACGCCATCCCCGTCGATGCCGTGGCGGTGAGCGAGGGTCCCGGCAGCTACACCGGCCTGCGCATCGGCGTCTCGCTGGCGAAAGGCGTCTGCTACGGGCGCGACCTGCCTCTGCTCGCCGTGCCGACCCTGAAGCTCCTCTGCGTGCCTGTCCTGCTGGGAGCCTCCCCCGACCCCTCCAAGGGAGGGGGGAATGGCGAGGCAGACGGACGGTTCTCCCCTCTTTTGGAGGGGTCGGGGGAGGCTGAGCCCCTGCTCGTGCCCATGATAGACGCACGCCGCATGGAGGTCTATAGTGCCGTCTACGACCGTGCGCTTCGCGAAGTGCGTCCCGTGGGAGCCGACATCGTGGAGCCCGACACCTACCTGCCCTACCTCGAGGAGCACCCCGTCTGGTTCTTCGGCAACGGCGCCGCCAAGTGCCGGGACGTCATCCAGCACCCCAACGCCCACTTCATCGACGGCATCCAGCCGCTGGCTAAGTGGATGTTCCCCTTGGCAGAACGTGCCCTCCACCTCGGAGAGAAGCAGGACCTGGCCTACTTCGAACCCTTCTACCTGAAGGAATACGTGGCCGGAACGCCGCATTCTCCCCTGTCGAAGATTGAGAATATGTCCTGACCCCACCCTAAACTCTGAACTCTCAACCCTAAACTCTAAACACTCAACTCTAAACTCAAACACGTGCAGTACAATACTCAAAGAGAACAACTCGTGATGCCGGAATACGGCCGAGGCGTACAGATGATGGTCGACATGGCCGTGCAGATAGAGGACCGCGAAGAGCGCCAGCGTTGCGCCGCCACGATTGTCAAGATCATGTCGGGCCTGCTTCCCTCGACAGCCAGCAAGAGCGACGACGAACACCGCCTGTGGAACCATCTGGCACGCATCTCGCACTACAAGCTCGACGTTGACTATCCCGTCGACATCCTGCCGCAGGAAGAGGTGCAGGCGCATCCCGCCCCGCTGTCCTACCCCATGAAGTCCATACGCCGCCGTCACTACGGATACCTCGTAGAGCAGGCCCTGGCATACGCACAGACGCTGGACAACGAGCAGCAACGCCAGTTCATCACCGAATGCGTGGCCAACCAAATGAAGCAAGACCTCTTCATCTGGAACCGCGACTCGATGGACGAGGCGCTCGTGGCACAGGACATCGAGCACTACACGGGCGGCAAGCTCCGTCTGAACGCGGAAAGCTTCATCTTCGACCCCGTGGAAGAGTCTCCCCTTCAGCACGGCGACAACCTGAAGAAACGCAAACGGAAGAAATAGGCAGGCATGGCATCATTCATCATCGACGGCGGCCACAGGCTCCAAGGCGACATCATGCCCCAGGGCGCGAAGAACGAAGCGCTCCAGGTGCTTTGCGCCGTCTTGCTGACCGGCGAACCGGTGCGCATCAAGAACCTGCCCGACATTGCCGACGTGAACAACCAGATACAGTTGCTACGCGACATGGGCGTGGAGGTGACACGGCACGATGCGCACGACTACACCTTCTCGGCCGCCAGCCTCGACGACCGCTACCTCGGCAGCGAAGCCTACATCCGCCGGTGCCAGCAACTGCGCGGCAGCGTGATGATGCTCGGGCCCCTGCTGGCGCGGCGCGGGCGAGCCATCGTGCCGAAGCCGGGCGGCGACCAGATAGGACGCCGGCGCCTGGACACACACTTCCTGGGCATGCAGAAGCTGGGCAGCCGCTTCACCTACGACGACACCCTACATATATATAATGTAACGGCAGAGAAACTCACGGGCTCGTACATGCTCCTGGACGAAGCCTCCGTGACCGGCACGGCCAACATCATCATGGCTGCGGTCCTGGCACAAGGCACAACCACCATCTACAACGCTGCCTGCGAGCCTTACATCCAGCAACTTTGCCGCATGCTCTGCCGCATGGGAGCACGCATCGCAGGCATCGGCTCGAACCTGCTCACCATCGAGGGCGTCACAGCCCTGCACGGCACGGAACACACCATACTGCCCGACATGATCGAGGTGGGCTCGTTCATCGGCATGGCGGCTATGGTGGGCAACGGCATCCGCATTCGCGAGGTGGGCCTGCAGCACTTGGGCATCATCCCCGACACGTTCCGACGCCTGGGCATCTGCATCGAGCAGGACGGCGCTGACCTCGTCGTGCCCAGACAGGAGCACTACGAAATTGAGTCGTTCATCGACGGCTCGTTCATGACGCTGAGCGATGCGCCGTGGCCCGGCTTTACGCCCGACCTCCTGAGCGTCCTGCTTGTGGTCAGCACGCAGGCCAAGGGCTCGGTCCTCATCCACCAGAAGATGTTCGAGAGCCGCCTGTTCTTCGTGGACAAGCTCATCGACATGGGTGCGCAAATCATCCTTTGCGACCCGCACCGCGCCGTTGTCGTGGGGCACGACCGCCAGCGGCAGCTCCGCGCCGGACGCATGACGAGTCCCGACATCCGCGCAGGCATCGCCCTGCTCATCGCGGCCATGAGCGCAGACGGCACCAGCTGCATCGACAACATCGGGCAGATAGACCGCGGCTACGAGAACATCGAGGGGCGGCTCTGCGCCCTCGGAGCAAAGATAACGAGGGAATAAAGAGCGAAGAGTGAAAAGTGAAGAGTGAAGAATGAAGAGTGAAGAATTTGCTACCGCACTCAATGGTCAATGTTCAATGGTCAATGGCAAGTGAAGATATAATAGACGCTAAAGGTAATGAAAGACTCTCCCTAAAGGGGGATGGGGGGTCTTATAAGATAGGACAGATCGGGCGGACGCACGGCGTGAAGGGCGAGGTGACGTTCCAGTTCACGGACGACGTCTGGGACCGCGCCGAGGCGGAATACCTCTTCCTGCGCGTGGACGGACTGCTCGTGCCGTTCTTCCTGGAGGAATACCGCTTCCGCAGCGACACGACGGCGCTCGTGAAGTTTCTCGACTACGACTCGGCCAACGACGTGCAGTTCATGCTGGGTTGCGACGTCTTCTTCCCGCATGCGCTGACACCCGAGGCGGGCGAGGACGACGAGTACACGTGGCGATACTTCACGGGCTTCAGTCTCTACGACGAGAAGGCGGGCCTCATCGGCACTATCGACCGCGTGGACGACACGACGCAGAACGTGCTCTTCCTGGTCGGCGAGCGGTTCATCCCCGCTGCCGAGGCTTGGATAAAGGACATCAACCACAGGGAGCGCACCATCCGCATGGAGCTCCCGGAAGGATTGCTTGAACTCAACTGAGGAAAGAAACGAGTAGTCAGTAGTTAAGTAGTTAAGCCATCACCTCTTGGCAATAAGATTCCGCTGCCATCGCATTTGGCTTAACTCCTGACTTCATAACTACTTAACTACGACAGATAATGACAATGAAGAAAAAGATATGTATATTAGGCTCCACGGGCAGCATCGGCACACAGACACTTGAGGTCATCGCCGAGCACCCCGACCTTTTCGAGGCATACGTGCTGACTGCCGGACGGAACGCCGACCTGCTCATCCGGCAGGCCAAGCAGTTCCAGCCGCAAAGCGTAGTGATTGCCGACGAAAGCAAGTACGCCTACGTCTGCGAAGCCCTGAAGGACGAGCCGATACAGGTATATACCGGAGCCGACGCCCTCTGCCAGGTGGTGCAGATGGAGCCTATTGACGTGGTGCTGACGGCTCTGGTGGGCTTCAGCGGACTGCGCCCCACCATCAGCGCCATCCAGGCGGGCAAGCCCATCGCCCTGGCGAACAAGGAGACATTGGTGGTGGCCGGAGAACTCATCACCGGGCTCTGTCTGGAGCATAAGGTGCCCCTGCTGCCCGTCGACAGCGAGCACAGCGCCATCTTCCAAAGTCTGATGGGCGAGGAGAGTCCCGTCGAGAAGATTATCCTCACGGCCAGCG
Source organism: Bacteroidaceae bacterium (assembly GCA_017483665.1). GTDB lineage: Bacteria > Bacteroidota > Bacteroidia > Bacteroidales > Bacteroidaceae > Physcousia. Next base: position 28,533 of record JAFUVM010000090.1, read on the forward strand.
GCGGTCCGTTCCGCACGTTCACGCTCGACCAGCTCCGCGACGTCACGCCTGCACAGGCCCTGAAGCATCCCAACTGGGACATGGGGGCGAAAATCACCATCGACAGCGCTTCGATGATGAACAAAGGCTTCGAAGTCATCGAGGCCCGTTGGCTGTTCGACGTCACGCCGGAGAGGATTCAGGTCGTGGTGCATCCGCAGAGCATCCTGCACAGCGCGATCCAGTTCGAGGACGGCGCCGTGAAGGGGCAGATGGGCATGCCGGACATGCGCGTCCCCATCCAGCTGGCCCTCTCCTACCCGCTGCGCCTCAAGAGCAGCTTCCCGCGCATCGACTGGTGGGACCTCCGGGACCTCACCTTCGAGAAGCCCGACCCCGAGAAGTTCCGCTGCCTCGGGATGGCCTACGAAGCCATACGTATGGGCGGCAACGCAGCCTGCATCGTCAACGCCGCCAACGAGGTGGTCAACCTGGCCTTCCGCGAGGGACGCTGCAGCTTCCTCCAGATGGCCGACATCATCGCGCAGACCTTGCAGAAAGTGCCGCACCAGGAGAAGCCCTCGCTGCAGGACTATCTCGACTGCGACCGCGAGTCGCGAAGGGTGGCGCAGGCCCTGCTCTGAAACACGGCACGCCGCGTCGGCCATAAGCGCCCTGCGCTTCCAAAATAAGCGCCCTGCGCTTCCAAAATAAGCGCCCTGCGCTTCCGGGATAAGCGCACGCCGTGTCTGACGGCACGGCACGCCCAAAGAAAAACAACCGCCCTCCAAGGGAGGGCGAAACAGACACAAGATAACACAAAACAAATGGAAATAGTACTCATCAAAGCCCTGCAGCTGCTCTGCTGCCTCAGCCTGCTGGTCGTCCTGCACGAGGGCGGACACTTCGGTTTCGCCAAGCTGTTCAAGACACGCGTCACACGCTTCTACATGTTTGCCAACTACGGCTTCCACCTCTTCAGCACCTACGACGACTGGTTCCGCCGCCTCCTGGGCAAACCGCTCGTCACGAAGCGCGGCAACGAGGGACAGAACTTCTTCGCATGGCTCCGCAACAAATACTTCCTCCTCTCGGGACAGAAGGATAAAATCGTGACCGAAAACATCGGCAACAAGGTGTACGACGACACGGTAGGCACCGAATATGGCATCGGATGGCTGCCCATCGGCGGCTACGTCGCCATCGACGGCATGATAGACGAGACGAACCAGAAGCTCTCAGCCGAACCCAAGCCTTGGGAATTTCGCTCGAAGAAGATATGGCAACGCTTCCTCATCATGTTCGGAGGCGTGCTGATGAACCTCATCACCGCCTGGGTCATCTACTCCGTCGTCCTCTTCGCATGGGGGCGCGACTACATCCCCATGACCAGCATCGAAAGCGGCTTCGAGTACAACGAACAGGCCCACAGCATCGGCTTCCAGAACGGCGACATCCCCATCCGCGCCGACGGGAAGGACATCGTGGAGTACAACGGCGGCGCCGTCATGCGCACCATCTCGGGCGCCTCGACCGTCACCGTCCTGCGCGGAGGCGAGGAGATTGAACTCACAATGCCCGAAGAAGGCCTCTCCATGCTCAAGATGATACAGGCACAGCCCATGTTCCTCGCTCCCCTGGCAGAGGCTCTCATCGACTCCGTCGTGCCCGGCTCGGCAGCTGACAAGGCTGGCATCGTGAAAGGCATGCGCCTCGTCAGCGTCAACGGCAAGGACATCAAGACCTGGGGCGACTTCGACTTCGAAGTGACCCTGCGCCGGCAGGATGTCCTCACCTCGCCCGACTGCACAGCCGCCGACAGCCTCCGCTGGCGCACACTCAATGCCGTGGTCGCTTCCGCCGACATGAGCCGCATGGACACCCTGAGCTTGCAGCTCGACGAAAACTACCTGATGGGCGTCACACGCCACATGCCCGACTTCAAGACCGTCCACCTCGACTACAGCCTCGCCGCCAGCATCCCCGCCGGACTGGACTACGGATGGCGCGTCCTCAAGAACTACGTGAGCGACCTCCGCTACGTGGCAAGCGCCGACGGAGCAAAGAGCGTAGGCTCCTTCATCACCATCGGCAACATCTTCCCCTCCGCTTGGGACTGGCAACAGTTCTGGCTGCTCACAGCTCTCATCAGCATCATCCTGGCCGTCATGAACATTCTGCCCATCCCGGGACTCGACGGCGGACACATCGTACTGCTCCTCTACGAAGGCATCACCGGCCATCAGCCCTCCGACAAGGCAATGGTCTGGATCGAGCGCATCGGCCTCGGCATCCTCATGGCACTCATGCTCCTCGCCATCAGCAACGACTTCCGCAACTTCGTCCTGCCCCTCTTCGGACTATAAAACCCATAAGTCCTATAAGACCCATAACCCCCATAACCCCATGAAACCCCACCTCATGCTTTCCCTGCTGGCAGCCACCCTGCTGACTGCCTGCACCCAGGAGACCACCGACGAGCGTGCCGCCAACATGCTCAAGGAGGCACGCTATGCCCTCCACCACCACCTCTACAACGAGGCACGCGACACCATCCTCTCCCTCCGCCGCAACTGCCCCACTGCCATCGAAGCACGACAGCAAGCCATCCTCCTGCTCGACAGCATCGAGATGAATGCCGCCGCCGACAGCTGCAAGCTTGCCACCGGCGAGGAATGGAAACGCCTCAACGTGAAACGCCAGTTCTTCGAACGCAAACTGCAAGAAGACCTGAAGTCAATTCACAATTAAGAATTCATAATTCATAATTAGGCTACGCCCTTCGACAACAACTATGGACTATGAACTATGAACTATGGACTATGAACTATGCACTTAGTTGACGCCATAAAGGAATACGACGACTTCCGCCAGCGCACACGCCAGACGGACCCGCTCCGTCTCATCGACACCCCTCTGCTGCGGCGCATCGGCGAGAAGGCCGACGAGCTGGGCCTGGAATGCTACGTCGTGGGCGGCTACGTCCGCGACATCATCCTGGAACGTCCCTCGAAGGACATCGACGTGGTGGTAGCCTCACCCCCAGCCCCTCTCCGGGGAGAGGGGAGTTTCGCGGCAGAAAGCCTCCATCCTCGGGGGGAGGTTGGAGGGAGGCTGGGGCCTGGCATCCTCCTTGCCCAAGCCCTTGCCAAGGACATGGGGCGAGGCGCACACGTCAGCGTCTTCCGCAACTTCGGCACAGCACAACTCAAATGGCACGGGCAGGAGATTGAATTCGTCGGAGCCCGACGCGAGAGCTACCAGCGGGACAGCCGCAAGCCCATCGTGGAGGACGGCACACTCGACGACGACCTGCATCGCCGCGACTTCACCATCAACGCCCTGGCCGTCTGCCTCAACAGGGAGCACTACGGCAAACTCATCGACCTCTTCGACGGACTGCTCGACCTGGAGGACGGCATCATCGCCACACCCCTCGACCCCGACATCACCTTCAGCGACGACCCCCTGCGCATGATGCGCTGCATACGCTTCGCCACACAGTTGCGCTTCCAGATAGAGGACAAGACACAGGAAGCCCTCCGACGCAATGCCGAACGCATCAAGATTATCTCGCAGGAGCGCATCATCGACGAGCTGAACAAAATCATGATGGCTCCCGCCCCGAGCATCGGCTTCATCGAACTGAGCCGCAGCGGACTGCTCCCCCTCATCCTCCCCGAAATCGCCGCCCTCGAAGGCGTAGAGACCCGCAACGGCCGCGCCCACAAGGACAACTTCTACCACACCCTCGAGGTGCTAGATAATATAAGTAAGGCCAGCCCCCTCCCCGCTCCCCCTTTGGGGGAGTGCCCCAATCTCGCTGAACAGGAAAGTATGAGCGGCAATGAGGCACTTCCCCAAAGGGGGAACGGGGAGGGGGCTTCACTCTTCTTGCGTTGGGCTGCCCTCCTGCACGACGTCGGCAAGCCCCGCAGCAAGCGATGGGACAACCAGGCGGGCTGGACGTTCCACAACCACAACTACATCGGGCAGAAAATGGTGGCACCGCTCTTCCGCCGCATGAAGCTGCCGACGGACGAACGCATGGCCTACGTCGAGAAGCTCGTCGGCCTGCACATGCGCCCCATTGCCATCGCCGACGACGTGGTGACCGACAGCGCCGTCCGCCGCCTGCTCTTCGAGGCCGGCGAGGACATCGACGACCTGATGCGCCTCTGCGAAGCCGACATCACCAGCAAGAACCGCGAGAAGAAGCGGCGCTTCCTCGAGAACTTCCAGCTCGTCCGAGAGAAGCTCGCCGACCTGCAGGCCCGCGACAACTACCGCACCTGGCACAACCCCATCACAGGCGAGGAAATCATGCAGACCTTCGGCCTCAAGCCCTGCCGCCAGATAGGCATCCTCAAACAAGCCGTCAAGGACGCCATCTGGGACTCCGTCATCCCCAACGACCACGCCGCCGCCTTCCAGTTCATGCTCAACAAAGCAAAGGAAATGGGTCTGGAGCCAACCACACCCGCACAAACATAGAACAGCATCAAGGAGGTAACACAGAAAAGCCTAAGACTTCCGATCACTTCGGATTTCTTAGGCTTTTCAAGTATTCCTGCAGTCGGGCACAAGGTCCGGCTGCAAGAAATGAAAAGGACTGAATTAATTCTCTGCCATGAGATTCAGGACCGTCACGAAGTCGGCGATATCCACCTTGCCGTCGCCATTGAGGTCGGCGGAAGAATCATTGGTTCCGTCGGCCATGACGTTGAGGACAGTAACTGCGTCAGCAATGTCAATCTTGCCGTCACCGTTCAGGTCACCCTCTATACCATTGAGCGTCTTGCCGCCTTCGGCCTTCATCTGAGCCTTCGTCACGAATCGGAAGTTGCGGACCTTCAGCTGGAGGCTTGCATCCGAAGCTCCCTGATAATAGATATACCAGCGAATACCATGGTCGGTAGCCGAACCGAAGTTCAGGCTGCTGATTCCCTTCTGGACTGTGACGTAAGCCGTCTGCCACTCGCTTGCTGCAGGGATTGCACTAAGTTCCTCTACAACATTTGTCAGGAAGTTAGGCGTGTTGTAGTACATACGTCCACCCTCAATGTCCTTCTCCGAAACGTAGTCGAAGGCAAGGATAACCTCGTCTTCCTTCAAGGGTTCATAGAGGTTCTTCAGGTCAAGATAAGGGCTGTTGCCGTTTGTCGTGATGTTGAATTCAAAGCCTTCCTGTTCGTAGTTCAGAAGCCTTGAGTCGGTAATCTCAAGATAGCTGGGATACTCAGCATAGAACTGTGCCTTGGCTTCCTTAGCTGCTTCTTCATCGGCGTATGCACCTGCTTCCAGACTGTCGCGGACATCGTAGACAGCATCTTCGGCATCATAGACTCCGGCATATTCGAACCACTTGAGATAGACCTTTTCCGATGCTTTGAAGAGGTCGAGATATGCGTTCTTGGTCTTGTAGACGGACTGCATAGTCTCGCTGATGGTTTTCTCCGCTTCGTAGGTGGGGGCACCACTATTCTCGGCAAGGATTGCCTTTTGAGCAGCGCCGAAGCCAGGAGCGTCAGAGTAATCCTCTGCTTCTGTGGTTGACTCGTAGAGTTCGGTCAGCGTAGCGATACGTGCGGCATTGTACTCAGCGGCCTGGGCAAGAGCCTCAGCAGCGTCCGCCTCAGTTTCTCCGAGATAAACGAGGCCGAAGTTACCGATGCCGGTCCACTCATTACCCTTAGTGCCCTCGTTCCTTACGCCGAAGGTCAGGTTGCCGTCGGTTACCTGAGCAACCAACGTGACGGCATAGCGTCCCTGGCCTATTGCATGAGACATACCTTCCGGACTCCATACGACGTATGCCACCTCGACAGAGTCAACTTCGGGATTGCCTGTAGGCGCTTCGAAATCGCACTGATAGAGCACGTTGTCCTGATAGCTGCCTGTCAGCCAAGCGTCCTCTTTGTTTTCAACGGCATCCTCGCGGATGACGGGGACATAGGTCTGAACGCTATTGGCATACGCCATAGCAGCATAGTTGTAGCTGAGGCGGGAGCCGTTGGCACGGTAGGCAGCATTGAGCTTGAGCTGATAGAAGCCGTTCTTCATGCCTGTGAGCGTCTGGCTGACGTCGAACTTAGCATTCTCGTTGCAGAACTCGGCAGCATAGTTCTCGCCGTCTGTTCCGCGGCGGAAGATGTAGCCGTCCCATCCTTCAGCCTCGCGTCCGAGGTTGTTGCCGGCCTCGTCCTTGAGCGTTTCGCCGGCCTTGGCGAATGTGCTGTTGACGATGAGCGAACTGATGTCGGTGCCCTTGCCATATCCTGCAGCAACAGCAGCGACCTTAAGAGACTCGAGGAACTCAGCTTCGGCCGTTACGACGCTGTCGGCCAGGACGTGTTCGTCGAGGATGTTCTTGGCAGAACCGTTGGGATAAAGCTCGGAAGCTTCTTCGTCCTCGTTCAGGTAGTTCACGAAGATGGTCTTAGCCTCGCTGTCGGCCAGGTTGTTCTCCTCGAGATAAGTCTTGGCAGCATCTACCTGCTCCTGATAGTAAGTATAGGCAGCAGCACTCTTGGTAATCTGCTCCTGGAGGCTTTCGATGACGTAGTTTGCACGGAAGAGAGCCTCCATGTTAAGGCACTCGTCAATGTCGCTGATTGCTTCCTCATACTGGTCGATGAGAGCCTGCTCTGCAATAACGTCATAGTCGAACTCGCCTGCCTTGGCGATGTACTCGTCCTTGATTTCCTCGAACTCACTTTCTGTGCCGAAGTGCAGTTCGTTCATCTGGATGGCATTGCCACTGTAAGCTTTCGTGACGACAACCTTATAGTAAGTATACTCTTCGGTGGTCTCGGTGCTAAAGCCGAAGTAAGAAGGTTCTGCATTTACCGGATGTAACCGATCCTGGCCGATATTTTCCTTACTATCGATGAGAACCCATCCTTCGGCATCCTTGGTGGCATTGCCATCATATTCGAAGTTAGCACCGTAGATGTACCATGTGCCCCAGTTGCGTCCGGGATAGGAGCCGGTATCGTTGCCTGTGGTCAGGGTGTAGAAGTAGGGATTCACGGGGCTTGCAGTGCGGAAGATGATGTAGGTGTCACCGTTCTCGTCGGCCTGTCCTCCCCACTTGGTGGCATTGATTGTGATGGGATTGCCGTCGTCGTCGGTGCCTTCCGTATTAAGTGCGATGCCGTCGATGAGGTTACCGTAGAAGCCGTCGCCCCACTCGCCGACGGTGTGACCGCCGAGCAGGATGTAGAGACCGTCGTTGCTGGCATTGATGATATCCTGCAGGTATTTTGTTTCGGCGTCTATCCCGTCGTTGTCGAGGTAGAGGTTCTCCAGGATATACTCGTAGGTGCCGCGAATGTACTTGGCGCTGGGACCTTCGTTCTCGCTGCTGTAGCCTTCGAACCAAGCGCTCAGGCTCTCGGAATCAAGGTTGGTATTGGAGAGCTCGTCGTAAACAGCCAGGTAGTTGGCATACTTCTCGGCAGATGCTGTGATAGCGTCCATTATCTCCTTGAGGTCGTTGTAGGCCTTCATCACGTCGGGAGCGTTGGTAGCATTCAGCAGAGTCTCGTACTTCTCCTTATATTCATTGATGTAGCCGATGTAGGCGGGTTCAGCTTCGGGATCGTAGTCCTCGAACTCAGCCACGAAGTCCTGACGGTACTCGTTCAGGTTGCCGAGGTTGTAGAATGTGAACTCGTTCATCTGCATGGTGCCACCGCCTGCACTCTCCACTTCTATCCTGAAGTATTCGTAGGGTTCGGTGCATCCGATGGAGAGATTGATGTAGCTCTCGTATACATTGTAGGTCTTGAGTACGTCCGTGCCGACGTTGTTCTTCTCGTCGATGAGCACCCATTTGTCGGATTCGCGGGTAGCCTCTTCGTCGCTGTCGAAGTTGGCGGCATAGATTTTCCACGTCTTCCAGTTACGGTCGGGGTAGCTGTACGTGTCGCCGCCGGTGACGAGTCCGTAGTATGTGGGCTTGATGGGTTCGCTGCTCTTGAAGATGAGGTAGCCGGGGATGGTGGTGGTACACCACTTTGTGCTCTGGCTGTCGCCGTCGATGAGTTTGTCGTGCTCTTCTCCGCCGAAACCGCCGGAGCCGCTGAGGGCCTCGTAGGTAGCGTAGATGGGATCGTCCACAATCTTGACATTAGCCAGGATGTATTCGTTGACGCGCTTGGCTTCGGCCAGTGCCTCTGCACCCGTAAGCTGACGGTTGGCCTTGATGTAGGCGAAGTTTCCCACAGGGTATTCCGCATTGGGGGCGATGACGTCTGTCTCGCTGATCCATGCCGTGACGTATGTTTCGGCCTCGGCGTTCAGGTTGTCGTCGCTGATGTAGTTGATGGCTACGTTGCGGGCAGTAACCAGTTCGGCATAGCTGCCTGCGGAGGCATTGATGGCATCTGTCATGACACCCACCTGGTCGTTCAGGCTGCCGATGGCAAAGGGACTTGTGGCAGCCTTGATTTGTGCGATGAGGTCAGCCATCTGGTCGAGCAGGGCTTTCTCGGCGAAGAGGTCGGGGTCATAGACGGCCTCGGCTGTACTGGCAAGCGCGTTCTTGTCGAGGGCGAAGGTGTATTCGTCACCCAAGGCGAACTCGCCCAGCTGGCAGTAAGTGTCGCCGAAGTTGCTGCCTATCTCCACTTTGAAGTACTGGTAGGCCTCCGAGGTTCCGGGGTCGAGGTTGAAGAAGACGGTGAACATGTTCTTGTCGGGCATTTCCTCGGCGGTGACGTTCTTGTCGTCGATGAGTACCCAGTTGTCTGATTCGCGTGCGGGCTTGCCGCCTGCGACATAGGCAGAGGCCATGCCGTAGACTTTCCAAGTCTTCCAGCCACGGTTTTTCCAACTGGCATTGTCAGTGCCTGTGACAAGCTTGCAGTAGGAGGGGACGATGGCACGGGAGGTCTTCACGATGAAGTAGGGACTGCCTTCCCAGAAGAAGCCGTACTTCGTGGTGATGTCACCGTCGAAAAGTTTGTCCAAGGCTTCGCCGTCGCCATTGCCGGCTGTACCCTCGATAATGTTATAGACTACGGGCTCGTCGGTACCGGTCTCCTGATTGGCAAGGTCGTCGAGGTACTTGTCGAGGTCGCCCTTGGACCCGAGTCCCCATTCAGACATCTGCTGATAGACATTGGCACCTTCTACGGTCCGCTCCACCTCAATCCAGTAGTACTGGTAGGCTTCCTTGGGAGCTTCGCTGAACTGCAGGTTTGCCACGCCGAAGTCTGCAGCGGGCAGCGGTTCGCCGTCCTTGTTGTCGATGAGCACCCAACCATCTGCGCCGCGGACGGCGTCGGCATCGCTCTCGAAATTGCCGCCATAAATCTTCCATGCCTCCCAGTTGCGACCAGGGTTGCTGCCCGTGTCGTTGCCGGTGACGAGGAAGTACCATTCGGGCACAACGGCTTTTTCGGCCTTCACGATGACCCACGACTCGGTGGAGGAGTCTGCGGTGTTGCCAGAGGGGTCGAACCAGTGTCCCCACTTGGAGCTTGTCTTAGTGTCCACCAGCTTGGCATAGCCTTCGCCGCCTGTGCCGCCGACACCGTCCAATGCCGTGAGCTTGACATACTCGGCCCACGCACTCTGAGAGGCCATCATCATCGCCAAGGCGAAGAAGCACGACCAAAGAGAGCTTGAAGATGTAAAGATTCTCTTCATTTTGTTTGGTTTTTGAAGTTATTAATAAGGTTAACTAATACTGTTCTGCTTGCTCTTCCGAAATAAGCGCCGTGCTCTTCCGAAATAAGCGCCGTGCTCTTCCGAGATAAGCGCCGTGCTCTTCCGGGATAAGCGCCGTGCTCTTCCGAAATAAGCGCCGTGCTCTTCCGGGATAAGCGCCAGGCTCTTCCCGACACACGGGCTGGAGCGTCCTATTTTCTATTTATGTCGTCCCATGCACATGAATGCAGTTTGGGTGGTGGTCCAGAGAAAAAGTTCCCGCGTTTCACAACGAAGGAAACCCAATTTATTACATTAAAAACCAGTTGCAAAATTACGGGCATAATCAATACGAAAGGTACTTCCAGCATCCCTTTCTGTTGCTTTGTTACACTTTGTTACATTGTAAAACAGCTTGAAACATCCTTTTGTTACATATTTTTTGTACTTTTGCAGGCAAAAAGCTTCAATTGGGTAAAAAGGAGGATACATGAAAACCATGTCGCAACTCACAGGGATTTCACGTGCCATACTGGGCATCGCGGTTTTCAGCATTGCTGGCAGCCTGGTTTTGGCTTCTTGCTCGGACAGGCACGTCCTGAAGGAAATGGAGCGAATCCGCGCCCTTTCGGACGAAAACCCTGCAGAAGCTCTCGGGATGCTCGACTCCCTGGCTGGCGAGATGGAGGACGAAAGCAAGTATGCGAGGAAGAAGTACGACTTGCTGCACCTCATGCTCTGCGACAAAGCAGACATCAAACCGCGTTTTCAGCACGATGCCTTATGGAGGCTGATAGCGTACTTCGAGGAAAAGGGCTCTCCTCTCGAGAAGCAGCAGGTCTATTACTACGCAGGCAGAGCTTTCCGCAAAATGCAGAACACAGCAGGAGCCTTCGACTGCCTTGTCCGCTCTGCAGATTATGCCATCGCAGGCGGAGAGTGCGACTCCGCACTGCTCCGGGCCACATTCCGAAACATCTACGAACTGCACATCTCCATACAAGACTACGCTGACGCCCTGACAG
>JAFUVM010000091.1 GCA_017483665.1 Bacteroidaceae bacterium
GATGCAAAGGTACGGCTTTTCTCAATACTGACAAAACATTCCGGGATTTTTTTGACAGTTTTGAGGGTATTTATGCGGTACACATTATATATTATATACGCGCGCGTAAAGGGAAGGCGAAGAAAAGGGAGAATATGAAGAGGAAACGGGAGGAAGGGCATAACCGCGAGGGAAAACCTCGCGGCACAGTGAAGGAGGAAAGAAGGAGAGCACGGGGCGTCGGGGATAAGAGCACGGGGCTTCGGGAAGGGCAGAAGGGAAGTCGGGGGAGGTTTCCTGCGGATGTGTGCAAGGAACGGCGGCGGGGATGGAAGCGAACGGCGGCGGGGATGGAAGCGAACGGCGGCGGGGATGGAAGCGAACGACGGCGGGGATGGAAGCGAACGGCGGCGGGGATGGAAGCGAACGGCGGCGGGGATGGAAGCGCGCGGCGGCGGGGGGAAGAGCAAAGCGGCGGGGATTACTTGAAGCTGGGGAGCTCGTCGCGGGTGATGACGCAGTCCTGCTGGAGGGCATCGGTCCAGTAATCGATGTCGGCGTTGCTGTGATCGGTGCTGTTGTAGGCTTCGGCGCTGGTTGAATTGGTGCGGTCGTAGTCGTACCAGGGAATAAGGAAGCTCCAGTACTGGCCGTCGGCCCAGAACTCCGACACTTTGGGTATGCCGCCGAACTCGCTGATGGCGTAGAGCTTGCCGGGGAAGTTTTCGTGGAAGAAGTCGTACCACTGGTGCATTTCCTTCAGGTTCTTGTTGTAGAAGTCGAAGGCGATGATGTCGACATATTCGTCGCCGGGGTACCAGCGCTTCGAGTCGCCGGAGTTGAAGACCCAGATGAGATTTGTCAGTCCGTGGTAGTTCACCATGCGGTCGTACATGACTTTCCAGAGCTGGACGAAGGCTTCCGGCCCGTCTATTCCCCACCAGAACCATGCCTTGTGCCAGTCGGTGCCGGGGTTGGCTTCTGTCCAGTTGCCCTGTGCTTCGTGGAGTGGTCGCCACAGGACGGGAATCTTGGCGGCTTTCAGGGGTTTGAGCCATCTTGCGACCTGGTCGATACGGCTAATAATGGTCTTGTAGTCGTCGCTGCCGGGCGAGAAGATGCCGGAGGGACGGAAGCTTGTCTGGCCTGCCTCGCTGCCGGGCGTGCAGGAATAGCCTGAGCCGTCGTTGGTTGGCATGTTCCAGTGCCACATGGCCGACATGATGCCGCCCTTGCCGGTCCAGTTGCGCCAGAGGGTGGCATTGCCGTAGTTTATCCAGCTGCCAGAAGCGGAGTAGATGTCGTGGATGTAGTCGATGGTATTGATGGCGGGGTACTTGCCCGTGTGCTTGTACACCCAGTCGGCCTCGTTGGTGTTGTAGTTGACGCAGGCATGTGTGCCGGTGAGAATCTTCTTCCCGACGTTCTCCTCGAGGTACGCGAGCAGGTTGCGGGCCTCAGGCGAGCGGTTGCCCCACTTGGGGACCTGCTCGAAGGCGATGCTGTCGATGCCGCTCACGTCATAACGGACTGCGGTGCCGTCGGCTTTATAGACTACGATATTCTGTACTTGTGCGTTCAGGACAAGGGCCGTCAGCGCGAAGAGGAGAGTAAATATATTTCTCATGATATCAGCTTTTGCCTGCAAATTTAAGGAAAAAACTTCGGATTTCGGGCCAACAGAATGAAGAAAATCATACAATGAGCAGAAAACATAGTAGTGCCTCTTTGTTTTTCACTCAGTTATTCGTACCTTTGCATCTGATAAAACCAGAAAAACATATGTTAGAGACATTGCAAGTAGCTCCGCTCGAAGCGGGAAAAGAAGTCATCGAGGCTGCAAAGAACGGCCAAATAGACCAGTTGATACAGCAGGTCACAACGACAGGCATTGAGATGGGCAAGAGCCTCTTGTTCGCCATCGTACTTGCCGTAGCGGGCCGCTACATTATCAAGTTCATCAACAAGATGGTGGCCGGGATGCTGGAACGGCGTAACGTGGAGCCGACGGTCCAGTCGTTCCTGAAGAGTTTCGTCAACATCACACTCATCGTTCTGCTCATCATCACGGTGGTCGGCACACTGGGTGTGAACACGACGAGCCTTGCCGCCCTGCTGGCATCGGCAGGCCTGGCTGTAGGCATGGCCTTGAGCGGGAACCTGCAGAACCTGGCCGGCGGCATCATCCTGCTGTTCCTGAAGCCCTTCAAGGTGGGAGACTTCATCGAAGCACAAGGCGTGAGCGGCACGGTGAAGGCTATCCAGATATTCCACACCATCCTGACTACGCCCGACAACAAAGAGCTGTTCATCCCCAACGGCGCCCTTTCGAGCGGCAACATCACGAACTACACGAAGAACGACCTCAGGCGGGTGGACTTCTCGATAGGCGTGGAGTACGGCACTGAGGCCGAGAAGGTGAAGCAGGTGACGCTGGACCTCCTGAAGCAGGACAGCCGCATCATGACGGACCCGGCGCCCTTCATCGCTGTGAAGGAGCTGGGCGACAACGGCGTCATCTACGTCATACGGGTCTGGGCAAAGGCTTCCGACTACTGGGGCGTCTTCTTCGACACGACCGAACGCATCTACACCGAGTACAACAAGGAGGGCATCGGTTTCCCGTTCCCGCAGCTGCAGATTCACCAATAAAAAACCCCTTCTAACTCCCCCCTTAGGAGGAGAACTCTATAAATGCCTTAACTATTATGGAAGGTTACTTACAAAAACAACATCAAGGCCCGACGAAGCGGTTCGTGCAGACGCTGACGCTCAGCTCCGACGAGGAGGCCAGACGCGAATACATCAAGTGGCACTCGCCGGAATACAACTGGAAGGAGGTGCGCGACGGCATCCGCGAGGTGGGAATCCTCGAGATGGAAATCTACATCCTGGGCAATACGTTGGTCATGATAGTGGACGCTCCCGCCGACTTCCGCTGGGACGAGGCAATGGCACGGCTCGCCACGCTGCCCCGGCAGGCCGAGTGGGAAGCCTTCGTCAGCCAGTTCCAGGGCTACAGCGCCCAGGCCACGAGCGACGAGAAGTGGCAGATGATGGAGCGGATGTTCTACCTGTACTGACCCCCTACCCCCTTTAGGGGGGAGAATACAATAGCACCGAATTATGAATTAAGAACTATGAATTATATATGAAGACCATAGAGAAACAGTATCTTCTGCCCTTTGCGCTTGTCTCCGTGCTGTTCCTGCTCTGGGGACTCGCCAATAACATGACCGACACGCTGCTGGCGGCATTCAGGCGCGTGATGCAGATGAGCGACTCGCAGACCTCGCTCATCCAGTTTGCCTTCTACGGCTCGTACTTCTGTTTTGCCTTGCCCGCAGCGCTCTTCATCAAGCGCTACTCCTATAAGTCCGGCATCCTGTTGGGCCTGTTGCTCTATGCTTGCGGCGCCATCCTGTTCTATCCCGCAGCCTTGGCCGAGAGCTATCCGTTCTACCTCCTTGCCATTTACATCCTGGCAGGCGGCTGCTCCGTGCTGGAGACGACGGCCAACCCCTACATCCTCTCGATGGGTACGCCCGAGACGGCGACCCGGAGACTGAACATCGCGCAGTCGTTCAACCCCATCGGCAGCATCATGGGCATCCTGCTGAGCCAGCAATTCATTCTTAAAGACATTTCGCTCTTCAGCATCTCCGAGACCTACATGGGCCTCGGCTTCGTGCTCATCGCCATCATGCTGGTGATGCTGTTCTCGAAGATGCCGACGGGAAAGGACCGTGCGACGGGGAGCGTCGGTGCCTCCTTCGCCCGTCTGCTCCGCAACCGGCGGTACACGTGGGGCGTCGTGGCACAGTTCTTCTACGTAGGCGCACAGATAGGCGTCTGGTCGTTCACCATCCGACTGGTGATGCAGGAACTGGGCATCATGGAGGCCGACGCAGCCAGCTACTACCTGGCCAGCATCGTGTGCTTCTGCGTGGCACGCTTCTTCTTCACCTGGCTGATGAAGTTCTTCCGTCCGGCCCGGCTCATGGCATGGGCCGCAGCTGCCGACATCGTGCTCTGCCTCATCGTCATCACGATGAAAGGCAGCGGCATGCTGCCCGTCTGCGCCCTGGTGCTGGTCAGCTTCTTCATGTCGCTGCAGTTCCCCACCATCTACGGCATAGCCCTGGAAGGCGTTGGCGACGATGCCAAGATCGGAACCTCGGGCCTCATCATGGCTATCCTGGGCGGAGCGCTGCTCACTCCCCTGCAGGGACTGGCGAGCGACGCATGGGGTGTCTCCATGTCGTACGTCGTGCCCCTCTTCTGCTTCGTCGTAGTACTGGGGTACAGCCTCTCCCCCACCCCCTCTCCGAGAAGAGGGGAGAATTAATCACCAATGTTCAATATTCAATGTTCAATGTTCAATGAATAAAAAGGTTTTTGTCAGCGGATGCTACGACCTGCTTCACAGCGGACACGTGGAGTTCTTCCGGCAGGCAGCCCAGTATGGCGACCTGTACGTAGGCATCGGCTCCGACGCCACCATTCTGAAATACAAGAACCACCGCACACTCTATCCCGAGAAGGAGCGCCTCTTCATGGTGCAGAGCATACGCTACGTGAAGGAAGCCTTCATCAATCAGGGCAGCGGCGTGATGGACTTCGTGCCGACTGTGGAGAGGCTCAAGCCCGACCGCTTCGTGGTGAACAGCGACGGCGCAAGCGAGGAGAAGCGGCGCTTCTGCGAGGAGCGCGGCATAGAGTACATCGTGCTGGAGCGCACACCGGCCGAAGGGCTCGATGCCCGCAGCAGCACGGACATGAAGGCACAGCTCTGTCAGATTCCTACCCGCCTGGACCTGGCCGGCACATGGATAGACCAGCCCTACGTCAGCTGCTTCGCTCCCGGCTGGGCCATCACGATGTCCCTCGTGCCGGACTTCGAGGTGCGCGACCGCTGCGGCCTCTCCACCTCCACACGCAAACAGATACAGAAGATATGGCCGCTGCACCTTCCCGACATGGACCCCGAGATGCTCGCCAAGCTGGTGTTCTGCTTCGAGAACGACCCCGAGCGCAGCGACGGCATCATCAGCGGTGCCCAGGACGCCATCGGCATCTGTGTGCCGGGCCTCTGCCGGCACCATTACGACGCCCGCTACTGGCCCGACAGCATCGAGCAGTGCCACGACGAGCGGGTGCTCAGCTGGCTGGAGCAACATCTGTGCCTCGTGCCGATGTTCCCCCGCCGCCCGGGTTGTTCCGTGGTAGAAGGCAAGGACATCACGGAGCCGAAGGTGAAGGCACTGGCCCAGGCAGCCGACGACTGCTGGCAGGCCATCCTGCGCACCGACCTCGCGGCCTTTGCCCGTAGCTACAAAGCCTCGTTCCAGGCACAGATCAGCATGTTCCCCGCCATGATACAGCCCGGCGTGCAGGACTACATCGACCGCTACTCCGCCCTTCCCGGCGTGCTGGCCTGGAAGATGCCCGGTGCAGGCGGCGGCGGCTATCTGGCCCTCGTCCTCGACGATGCCGCAGCCTTCTGTCAGGCACACGCCGAGGCTATTCCCCTCACCATCCGAAGATAAGGCCGTCACTCCAAGCCATAGAACCACAACCGACATATGCGACTGATGTTTCTCGTTTTCCTCTGCCTCTCGCTCGGAAGCCTGATTTATGTGCTTTGGCACGTGTGGCAGGTGCTTCCTTGGGCGTCCGTGTGGCGATGGGCCGCAGTCTGTCTGTGTGCAGCCTGCTTCCTGAGCATGTTCTACGTGCTGAGGGGCGGACTGGACGAACTGCCGCTCGACGTAGCCTCGGCGGTCTATCAGATAGCCACCTCCAGCCTCATCGTACTGCTCTACCTGGCGCTCATCTTCATCTGCGCCGACCTGCTGAGGCTCGTGCACGTGCTTCCCGCCGGACTGCTGCGGTCGAACGGAGCCACAGCCCTCGGCATCTTTATCGGACTGACCTTGCTCCTGGTATGGGGCAACGTCAAGCATCACCACAAAGTGCGGGTTCCCCTGTCGCTCACGACGGAGAAACCTTTGGCAAAGGACTACAAGATTGTCATGATGAGCGACTTGCACCTGGGCTACCACCACAGGCGCGGAGAGTTCGCGAAGTGGGTGGACCTCGTCAATGCCGAACGGCCCGACTTCATCCTCATCGCAGGCGACATCATTGACAACAGCGTCCGTCCGCTCCTGGCCGACGGGATGGCCGAGGAGTTCCGACGGCTCCGGGCACCCGTCTACGCCTGTCTGGGCAACCACGAGTACTACAGTCGCGTGCCGAAGGCCAAGGCGTTCTACGAGGAAGCCGGCATCCATCTGCTCGTCGACACGTGTGCCGTGATTGACGATGCGCTCTGCATCATCGGTCGCGACGACCGCACCAACGCCGCCCGCCGTTCGCTGGCAGAGCTGAAGGACAAGGCTCCGGAAGGACTCTACACGTTCGTGCTCGACCACCAGCCCTACCACTTGGACGGAGCCGAAAGGCTCGGCATCGACTTCCAGCTGAGCGGTCACACCCATCGCGGGCAAGTGTGGCCCATTTCCTGGCTGACCGACCGGATGTACGAATGCTCGTTCGGCCCTTGGCAGCGCGGCGCGACCCGCTACTACGTCAGCAGCGGCATAGGCATCTGGGGCGGCAAGTTCCGCATCGGCACACAGTCGGAATACATCGTCGCCACGCTCTCCCGAAAATAAGCGCCGACTTTACAGACTACTAGTGAAAGATTATATCAACCATTACACTATGATTCATTATAGATTGTTATTACCCATTCTTGCCATATTTGCATCCATTGCGTCGTATGGTCAGCTATTCAAACCACTAGGTCTGGGGATGGACAAATGCTATATGAGGGAAGGTGGCTGCTTTCGGCCGCAACTACATGTAGAGGGTGACATTCTCTATGCTTGTACCAATCAGGGGCTTTTCTCCATGGATTTGTCTGATGACGGAAACGAGTGGCAGTTGGTCGGTTTTGAGGGCATTCCCATTCAGAACTATGCACGCAGAGGGGACGAGATGCTGGCCCTACGCTACAACCACGAAGATACCAGATACCTGCTTTTGTCTCACGATGAGGGAAAGACCTACGAGGATATCACGCCGGATATCATTAAAATCAAGGAGGGCATATCGTTTTTGAACTTTGACCAGCACCCAATCCAATCAGACGCGCTGATAGTATCCTCCTGGCCATCTGGCGGAATATATAAATCTGCTGATTTCGGAAAGACTTGGGAGAAGGTTTCAGACACTACTCCAGAGTATATAGGATTCCATCCCACTCAGCCTGAGATTATTTATGAAACAGGATACAAAATTTTAGAATCTTATTTAGACCTGCAAATCACATATAATGGCGGAGAGACTTGGCAAGACCAATCTTCATCCATCGGTATGCGCGGGACCGTAATGCGAATAGCATTCTCTCCCGCCAATCCCGACAGATGGATAGCAGGAGGTAGTCACCAGATTTACTCTTCGATGGATAATGGTCACACATGGAACGTGTACGAATTCCTTCATGAGACACCCGTTAACTGGGACTATGTGAGTAATTGGCACTTTACAACATACGACGATGATAATGCCGATATCGTCTACATGACAGGCTATCAAAATACAGAACACAAGATAATGTGCTCCACAGATGGAGGTAAATCATGGAGCAAGCCATATATAGAGCCAACAAAGAAAGAACCAGAGGAATTGATGTTCGACATGAAGCAGTACAAAGACAAACTTCTGATTCTCACTGAGACGGATGTCTATGAGGTATCGAAAGCAGAACTGCTCTCTGAGCTTCAAACTTCTGTCCAAAGCTTAGAGCCGCCAGCAAAGGAAGAGGCTACTGTCTACGACCTATTGGGACGGCAGACAACTGAGCCTAAACTATCCCGTGGCATCTACATTCAGAACAGAAGGAAGATAGTGACACAATAGAAACGTCGGCTCCTAATGTTCTGCAGGAGCCCCACGGCGGTGCCGATGCAGACGCCGATGGTGTTGGCAACAAAATCGAGCCACTCACCGCTGCGGCACGTGGTCAGGTAGGCTTGCGCCAACTCCAGCAAGCCGCCCAACGCGACGGGCAGGAGGAAGAGCAGGCAGACCCTCAGGGCTGAAAGGGACAGACCGGCACGCCGCGTCTCGAACCATACGGCCGAGGTCAGTACGCCGTACATCACCATGTGCGTCCACTTGTCGGCCAAAGGTATGTCCTTCGCCATCTTCACATCCGGGATGGGCAGCAGGGAAAGCAGCACGATGCAGGCAATCAAAAAGCTACTAATCGGGTAGCGACGCAGGTAACGGTAAAGCATATATCGACTATTTTCTGACAATTTGCTGCAAAGATACGGAATTTAGTTCATAGTTTGTAGTTCATAGTTCATATTTATTTGTATCTTTGCACCGAATTAAAGCAAAGTCAGCCGTTTTGAGCATGGCCGGCCGCGAACCGGACTGTGAGCCGTCGGCCCGTTGCCCTAAACTCTAAACACTAAACTCTTAACTCTAAACACTAAACTCTACACTAAACAATGAACGCAAAGCGTGGCCGTGTCGGCAGTCAGTTGGGCGTGATACTAGCTTCGGCAGGGTCGGCCGTCGGACTGGGCAACATCTGGCGCTTCCCGACGGAAGTGGGGCGAGGAGGCGGCGCAGCCTTCATCCTCATCTACCTTTGTTTCATCCTGCTGCTTGCCCTGCCTGTCATGCTCTGCGAGTTCACCATCGGACGTTCGTCGCGGAGCAATGCCATCGGAGCTTTCCGCAAGCTGGCCCCGGGCAAGCCGTGGGTGCTGACCGGCATCATGGGCGTGCTGAGCGGCTTCCTGGTTCTCTCGTTCTACTCCGTCGTGGCGGGCTGGACGCTGCACTACACCATCCTCTCCGCCGCCGGACAGCTCCAGGGAAAGGATGGCACGGACTACGGCGCAGCCTTCAACGCCTTTGTGTCCGACCCGTGGCTGCCGCTCGTCTACTTGGCCGTCTTCCTGCTGCTGACGCACTACGTGGTGGCACGCGGCATAGAGCGCGGCATAGAGCACTACTCCAAGCTGATGATGCCCCTGCTGCTCATCATCATCGTCCTGCTGGTGTGCTTCTCGCTGACACTGCCCGGAGCCTCGGAAGGCATCCGTTTCCTGCTCGACCCGGACCTGAGCGAAGTGACGCCCGACGTCGTGCTCGGCGCCATGGGACAAGCGTTCTTCTCGCTGAGTGTCGGCATCGGATGCCTCATCACCTACTCGTCGTATTTCAGCAACGAGACACGGCTGGTCAGGTCGGCCCTGAACGTCTGCGCCATCGACACGCTGGTGGCCGTGCTGAGCGGCTTCATCATCTTCCCCACAGTCTTCAGCGTAGGCATCAGTCCCGACGCAGGTCCCGGCCTCGTCTTCATTACGCTGCCCAACGTCTTCAACATGATGTCGGGACAGATGCCCTTTGCCGGATACGTCTTCGCCCTGCTCTTCTACATCCTGCTCCTGCTGGCAGCCCTGACAAGCAGCATCAGCATGCACGAGATATGCACGGCCTTCCTCTCCGAACACTTCGGCCAGAGCCGCAACAAGGCCGCCGCAATCGTCACGGCCGTCTGCCTGGTGCTGGGCGCCTGCTGCTCGCTCTCGTTCGGTCCCTGGCGGGAGGTCACGGTGCTTGGGCGCGGCTTCTTCGACCTCTTCGACTTCACCGTCACAAAGTTCCTCATGCCCCTGGGCGGAATCTCGATGACGCTCTTCGTGGGCTGGTGGCTGGACCGTCGGCTTGTGGTACAGCAGCTGACGAACGGCGGCACGCTCTCCATCCGCCTGATGCGCCTGTTGCTGGTGCTCATCCGCTGGGTGGCTCCCATAGGCATCCTCATCATCTTCTGGAGCGGACTGCTGGGCTGACGGTAAACATGAAACTTGCATTTACTAACTTTGAAACATAGAAACGTGGAAACAAGACACAACTTCGGCAGCAAGATAGGCGCGGTACTGGCCTCTGCAGGGTCGGCCGTGGGCCTGGGCAACGTGTGGCGCGTCCCGACAGAGGTGGGCAACAACGGCGGCGCGGCCTTCATCTTCGTCTACCTCATCTGCATCGCAGTGATAGGCATCCCGGTGATGATGAGCGAGTTCCTCATTGGTCGCAACACCCACGCCAACACCATCACGGCCTTCAGCAAGCTGGCTCCGGGCAAATGGTGGCGCCTGGAGGGCGTGGCGGGCGTCTTCGTGGCCTTCCTCATTCTTTCCTATTACATCATCGTCAGCGGCTGGACGCTCTTCTACCTCATCCAGTCGGTGGGCGGACGACTGATGGCCGACCGCGACTACAGCCTTGTCTTCAACGACTTTGTCAGCAATCCCTGGCAACCCGTACTGGCGGGCGTGGCCTTCATGGGCCTGACGCACTACATCATAGCCCGCGGCGTGCAGTCGGGCATCGAGCGCTTCTCGAAGCTGATGATGCCGATGCTGCTCTTCATCATCGGCATCCTGGTGGTCTGCTCGTTCAGCATGCCCGGTTCGCGGGAAGGGCTTCGCTTCCTGCTCAAGCCCGACTTCTCGAAGATTACGGGCAGCGTCCTGCTCAGTGCCGTCGGGCAGGCCTTCTACTCGCTCAGTCTGGCTATGGGCTGTCTCTGCACCTATGCGTCGTACTTCCGTCAGGACACCAACCTGCCGAAGACGGCGGCGGGCGTGAGCACCATCGACACCTTCGTTGCCATCCTGAGCGGCTTCATCATCTTCCCGGCTGTGTTCAGCGTGGAAGGTGTCAGCGTCGATGCCGGACCGGGACTGGTCTTCATCACGCTTCCCAACGTCTTCAACATCGCCTTCAGCCACATACCGCTGCTTGGCTACTTCTTCTCCGGCTTCTTCTACCTGCTGCTCCTGCTGGCGGCGCTGACCAGTGCCATGTCGCTGCACGAGAGCGTCACGGCCTACCTGCTGGAGGCCTTCCACCTCTCGCGCAAAAAAGCTGCTGCCACGGTATCGGTGGCCTGCATGACGCTCGGCGTGGCCTGCTC
The DNA here is from genome assembly GCA_017483665.1 of Bacteroidaceae bacterium. GTDB lineage: Bacteria > Bacteroidota > Bacteroidia > Bacteroidales > Bacteroidaceae > Physcousia. Next base: position 10,994 of record JAFUVM010000091.1, read on the forward strand.
CCTGTCGTTCGGTGTCCTGAGCGGGCTGAAGGTGTTCGGACTGAACATCTTCGAGCTCTTCGACTATACGTCGTCGAAGATTATCCTGCCCATCGGCGGCATCATCATCTGTCTCTTCACGGGCTGGTATCTGGACCGCAAGCTTGTTGAGAACGAGCTGACGAACGGCGGCACGCTGCGTTTCCGCCTGTTCCGCCTCTATTACTTCCTCATCCGGTACGTGGCACCGATCGCCATCACCGCAGTCTTCGTCCGGGAGTTCCTTGCATGAAACGCCTGCCCTTCCTCACCTCTGCCCAGCGGCGTGCCTTGCTCGTCGTCGAATGGGTGCTGCTGATAGGCATCGTCGGGTTTTCTGTGTGGAAGAGCGAGCCCCGAACCACATCCGGACCCTCTCCAGGCCTCTCCCTTGTAGGGAAAGGAGAAGATACAAACAGAGAAAGGCTATCAACACCTCTTCCTACAAGGGAGAGGCCGGGAGAGGGTCTGCCTCTGGAGGAACCTGTTGAGACCTTCCCCTTTGACCCCAACACCGCCGACTCTACGACCCTGCTCCGTTTGGGGCTCTCGCCTTGGCAAGTGCGGAACATCTATCGCTACCGCGCCAAACACGGACGCTACCACACGCCCGAGGACTTCATGCGCCTGCGTGGCCTGACAAACGAACAGTGGGAACGGCTAAGACCCTGCATCAGGATTGACAAGAAGTTCCAGTATGTAACTCCATCTGACGCCCCAAAGACCCTCTCTAACTCCCCCAAGACCCTCTCTGACTCACCCAAGACCCTCTCTGACTCCCCCTTAAAGGGGGAGAACACAGGCGGGGACTCAGCTCAGAAAGAACGGCCCGTTAAACTCTCTCCGGGCCAGACCGTCGACATCGGCTCTGCCGACACCGCACAGCTGAAGCTCATTCCGGGCATCGCCTCGAAGCGTGCCGCCCGCATCGTCGCCTACCGTCAGTCGCTGGGAGGCTTCGTTACAAAAGAACAGGCGATGGAGGCCACGGAGATGCCCGACTCGGTGCTCCGCTACATGTCGCTCGCGCCGCAGCCCGTCAGGAAGCTGAACGTCAACCGTCTCTCCGTGCAGCAGATGATGAAGCACCCCTACCTCAGCTTCTATCAGGCAAAGGCCATCTTCGAGTACCGCCGCAACAAAGGAGACCTGCAGGGCATCGCCGACCTGGAACATCTCGACGCCTTCCGCCCCAGCGACATCGACCGACTCCGCCCCTACATCGAGTTCTGAGCCAGAACGACACGCCGCATCCGCAGACACGCCGCACCCCTCCGGAAAACACAGCGTGCCGCGTTGCCCCCCCTGACGTTACTTTGCAAGCTTCACGACACTGCCGTCGGGACGGCGCCGGACGAAGATGCCATGAGCGGACTGACCGCCCGATGCGGACCACCCGCCGCGGACCATTCGTCCCTGCAGGTCGTAGCAGGCCTCTTCACCGTCCTCTCCCCGAAAGGGAAGGGAAGGCCGGATGCCGTCCGGGACCTCTTCGGCATCGATGCGCTGAAGGCGGAAGTGGTCCACCTTGAACCAGCCGTGACTGTCGCCGGTGGAGCGTGTGCCGTCGGCCTTGAAGTTGCTCGAGCGGATGCCGAGCTTCAGGCTTTCGCCGTCCCGGAGCGTCACCATGACGGCCATCGGGCGGAGCGTCATCTTGCCCGCACCGGACGGACCGTAGCCGGCAAAGGTGTTCACCTCGCCCGAGGTGAGCATAGAGGACTGATAGTCGCTTTGCTTGCCGTAGTACTGCACGTTCTTGTTGGCGAAGAGGCGGCAGTTGGCCATCTTATCCTTCTGCGTGCCGAGCAGACAGGTGACGAGGTAGGTGCCTGCGCCGAGCTTGGAGGCGGGGATGGTCTGCGAGAGTTCGTAGACGTTGGGCATGGGCTTTGCGCTGGCCCAGTAGGCGTTGATGCCCCATAGGTGCTTGGCATCCTGGTTGATGCCCCACGAGTTGCCGTTCATCGTGCCCGTTGCCTTCCAGCCCTTGGGCACGCCGCGGACGAGTCCGCCCTGCGGGTTGAGGGTGCCGCCGGTGCCGTACTCGAAGTCGGGATTCGTGATGAGTTCGGTTAGGTCCTCTGCCCCGACGGTGAACGGAACACTTGCCATGGCGCTGACGGAAAGGCCTGGGTCCATGAAGCTGACGCGGACGCGAACCTTCTTCGCCTCCGTGCTGGTGTAATGCACAGCGGCTGGGATGTAGCCCTGGGCCACCGTTTCGTCCCAACTCTCGGTCATGGCGGAGAGCTTGACAGAGATGGTAGAGGCGGCCTTTCCGTCGACGGAGATGCCGACGCGCAGGTCGTAGGAGGTGTTGATGGGGAAGGTGGGCAGGCAGCGCACCTGTATGACGTTGAGTCCCTTCTGCACAGGGAGGACATACTCGGCGTAGGGCGCTGCGGAAGCCGTGGTGTACTTCGTCATATCGAGCGGCCAGACGGTTGCCGTAGTGCCCTGAATGCCCAGACCCTGAAGGGCCTTGACGCTGGAGGAGGCCTGGTCGAAGCTGCCGCCGGCAACGATGTGGACACGGGGTTGCAGGAGGGTGCTTTGCTGCTCGGCCACGTCGTCGGACGTAGCCACGGCGGGCATCAGGTGCTGACTCCAGTTGTTGGGCTTGTAGTCCATCATGCCTTGCCACTTACCCGAAGCGATGCCCGTGTTGTACCTCGTCGTGAGGGTCTTGATTTCCTCGAAGGCATTCTGTGCATCCTTAGCGTAGGCCAAAGCCTTCTCGCCTTGACCGGCCCAGGCATACTCGAAGCTCTGGCGGGCACGGAGCAGCTTGATGTTCTGGTCGGTGCAGGCGCAGACGGGGTACTCGATGAGCTCGTAGTAGGCGTTGCGAAGCGCAGAGGGGATGCGCGAGCGCAGAGCCACTACCCTATCGTACAGGTCCTGATACTCGGCGATGCGGGCGTCAATCTCGGCATTGGAATGGTCGAAGTGGCAGAGCTGTACGTGCTCGGGCTTGGCCGCGATACCGAGGCGGTAGTAGGCAGCCTTCACTTCGCTTATCTCGTCGGCGTAGTCTTCGCCGAAGGTGCGTGCGGCCCAGTCGTGCGTATACTTGTAGGCATTCTCGGGTGTCCAGCTGTTGATGTCCCAGGCGAGGTCCATGCAAAACTCCAGTTCCTCTTCGGCCGGCTTGATGTCGCCCACGTTGATAATCCATTGGTCGCGTATGCCTTGGTCGTAAGCCTTGCTGAGCTCGTAGCTGCAAAGCGAGGGCGAGATGGTGCTGAGCCACAGGTAGGAATCGGGCGAGCCCCAGTAGGAGAGGTGATAGTAAATGGCGTTGCCGCCCGAACGCGCTTGCTCTGCGGGCGTCGGCATCTGCCGGATGTAGCCATGATTATCGTCCACCCACATCAAGGTCACGTCGTCGGGCACCCGGAGTCCGGCGTTGTAGCAGTCGAGCACCTCTTTGTAGGGGATGAAAATCTGCGGGATGGTGGTCGGGTCGCCGATGCTGTCGGCCAAGAGTTGCCGCTGGTAGGCGATGATGTCGGTGAGGGCTGCCACGCGTTCCGCCGTGGAGCTGTAGCCGTTGATGCCTGTATCGTGTACGCCACGCATGCCGAGGGTGTAGATGGCATTCTTGCCGCGACTCTCGCCAACGCGCTCGGCCCAGTAGCGTTTTATCATCTCTTTGTTCGTCTTCCACACCCAGTCGCTGTCGCCGTGACCGCCGAACTTGTCGCCCGACTTGCCCCACTCGTACTCATTGTCCCTGAGCATCTGCTCGCAATGGCTGGAGCCCATGTAGATGTCGTACTTCATGATGAGGGGGATATTCGTTTTCTCGAACCAGAAGGCACGGCTGCCGGCATGCATAGCGGGCCAGAGAGTGTTGGCCCTGAGACGGAGCAACAGTTCCATGATGGCGGCGTAGGTCTTGGGACCGAAGTTGTTGAGCGAGGTATCCATCTTCTTCGCAGCCCAGGGGCGCAGGCCGAAATCCTCGTCGTTGAGGAAGATGCCGCGGAACCGGACCGACGGCGAGCCGGAGACGTAGCGGCCGGGGGTGACGTAGAGCTGCGTCCGGGTGGTCGGGGTGACGTCGGCCCACCATATCCAGGGCGAGACGCCTGCCATCCGACTCAGCTGGAACATGCCGTAAGCCGTGCCGCGAGGCTGGGCTCCGAAAATGACGAGGGCACGCTCCACGCCCTCCATCGGGTTGTCTACGACCTGCATGCCGAAGGCTTCCCACTTGCCTTCCACGTCGCTCACGTCGAGCTTGCCGTCCCGGATGAGCTGGTCGATGTGGCACGACTGCCCGATGGTGCCCACGATGATGGGGTTCTTCAGCGACGTCGGCTCCGTTCTGTACTTCATGAAGGTCTTCTTCGTCACGGCCTTGAGGTCGGACATCAGGCAGTCCACGACCGTGCGCACCACCTCGGCATCCTGGTCGTCGTAGAGGATGATAGCCTTGTCGGAGGTCGTAGCGCCAGCGATGGCAAAGCAGCCGTCGACGGGCGATGTGACCACTTTCAAATCGTCAGCCCCCGCCGTCAGCAGGGACAGCAGCAGGGTCAGAACTGCCATGGAAAAGCGTCTCGCGTTCATTTCGTTGTATCTCAGGTTTTCCTTGCAAAGATAGCACTTCTTGTCAAGAGCCGAATCACTTTGAACGGAAAAATCCACATTACTGCATATTTTAGCATAAAATCGGGCTAAACAAAGTGCTCAGGAAACAGTCTTGGCAAACACCATTCCCGTGAAAACGGGAAAAGGGGAGCAACCGTCTTGGCCGTTCCCCTTCCCAAATAACTGAAATGGTTTGTCTGACGTTTACTCGCTGCAGGCCCAGATGTCCCAATCGTTCTCCTTCGTCAAGGCATTGCTGCCATCGACTGTCTCATCGCAGACAGGCAAACTCTCTGCCAGCATCTGCTGTACCTCCGCGAAAGCTGCTTCCGCCAGAGGCTGAATGTACGACTTCTTCATCTTACCTCAATATCTTTTTACCGTTAATGATATACACGCCTTTACGCATCTTCTCTATGCTGCGGCCGCTAAGGTCATATATTCCACCATGAACTTCGGGCTCTGCGCCATTGACTGCTTCGATGCCCGTCTCATCGTCGAAAATCAAGGAAAGCATTTTCACGTCAGCATCGAAACTGGGATTCGCTAAGTTGGCAGTGTGCGAGTCAATACCATTGCCATTATTTGCGACTCTATAGAAGCCCAAGACATCATCCATGACAGCAAGCACGTAGTATGTCCCCCATCTGGGGTCTATCACATCGCTAGCACCTTTTAAGTCGTTTTCTACGTCGGTCGGCTCTTCGTTGGTAGGCATGAAACTGTAGTAGCCAGGCTCGCCTTTTATAACATAGCCGCCGTTGGACCCGTTCATCACTACGACCGGATGCAACAGCAGGGAGTGACCCTTCACCGTACCGGCGTATGCCTTCACGCCTTCTGCTACGTGGGCAGCATCGGCCTCCATCCAGATGTTGAAATCTCCTCCGGCCCAAGTGGCATAGCCCTCGGGACCTATTTTAGCCACCACGCCGTGCAACGGGTCGAAGACAGGAACCTTGTCCTCGCCGATGTTCTGACGGAAGACGGTAGAACGAGCTGTCCCACCCCACTTATAATGACTCACATTCAAAAGGTAGCACGCCTCGCCGCTCTGCACCTGCTCCATCGTCACCTGTGTCACTTCCTGACCTTCCTGTACACCGATGCCTGTCGGATGGACATAGTAGCAGTTGGTGACATTTGCATCTGGCGTTTCGCCGCGGGCTATTATATGATTATAGTCATTTCCTATCTCAACATCAAACTCTCCCGTTACGAGGCAGTTCTTAATAATGGTCTGGTATCCTCCTCCACCTTTGTCACACCATCCGGCGATTCCTGCACTGCAGGCAGTATGTCCCATCAAATGACCTGTATAAATGCAATTCTCAATGCGGACATAGGGGGGCGTCCAAATGCCCTGGCTATAGCCTACGATGCCGCCGATACAGACACCAGCCTCTATCGTGATGTCAACATTGCTCGTGCAGTTCTGTATACTCGCGAAGCCGGAAGCATTGCCAACAATGGCACCGCAGGAGTTATGGTTGACCGTCATGGAACCGTTGACACAAAGATTCTTAACCGTACCGCTGTTCAGATAAGCAAAAAGTCCGCTGTTGTCAGAGGCAGTTTCCAGATTAAAGGTAATGGAATGCAACTGCCCGTCAAAGTCTCCCTTATAAGGCAGTCCGGCTGTGCCTATCATTGGGAAGTCTGTCTCCCTGCCTCGCAAGTCGATGTCGGCTGTCAGGCGGGCGTAGACATCACCATAGCCGTTGCTGGAGGCTTCGCCACTGTTTACCTTCTGAGCGAACTCAATCAGTTCGTCAGCCGAACCGATTAGCCAGGTTTCCCCATCCTTCTCCAGAGCCATCAGGCTCACAGGTGTCAGCAACGCCAAGGCTGCCGACAGATTCATGATGTAATGCTTAATCATAAACTGATTATTATGTTTGCCTACGTCCCCCTATCTCAGCGGTAAATGTTTATGGGTCACAAGAAAGCGAGGGACATGTCCTCACTCATCTTATCGTAGGCTCTGGTAAACCCTTGCAGAAATAAATGGAAACAGTAACCCCCTCGCCGAAATATGTAGCTACATATCGGCGAGGAGCCGTATGCATACGTACATACCAGACGAGCGTGTTCCTTGTCTTCCAATCCTTCTGCATAAAATTTACCAGATTTCACGATAAAGGATGAAAGCGGAAACGCTCTCTTGTTCCTGTGGCTGTCTATCGATGCATCGTATTGGTCCACAAGACGGCTACAAAGATAGCAATTTCTTTTGAACTATTAAAAATAAAAGAGGAGAAAATTCCGTAATTTGCCTTTGTTTATGTGACAAGCAGAGTTTTAGAAGGGTGTCTCGTAATAAAAAGCGCACTGCACCCATCGTTCCCGCGTGCTGTACCCGTTATTCCCGCGTGTTGTTCCCTTTGTTCCCGCGTGTTGGAGACGAGTAAAGCTTTTTAACTTTTCAACTTTTTAACTTTCACTTTTTAATTCGTAACTATTCAGCGAATTATAAATGTAATCGCCTGCGGCGAGAAATTCATCAAAATTGGATATAAAATTAAACAAAATGTTTTGTTTTGATAAATTTTGAATGCAATTTTGTTCAATTTCTGCGCGAAGCGCATCCTTAAAAGCTATTCGCTGAACAGTTACTTTAATTCTCTTTCTGCCATATCATCTGCCATATCGTAACAGGATTATTTGCAGCGGGCTACATGTTCCGTGACAGATTTGCAGTTTTTTTTCGAAAACTATATGATATATGATTCAATATGGCGGCACGAATGTGGATAATCTTTATTAATAATATAGCAGCGACGGCCCAAAGTCCGTCGCTGCCACTGCTTCAGGGTATGAGCAAGGAGCTGTCGCCGTAGCTGAGGAAACGGAAGTCGTGGCCGAGGGCATAGTCGTAGACTTCGTGCCAGGCGTCGCCGATGAAGGCGCTGACCAAAAGGAGCAAAGTGCTCTGCGGCTGGTGGAAGTTCGTTATCATGCGACGGACGATGTGGTACTTGTAGCCCGGGGCAATGATGATCTGCGTGCTGGAATGCAGCACTTCCTCGCCGCGCTCGTCCATGTAACGGAGCAGGGCTTCGAGGGCTTCCGTCGTGGAAAGTGAGTTATCGTACTCGTACGGCATCCATTGGGGAACGTGGAGGGATAGTGAAGAGTGAAGAGTGAAGAGTGAAGAATCAGAGTTACCAATAGCTCCTGAATGTATCTTATATTCTTCACTCTTCACTCTTCGTTCTTCACGCTCTGCCAGAACCCCCATATAATACAGGCTCTCGAGGGTGCGGACGCTGGTGGTGCCAACGGCAATCGCCTCGCCGCCGTGGGCCAGGAGCCGCTCGATGGTGCGGCGATGGACGGCGATGTGCTCGGTGTGCATGTCGTGTCCGCCGATGTCCTCGCTCTTGACGGGACGGAACGTGCCTGCCCCGACGTGGAGCGTCACCTCCTCGCGCTCGATGCTCCGGGCGTCGATGTCGGCAAGGACGCGCTGCGTGAAGTGCAGTCCCGCCGTGGGTGCTGCCACAGAGCCTTTTATCTTGGAGTAGACGGTCTGGTAGGTTGTCTTGTCACTCTCCTGCGTCTTGCGGTTGAGGTAAGGCGGGATGGGAAGCTCGCCGACGGCATCGAGGACCTCGGCAAAGCTAAGTGAAGAGTGAAAAGTGAAAAGTGAAGAGTCAGAGCTGCCATCATGGGCGGCAGCAAATTCTTCATTGACTTTCCCTTCGGCCGTCGAACGTTGCTTCTTAATTCTTAATTCCTCATTCTCTTTCCGCCAACGGAACTCGATGAGCTGGCTCGTGCCGTGCGTGCCTTTGCGCTCTGCCGTGAGTATGAATTTCGTTTCGCCTGTGCCTGAGCTCTGCGAAGAATTGCGGATTGTGAATTCCCTCACGAGGGGACCTTCCTTCCACTTCTTCAAGTTGCCCACCAGACAGTACCACGAACAGCTGCCTTTGCTGGCGAAGTTCTCCTGATACTCCACGGGGAAGACCGGCTCCAAGAGGAAGACTTCGATTAAAGCTCCGCCAGACCCTCCCAAATCCTCCCTTAAAGGGAGAGTTTCCTTCGCAGAAGCTTCGCTTGAGTCCTCCTCCTTTAAGGGGAAGTTAGAGGGAGTCTTTTTCCTGAAGTGCAGCCTTGCCTGGATGACCTTTGTATTGTTAAACACCATGAGTGCACCTTCGGGCAGAAGCGAAGGCAGGGAACGGAAGTGTGTCTCGCTGATGCGGCCGCCGTCGTAGACAAGGAGCTTGCTGCTGTCGCGTTCCGCAAGGGGGAACTTGGCGATGCGCTGGTCGGGAAGCGGGTAGTCGTAGTCGCGTATTTGAATATGTTTTGTGTCCATTGAACTGATATTTCCTGCAAAGGTACGGCAATTATCGCAAAAAGTCGTATCTTTGCACAAGAATAATGCAATAAAGATATGAAGATAGGCGATAAGGTACGCTTTCTCTCCGAAGTGGGAGGAGGCACGGTGAGCGGTTTCCAAGGAGATAGAACATCGTCCTCGTGGAAGATGAGGACGGCTTTGAGATACCCATGCAAGTGAGGGACGTGATAGTGATAGAGCAGCCTCAGCCTCGCCCCCAACCCATCTCCGAGGAGAGGGGAGAAGCAAGGACAAGGGATGCTGCCGAAGGAAAAAACCTCCCTCCTCGGGGGGAGGATGGGAAGGGGGCTGTTCCCCCGCAGAATGTTTTGAAGGCGGCTCCCCTCGAAAGGCGCGAAGGGGAACGGCTCAACCTGTATCTCTCCTTCCTGCCCGACAACATCAAGGAGTTCTCCAGCACAGGCTTCGAGTCGTACCTCGTGAATGACAGCAACTACTACATGCAGGTCTCGCTCCTGAGCGCGGAGGGAGCCAGCTGGCGGCTGCGCTTCTGCGGCATTGTGGAGCCCAACAGCAAGATATTCGTCGAGGCGTTCGACCACTCGCAGCTCAACGACCTGGAGCATCTTTGCGTGCAGACCATCGCCTGGAAGCAGGACAAGCCCTTCGCGCTGAAGCCTGCCACGACGACAGAGCTGCGCCTCATCCTGACGAAGTTCTATAAACTACATGTCTTCCAGCCCAACGAGTTCTTCAAGGAACCCAACTGGACGGAAGACATTATCCGTGACGACAAGCCCGTTCGGAGTGCTTGGTCGATTCAAGAACCTTAGTTGCCGAACTTCGTGTCGGTGTGCATGCGGCGCATGGCCGTGACGTCTTCGCGGGGACAAATCATGAGGATTTCCCCTTCTTCGGCCACCACATAGTTGTTCAGCCCCTTGATGACCGCCTTGCGGCCTTCGGGGAGGCGTATGATGTTGCCCGAGCACTCGTAGAGGTAAGCTTCGGTGCCCATGAGGACGTTCTCGTCGGCATCGGCAGGCACGTCTTTGCTGATGCTTGCCCAAGTGCCGATGTCGGCCCAGCCGAAGTGACATCGCTGTACGTAGACGTGTTCGCTGCGTTCCAGGATGCTGACGTCCATGTTGTAGTTGGGCAGGACGTTGAAGCTTTCGGGCACGTGCTTCGGGTCGGCATTCTCGGCTTCCCTCATCATGCGCGGTATTTCGAGCCGGTATTCGGGCACGAGCATGAAGAGGTTGTCCAGCATGACGCGAGTGCTGAAGCACAGCAGTCCGGTGTTCCAGAGGAAATTTCCTTCCTGCAGGAAGATGTCGGCAAAATGTGCGTCGGGCTTTTCGGTGAAGGACTTGACGGGGAAGATGTCGTTGCTGAGCGGTTTGTCGTCGTCGGTCTGGATGTAGCCGTAGCCTGTTTCAGGCCGCGACGGGGTGATGCCCATAACGAGCAGTCCGTCGTTTTCGCTGGCGAACTGAAGTCCCGCGAGCACGTCCTGCCGGTAGAGTTCCTCGCGCAGGATGAGCTGGTCGGAGGGTGTGACGAAGAGTGTTGCCTGCGGGTCCTGCTTTGCGATGAAGACCGAGCCCCAAGCTACGGCGGCGAGAGTGCCTCGGCGCAATGGTTCCTCGAGGATGTGCAGGTCATCCACTTCGGGCAGCTGCTCGTAGATGAGGGGCAGGTAGGCCACGTTGGTGCTGACGTAGATGTGCGAGGGGTCGAAGAACTGTGCAACGCGGTCGTAGGTTTGCTGCAACAGGGTGCGTCCCGTCCCGAAGAGGTCGAGAAACTGTTTGGGCTTTGTGGTTCGGCTGATGGGCCAGAGGCGACTTCCGTTGCCGCCGGCCAGGATGAGGCAGTACCTGTTGTCGGTCATGACTGTCTTAGCGTAGTTTCTGGATGACGGGCAGCAGGAGGCTCTCCATGACGGCGTAGCCTGCTGCATTGGGATGAACACCGGGATTGTCGTTAGCCAGTTCGGCCTTCATGGCTGTGCCTTCGGCATTGACCATAGCGGCGAAGTAGTCGACGTAGGGAATCTTGTTCTTCTCGGCATAGGCCTTGACGCGTGCGTTGAGACTGCGTATCTTGTCCATGCTGTCGGTGATGGACGGACGCCAGCTGAAGCCGCCGGCGGGGAGGCAGCTGGTCAGGATGACCTTGCACTTGTGGTAGCGTGCGAGCTCGACCATCGAGAGGACGTTGCCGTAGGTGAGGTCTTCGTCGTAGGCTCCGGTGTTCTCTGCGATGTCGTTCGTGCCGTAGTTGATGACGACGACCTTTGGCTGGAGGTTGATGACGTCCTCGCGGAAGCGGAGCAGGAACTGGTAGGATGTCTGTCCGCCGATGCCTCGGCCGATGATGTTGTTGTCCTTGAAGAACTCGGGACGTGTGTGGGGCCAGCCGTCGGTGATGGAGTTGCCCATCAGTACGACGCGCTTTTCTCCCTTGGCGGGAGCGCCGAGCTCCTTGTTGGCGGCTGCGTAGCGCTTCCAGTTGGCGAAGTCGTGCTTCTGTGCCTGCATGCCGAGAGCCATGCTGAGCAGGGCTGCGGCTGTGATAAGTCTTGCTTTCATAACGGGGTGTGTTTGTTAATTATGGGTCCTATAGGTCTTATGGATCCTATGGGTCTTATAGGTCCTATAGGTCTTATAGGTATTGTCGGTTATTCCATCTCCTTGCGGATGCTCGCGGCTATCTGCTCGAATTCCTCGGGCGAGAGCTGCAGGTGGGGGTTGGTGAAACGCATGTCTGCCTCGGTCTGCATGGGCACGAGGTGGATATGTGCGTGCGGCACTTCGAGGCCCAGTACGCATTGTCCGACCTTGACGCAGGGTATGGCGCGCTTGATGGCGCGGGCCACTTTCTTGGCAAAGACTTGGAGGCCTGCCAGTTCGTCGTCCTCGAGGTCGAAGATGTAGTCCACTTCGCGCTTGGGGATAACGAGGGTGTGGCCCTTCTGCAGGGGACTGATGTCGAGGAAGGCGTAGTAGTGTTCGTCCTCGGCTATTTTGTAGCTCGGTATCTCGCCTGCTACAATACGGGAAAAGATGCTTGCCATATCTATTTACGATTTGACGATTTACTATTTACGATTTTGCGAATCGCTGCCTTCAGTCGAAGTTGATGCTGACCACCTCGAGCTGAATCGTACCCTGGGGCACTTGGATTTCGGCGATGTCGCCCACCTTCTTGCCGAGCAGACCCTTGGCGATGGGTGTCTCCACGCTGATTTTGCCGGAGCGCAGGTCGGCCTCCGTGGCGCTGACGATGGTGTACTTCATCGTCATCTTGTTCTTCACGTTGCGCAGCTCGACGGTGGAAAGTATCTGTACGGTGCTGGTGTCGAGATGTGTAGTGTCGATGATTTTCGCCTCGATGATGGTTTTCTTCAGCATGGCGATCTCTGTCTCCAGCTTGCTCTGGTGCTCCTTTGCTGCATCATACTCAGCGTTCTCCGAGAGGTCGCCCTTGTCGCGTGCCTCGGCAATGGCAGCGCTTGCGGCGGGACGATCCACGCTCTCCATGCGCTGCAGCTTGGCCACGAGCTCGTCGTAGCCCTTCTGTGTCATATAAGCCATATTTGGTTAATTTTAGTTTGTATCTTCTTTTCTATATACATTATTATATTATAAGGCATCGCGGCCACGGCCTTCCGCCTTGGAAACGCGGGAAAGACGAAAAAAAGAAGAATCCCAACCGCTCCCGGCCGGAACCCTTGAATCTTTTCTCTTTCTTAAGCTTCCGACTGCAAATGTAGGGAGTTTTTCTGAAACTCACAAACTTTTTGGGACAAAAAAGCACTTTTCCAAAATAAATTAACTGAAATCTAAACTCTTTCCCTCCAAATGACAATTTTTTCCGACTCGTGAAACAAAACTTTTTCAGTGGCTCTGAAATATATTTCCAAGGCACTAAAATATATTTCCAAGGCTTTGAAATAAATTTCCAAGCCACTGAAAAAGTTTTTATCCGCGGAGCGAAGGATTTGTGAACGCGGCGGGAAGGGTTTGTAAAAGCGGAGTGAGGAAGTTATGAAAGAAGCGAAAAGAGTTTGTGAAAGCGGGGCGAAGAGTTTGTGAAAGCGGGGCGAGGAAGTTGTAAAAGCGGCGGGAAGGGACTGCTCCTGCGGCCTGGGGGAGTCCGGCGAAAGGACTGCAAAAGGACAGAAAACGGCGAGATAAAGGATTAAATTATCTTAAATTCACGCTTCGAAAGGACAAATTGAACAATTCTGTACGTCTTTTGAACTGCCTCACGCTTTCTGTTTCCGTTTTTTTTCGTACCTTTGCACCCGCAAAACAAAGAGGTACACCCTTTTGGAGAGGGGAAAACTCTGAAAAGAACAAGAAAAACAGACATTTGTAACACATGAAAACCAAGTCAATTCTTTACGTATTCCTGTCACTGACAGCAATGACACTACTGAGTTCCTGTGGAGGCAAGCAGCAACAGCGCAGCATGCCGACACCAGACTTCAAGATCGGCAAGGCCGAGAAGAAGGACATCACACTCGCACAAAAGTACTCCGCCACCATCCGGGGACGTCAGGACATCGACGTCTACCCGCAGGTGGGCGGCACATTGCAAAAGCTCTGCGTCACCGAGGGACAGAAGGTGACGAAGGGACAGACACTCTTCATCATCGACCAGGTGCCGTACCAGGCTGCCCTGAACACGGCCGAGGCAGCACAGAAGGCTGCCACAGCACAGCTCGCCACCGCGCAGCTCAGCTACGACAGCAAGAAGAAACTCTTCGACGAACAAGTCATCAGCGACTTCGAACTGCAGACGGCACAGAACGCACTCCTCTCCGCTAAGGCTCAGCTGGCACAGGCCGACGCACAGGTCGTCAATGCACGCAACAGCCTCAGCTACACCGTAGTGAAGAGTCCCGCCAACGGTGTGATAGGCACACTGCCCTATCGACAGGGCGCCCTGGTGAGCAGCGCCATGCCCCAGCCCCTGACAACCGTGTCGGACAACAACGAGATGTACGTCTACTTCTCCATCGCCGAGGCACAGTACCTGCAGATGGTACGCAGCAGCGAGAACGTGGAGAAAGCCATCGCCGCCATGCCCGAGCTCACACTCCAGCTGGTGGACGGCAGCGAATACGACGCCAAGGGCAAGGTAGAGTCGGTCAGCGGCGTAGTGGACCGCTCGACAGGCTCCGTACAGCTCCGTGCCGTCTTCAGCAATCCCACACACATCCTCCACTCCGGCTCCACGGGCAACATCATCCTGCCCACAGTCTATAAGGACGTCCTCGTCATTCCCACAACAGCCACCGTGCAGATGCAGGACAAGTACAAGGTCTTCGTCGTGGACGGCGAAGGCGTGGCTCACGGCCAGATTGTCAGCGTACTGCCCCAGACCAACGGCAAGGAATACATCGTCACCGGCGGCCTGGACGGCACCGAAAGCATCGTCAGCGAAGGCGCCGGCATGGTGAAGGAAGGACAAAAAGTTATAGGTAATTCATAATTCATAATTCACAATTCATAATTAGGCTACGCCCTAAATCGCCGCAAACCTGAATTATGAATTGCGAATTAAAGAAGATTATGAATTATGAATTATAAATTATGAATTAAAGGAAATGAAAGGTAATATATTCATAAAGCGCCCGGTGATGGCCATCTCCATCGCCATCATGATAGTCTTCGTGGGCGCCATCAGCTACTTCTCCCTGCCCCTGGAGTCGTACCCCGACATCGCGCCGCCAACCGTCAGCGTCTACACGACCTACACGGGCGCCAGCGCCGATGCCGTCATGAACGCCGTCATCCAGCCCCTCGAAGAGGCCATCAATGGTGTGGAGAACATGCTCTACATGACCTCCACAGCCACCAATGCCGGCTCCGCCACTATCAACGTCTACTTCAAGCAGGGCACCGACCCCGACATGGCTGCCGTCAACGTGCAGAACCGCGTGTCCAGGGCACAAGGTCTGCTGCCATCCGAAGTGACAAGAGTGGGCGTACAGACCATGAAGCGCCAGACGTCCTTCCTGCAAATCGACGCCCTGACCTGCAACAACGGGCAGTACGACGAGGACTTCATCGCGAACTACCTCGACATCAACGTCATTCCGCAGGTGAAGCGACTGGAGGGCGTGGGCGACGTCATGGAGCTGGGCGGCACCTATTCGCTGCGCATCTGGATGAAGCCCGACGTGATGGCACAGTATCAGGTCGTGCCGGAAGACATCACAGCTGCCTTGGCTGAGCAGAACCTCGAAGCCCCCGCCGGCCAGCTCGGCGAGAAGCCCGTCAACGGCGACCACGGTCTGGGCGTGGAGAACGTCTTTCAGTACACCCTGAAGTACAAGGGACGTCTGAAGGAAATCACCGAGTTCGAGAACATCGTCATCCGTGCCAACGACGACGGCACCGTGCTGCGCCTGGGGGACATCGCTTCGGTGGAGCTCGGAGCCGTCAGCTACGCCTTCCACGGCGAAACGAACGGCAAGCCCGGCGTGCAGTTCCTCTGCTTCCAGCTGGCAGGCGCCAACGCCAAAGAGACGAACGACCGCATCACGAACCTGCTTGACAAGCTCTCGGAAGACCTGCCCGAAGGACTCGAGTTCGTCAACATGATGTCGAGCAACGACTTCCTGCTGGCCTCCATAGCCAATGTCGAGGAGACGCTTATCGTCGCCATCATCCTCGTCATCCTCGTGGTCTACTTCTTCCTGCAAGACTTCCGGGCCACCATCATCCCGTCCATTTCCATTGTCGTCTCGCTGGTCGGCACCTTTGCGTGCATGGCACTTGCGGGCTTCACGCTCAATCTGCTGACGCTCTTCGCCCTGGTGCTTGCCATCGGCACCGTTGTGGACGATGCCATCGTCGTGGTGGAAGCCGTGCAAGCCAAGTTCGATGCCGGCTACACCAGCCCGTACGAAGCCACGAAGGACGCGATGAGCGACGTGACGATGGCCGTCATCTCCTGTACGTTTGTCTTCATGGCCGTGTTCATCCCCGTGAGCTTCATGCCCGGCACGTCCGGCATCTTCTATACGCAGTTCGGCGTCACGCTCGCCACTTCCGTCGGCATCTCGTGCATCAGCGCCCTTGTGCTCTGTCCCGCACTCTGTGCCATGATGATGCGCCCGGCCAGCGAAGAACGTCGGAAGGGCTTCTTCGGAGCCATCAACCACCGCACGCGTCTGGCCTACGAAGCCACTTATAACGCCATGCTCACCAAGTACGGCAAACTGCTGCGCCGCCTCGTCAGCCGCAAAGCCCGCTACGTGGTCAGCTTCGGCGCACTCGTCATCGCCGCCATCGGCGTGCTCTTCTTTGCCAACAACCTGCCGAAGGGCCTCGTGCCGCAGGAGGACCAGGGCGTCTGCATGATGAACGTCAGCGGTGTGCCCGGCAACAACGTGGCCTCGACGTACGACGTCCTGAACCGCGCGGAAGCCATCGTGAAGGAAACACCCGAGGTGGCACGATATAATAAGGTGGCCGGCTACGGCTTCATGTCGGGCCAAGGCACCAGCTACGGCATGATGATCATGAAGCTGAAGCCCTGGAGCGAGCGTCGCTACGGCTTCTGGCATCCCATCGACAACTTCATGTCGACCTCCACCATGGTTGCCAATGCGAAGCTCAACGCCCGCCTGCTCTCCGAGATTCCCGACGCCCAGTGCTTCGTCTTCGAGCCCGGTATGATTCCCGGCTACGGCATGGGCGGCATCGAGCTGCAGCTGCAGGACAAGACCGGCACCGCAGACAAGGAGGTCTTCTTTGGCTATACGCAGGAGTTCCTCGCCAAGCTCAGCGAGCGTCCCGAAGTGGGCCGTGCCGTGAGCACGTACGCCCGTAACTTCCCGCAGTACCGCGTCACGGTGGATGCAGCACAGTGCAAGCGGGCCGGCATCAGTCCGGCTACGGTGCTCAGCGCCTTGGGCAGCTACTGCGGCGGCGCTTACGTGAGCAACATGAACCAGTTCTCGAAGGTCTATCGCGTCATGCTTCAGTCCGCTCCCGAGTACCGCATGACGGAGGCCGACCTTGCCAATATGTTCGTCCGCAACGGCAGCGAGATGGCACCGCTCAGCCAGTTCATCAAGCTGGAGCAGGTGGTCGGACCTGAGATTGACACGCGCTTCAACCTGTTCAGCTCTATTGCCGTCAACGTCACCGCTGCGACGGGCTACAGCAACACGCAGGTCATGCAGGCCATCAAAGAGATCAAGGACGAAGTCTTCCCCACGGGCTACGACTACGAGTTCGGCGGCATGTCGAGGGAAGAGGCACAGACCATCGGCAGCATCGACACATATCTTATATATGCCGTCTGCGTGCTGCTCATCTTCCTCATTCTCTCCTGCCTGTACGAGAGCTTCCTCATTCCCTTCGCCGTCATCTTCTCTGTGCCCGCAGGCCTGATGGGTTCGTTCGGCTTCGCATGGCTCTGGAACCAGGGCTACGCTGCCCTGCCCATCATCTTCCTCGGTCAGATTGAGAACAACATCTACCTGCAGACGGGTGTCATCATGCTCATCGGCCTGCTTGCCAAGACAGCCATCCTCATCACGGAGTTCGCCCTGGAGCGCCGCCGCAAAGGAATGGGCATCGTGGAGGCAGCCTATGCAGCAGCCGAGGCACGTCTGCGCCCCATCCTGATGACGGTGCTGACGATGATCTTCGGCATGATTCCCCTTGTCCTCTCCACCGGTGCAGGCGCCAACGGCAACCGTACCATCGGTCTGGGCGTCATTGGCGGCATGACGGTGGGCACCATCGCCATCCTCATCACC
>JAFUVM010000092.1 GCA_017483665.1 Bacteroidaceae bacterium
AGAGATTGAAGGTGGTGTGAGGAGAAAGAGCAAACCGACGATGTACATCGATGTCAATGTGCAGGCCCACCATTATCCTAAGGATTTTGCTTTGCTCAGCGAAGTGGATGGTCAGGTGTGCCGCGTGGATATGAAGCAGGTACAACTTGTGATTCCAGCTGACCGCGTTACGCAGTCCAAGCCTTTCATCATTACATACTGCTCTATTATACCTAATGTGCTGCTACTTGGCTGGTTGGTTATCATTGTCTTCCAAGTGCTGCGTTCCGTCGCCCGACGGGAAGTCTTCGTCGCCCGCATAGCGAAGAAGCTGGAGCTGGCCGGCATTCTGCTCGTAGCCTATTGGGTGTGGGAATACATCCGCTCGTACATTGTGACGCAGGTACTCGTGCAATACGTCAACATGGCGTACTATGACATCAAGTGGTTCACGCCGAATTTCATCTGCCTCATCACAGGTCTTGCGCTGATGATAGTCTCGCAGATTATTCTGATGGGCAAGGAATTGCAGGAAGAACAAGAATTAACCATCTAAAGAAAAGGAGGAAAGATTATGAAAAAGAAATTGAATTTTTTGTGCATCACGATGCTTACGTTGATAGTGATAGAGTTTGCAAGGCTCTGTTGGGAAATGAAGGGGTTTGTGAAATTCTTTCAGCATAATATGGAATCAATCTTTGCTGATGGTTCCATTGATTGGGTGTTATTCTGGGTTACCATTATTGCTGCGGCTTTAACTTTATTAATTCTTTATCTGACATTAATCAGGGGATTGATATCGTTCGTCAAATTTATGCTGAACGTTAACAGGGACAAGATATTTGTAAAGGATAACGTCTCATTACTCCGCAAAACTGGCAAAGGCATCTTCCTATATAATGTATTCACGCTAATAAGCATTTTAACTGGTTATTTTATTTGCGTCCAATTTAATCAGCCACAATCTTTGCAACTCAGTTGGGCATATCGGAGTGTTTCTATCCCATTATCCTGGCATTTTTCTGCTGGGTTATAGCCGAGGTATTTGCCATTGGCATCAAACTAAAGGAGGAACAGGAATTAACCATTTAGGCCCCCCCGCTCCCCCTTGGGGGAGTGTATAAAATGGTAAATGGTAAATCTTTAAATGGTAAATGACGTTATGAGTATAATTGTTAATGTAGATGTTATGATGGCTAAGCGGAAGATGTCATCACAGGAGCTTGCCGAGAAGATTGGCATAACGGCTGCCAACCTCTCCATCCTCAAGACGGGCAAGGCAAAAGCCGTGCGCTTCTCAACCCTCGAAGCCATCTGCCAGGCCCTCGACTGCCAGCCGGGCGACATCCTGGAGTACAGAGCAGACGAGGAAGAGTAAGGCTTTTATCAACCACAGAAATTATTTAATTAAACAACAAATTGCACGAATTAAACGAAATACTATTGTCCTCAAGGGCGTA
Source organism: Bacteroidaceae bacterium (assembly GCA_017483665.1). Lineage (GTDB taxonomy): Bacteria > Bacteroidota > Bacteroidia > Bacteroidales > Bacteroidaceae > Physcousia. Next base: position 1,440 of record JAFUVM010000092.1, read on the forward strand.
GCCAATTCGTTTAATTCGTGCAATTCGTTGTTTATAAGGATTCAATACTTGGTTTCTTTCCGGCTTTCCAATCCGTAGAATCCGTGCAATTCGTTGTTTGAAAGAGATCTCTCCGTGGTTATAATCTGTGTAATCCGAAGTAATTTTCTTTTTCTTCAAATCCGTTAAATCCGTTAAATCTGTGGTTTCTTCTCGGCTTCCCAATTCGTTTAATTCGTGCAATTCGTTGTAAAAAAAAGACATCCCCCTGTGGTTCAGTCTCTAATCTCGGTGCAGGGCTTTGTCCACGCTGCCTGTTTCGAGGAGTCGTTCGTGTGCTTCGTCGTAGCTGAGGCCGAGCGATTCCTGTATCATGCGGGTGCCGCGGTCCACGAGTTTGGCGTTGGTGAGTTGCATCTTCACCATGCGGTTGCCTTCCACCCTGCCCAACCGAATCATCAACGATGTCGAGATCATATTGAGCACCATCTTCTGAGCCGTGCCACTCTTCATTCGGCTCGAGCCCGTGACGAACTCGGGGCCTACGATGGTCTCGATGGGATATTCCGCAGCGGCGGCCAGAGGCGTACCGGGGTTGCTGGTGATGCAGCCCGTCAGGAGTCCGTTCCTCCGGGCCTCGCTGACAGCACCTATGACGTAGGGTGTAGTGCCCGAAGCGGCGATGCCCAAGACGCAGTCGTCCCCGGTCGGAGCGAACGCCATCACGTCCTGCCAACCCTGTTCCGCATTGTCCTCGGCATTCTCCACGGCATGACGCAGAGCCGTGTCGCCCCCGGCAATGAGGCCAATCACGCGGTCTTCCGCTACGCCGAACGTGGGCGGCAGTTCGCTGGCATCGAGCACGCCGAGCCGTCCGCTGGTGCCCGCCCCGACGTAGAACAGCCTGCCGCCGCGCCTCATCCTCGGCTCTACGGCCTCGACAAAAGCCTGTACTTCCGGCAGCACCTTACGCACGGCCTCGGCCACGTTCAGGTCTTCCTCGTTGATGTGGCGCAACAGTTCGCCCACCGACATGCGCTCCAGATGGTCGAAGTGCGACGGCTGCTCCGTGATGCGCCACTCGGCAGACGTCCGCTGTGCGTTCTCTCCTTCGGTTTTCATGGTGGTTTTATTTTGTCTTGCACGTATCGTTCCCCGACACGGCGTGCTCTTATCCCCGACACGGCGTGCTCTTATCCCCGACACGGCGTGCTCTTATCCCGGAAGCGCCCCGCGCTTGTCGGGGGAAGCACGGGGCGCTTGGGGGAATGCTATTCGGCCAGGACGTTGAACTCTGCGCCCGAGGCAAAGTCCGCCCCGTTCTGGCTGCTGACGGCCGTGAAGCGGAGGTAGCGGGCACGCTGTGGCTGGGGCAGCAGCACCTTCTTCTCCTTCGGTGAGCGGTCGAACTCGCCTTCGCAGACAGCGTCCGTCCAGGTCTTGCCGTCCCCCGAGAGCTGCAGCTTGTACGCCTTGATGTTGCCGTTGCCCGAGCCGTCCTGACGGGGCAGATAGGTGAAGCCCTTGATGAGCTTCTCCTCGCCGCAGTCGAAGTCCACCCAGTGGGGGTACTTCGGCACGGTGATGCTGTACATGGTGTGCCAGATGGTGCTCGGGTCGCCGTCCACGAGGTTCTTGCCGTACTCGCCGCCCGGACCTTCCTCGCTGCTCACGTAGATGACCTCGACGGGCACGTTCTCGATGCGCTCGAAGGCAGCAGTAATCTTAACGTTCTCCTGACCCTTGTACCACGCAGTGATGGTGCCGCCATTGCGCATCGAGACGACACACGGGGCAACGGACGGGTCGCAGGTCACGACCTTGCCTGGCTTCTTGCCGGGTTCTGTCAGCTGATAGCAAATCTGTTCGGGGTCCATGACGGTCTGGTCGCCTTGTATGGTGACGCGGCCGGCCTTGTCGCGCGATATGCTGACAGGGCAGCTATGGTTGGTCATGATGTAGCCACGTTCGGAAAGGTTCATGCCTTTCGCAACGGGGCGAATGATGTACTTCATCTGATGCAGGGCACCCTTCACGCGGTCCTGGCTGAGGGGACCTCCCTGTCCGCAGCTGTTACCGCCGAGACCCGTGACCTGCAGGTCGAGGTGGAGATGGGTGCCAGTGCTCTCGGGCAGCTCATGGGGATGAGCAGCAAGGGTCATCTCGAGGGCACTCCAAGGCAGGGCAGAGGCAGACATGCCGTTGCTGCTATCGCTGATGAACTGCACGCCCGTGCCACCATCGTCTGTCAAGGCACACCAGCGCACGTTCTCGCGGTTGCCCATGCTCTGAGGCTTGGGGAAGTTGACGAACTGGTCCTTGACGGTGCTCTCATAAAGACCGATGAAGGAACCCGTCTTGCGGTCGGCATAGTTGTTGAGCGGACCGCGTCCGTAATAGGTATAATTGCCGTATCGGGCAGGCAGCTGCATGGCATAGCCAAGTCGGGGCAGAACGACACCCGGGTCACTGCTGATGATGCTGGCTGCCACATGGATGCTGCCGTCGGGGTAGACGGTATAGCACTGCGTGGTGGTGAAATGGAAGTCGCTGGAGGTCATTGCTGCACCATCCTTGATGTTCTCGAAAGGCTGACCGGCTTTGCCCGGACGGTATGCGGCACTGCCTTTGACCTTGGCCTGCGAGAGGACGGTATAGGTGACGCTCACCGTCCCCTCCTCCTCGTCCCTGACGATGATGGGACGTCCCTCTGCCTTGTGCTGCAGGTCGTAGAGGCCGTTCTGGAACCACTGCTCTCGCGCCCAGTTGTCATTGTCGACCGGCGCACGGAAAGCATCGAGCTTGGGACCGTTGCCGCTCTCGATGACATACTGGCCTCCGTACTGCAGACAGTTGAGACTGCCATCGCTGTCCTCAAAGCTGGCGACGAAGTCCTTACCCTGCACGACGGTAGCAGAGCCTTCCCGTACGACTTCGAGGCTTCCCTCTGCCCAAAGTCCGGGGATGTCCGGCACGTTCATGTTGAGGTCCAGCTGCTCTGCCATCTGCACATAACCCTTCTTTGCCCAAGGCCTGTCCTGCTTCAGGCGGAACTCCACGTTGAGGAAGTATTCGCCATCGTCTGGCAGCTCGATGACATTGAAGGGCAGACGGTAGCTCTTGCCGGTGCGGGGACCGTGAATGCTGCTGTCGCTGACGAAGGCGCCATCCTTGACGGGCACGCCATCCTTGACCAGCGTCCAGCATATCTGGTAATCGTTGAGGGTAGAGAAATAGTTTTTGTTGAAGATGTTGACGGCGTTGTGCTCGAAGTCTGCCTTCACGTCCACGTTCTGATAGACCTTCTTCACTTCGAAGTACTGCGGCTTCGGGCTGAGGTCGGGCAGCATGATGCCGTTCATGCAGAACATGCCGTCGTTGGGCCAGTCGCCGTGGTCGCCGCCATAGCCGAAGTACTTTGTGCCGTCCGGCGTATAGGTGTCGATGGCTTGGTCCACCCAGTCCCATATCGCAGCGCCGCAGAAGAAGTTGGTGCTCTCGATGGCTTCCCAGTAATCGACCAGGTTTCCGAGCGAATTGCCCATCGAATGGGCGTACTCCGAAATGTGGTAGGGGTACTTGATGCCTTTTCCCGTACCCTTCACGGCAAAGCGCACCCAGTCGACCGACGGGTACTGGTTCGAGCCCATGTCCACGATGTCGTTGTTGCGTTCGTACTGCACGGGGCGGCTCTCATCAAACTTCTTGATGGCATCGTATGCGGCTTTGAAGTTCTCGCCAGGCCCTGCCTCGTTGCCCAGACTCCAGATGACGATGCTGGGATGGTTGACGTGGGCCCGGACGGCCTCCATGTTCCTTGCCACATGCGCGGCCCGCCACTCCTTCGGATGGGAGAGCGAGGCATCGCCGTAGTAGTATTCGTGGCTTTCGATGTTGGCCTCGTCCTCGAGGTACAGGCCGTACTTGTCGGCGAGGTAGTAGAAGTAGGGGTCGTTGCTGTAGTGCGAGAGGCGGACATGATTGATGTTGCCGCGCTTCATGAGCATCACTTCCTCCTCCATCTGCTGCCGCGTGATGGCATGACCCGTGGAGGGATTCGTCTCGTGGCGGTTCACACCCTTCAGCTTCACCGGTTTGTCGTTGACGTAGAAGTAGCGTCCTGCCAGTCCGAACTCATCGTCCTTGGCTCCAGTATCGCGTATCTCTACGGTGCGCAGACCGAAGTAAGTGGAGGTGCAGTCCAGCAGGCGGCCCTTCTTGTCCTTCAGCTCGGCCACGAGAACGTAGCGGTGTGGTGCCTCGGCGCTCCAGGGGAGGGGCGACGTGATGCCCGTCGTGGTCTCGGAATGGTAGCTTGTGTTCTTCTCGGTCGGCATCAGGGGCAGCCCGTCGACGCTGAGCTCTCGCACACAATCGCCGGTTTCATCGGAAAAAAGCTCCACGGGGTAGATGCTGTAAGTCACCTTCAGGCCCTTCTGCACCTTGTTCGTCAGGTTGCTGAGGCTATGGCCGATTTTGATGGTGGCTTGTTCGGCATTGAGCCGTGTGGTGCGGACCACGAGGTCGCTGAACTGCACCTTCGGCATGGCGGTGAGGTAGGTGCTGCGGAAGATGCCGGGCAGACGGAACATGTCCTGCGCTTCGAGGAACGAGCCGTCGCTGCTGCGGTAGACCTCCACGGCAAGGATGTTCTCGCCCTTCTGCAGGTAGGGGGTGATGTCGAAGCGTGCCGTATTGCGGCTATTCTTGCTGAATCCGACGTAATGACCGTTGACCCACAGGTAGAAGAAGCTGTCCACGCCATCGAAATTGATGATGACCTGGCGGTCCTTCCACGTGGCGGGCACGGTGAAGGTGCGGCGGTAGGAGCCCACTTCGTTGCGGTACTTGTAGGTGGTCCACCTTTGGTCCTTGGGCTCGCGCATCACGCCTTCGCGCCAATCGTCCTTCCGTACCTCATGATAGAAAATGACGGGTTGGTTCACGTAGATGGGTACGCCGTACTTCATCTCGCCGTGCTTGCCCAGTCCCTGCACGTTCCAGCAGCCCGGAACCTTGATGTCGTCCCAGGCCGAGACGTCGTAGGAGGCATCGGCAAAGCCCACGGCGCGCTGTTCCGGGGCGGGGGCCCAGTGGAACTTCCACGTGCCGTCCAGGCTCTGATAGTAGGCCGAGCCTTCCGGCAGGACGCGGCGTGCGGCCTCGCTATCTGCGAAGGGGAAGATGTGGGCGTGCGGCAGCAGCTTGTTCAGCGAGAGCTTCTCGGGGCTTTGCCATTCGGTGCCGTCGGGCGCAGTGGCTTGGGCGAAGAGGTAACCGTCGAGCTGGTCGTCGGCACAGACACTGAGGGTCAGTGCCGAGAGGAGTAGAGTTGTGAGGATGTTTCTCATGGTGTTGGTGATTAGATGTTCTTTGCGACCGTCTGTGCGAAGTCGCGACTGATGTAATTCTCTGTGCTGCGGCAGGCTTGTCCGGCGAAGCTGCAGGCGATGTCGACGAGGCGTTGCCATCCGCTGCGGTCCAGGCCGAGCAGGTCTGCGGGCATGATGTCGAGCCAGATGAGTGCGCAGGAGAAGCCGGCGTTGAAGTTGTCGCCGGCGCCGACGGTGCTCACCACGTTGTCGACGAGCGGGGCCTGGAAGTCGTAGCTGCCCGTGGGGGTGCAGACCGTAATCTGTCCTGCGCCTGCCGTGCAAATGAAGTAGGGGCAGCAGGGGCTGACATACCTATTATATATATCGCGCGCGTCGCGCGAAGCGTAGAGCACTTCCAGGTCGTCGGCACTGCCGCGTACGATGGTGCTCAGGCGGAAGTTCTGCAGGATGGCGGGCATCAGAGCCTCGAGCTCCGGCCGGTGGCTTGGGCGGAAGTTGATGTCGTAGTAGACAAAGGCGCCGGCTCTGGCGGCTTGTTGCTGCAGCTGTTCCACCTGGGGGCGCATGCCGGGGCAGACGGCATAGTAGGAGCCGTAGAGCAGCACGTCGCCGCTGTGCATCTCGGGCAACGTCCTTTCGGCCGAAACGTGCGGCGGTTCGTTGTAGAAGGAATAGGAGGCGTCGCCGGCATCGGAGAGGAATGCCAGGCTGATGGCGCTTTTCTTTCCCTGTCGCATCTGGAAGTATCCGGTGTCCACGCCGTTGTCGTGCAGGAAGTCCATCACCTGCCGTCCCACGGTGTCGGCTCCGGTGTAGCCCACAAAGGCGCATGGCACTCCGGTGCGCCCCACGCTGATGATGCTGTTGAAGGTGCTGCCGCCGGGCACTGCCGCTACGGGCTGCCCGCCGCGGAACAGGATGTCCAGGATAGTTTCGCCCATTCCTACTATTTTTCTTGCGCTGTTCATCTGTTGTTTCGTTTTAGTCTGCGCAAAGTTAGCAAAAAAGGATGATTGGTGCAAGCCTCGGCGAGTTTTTCTGCACTTGTTTTGTTTTATAACATTCATGTTCGCACCTCTTGTGTAAAAAAAGAGGCCATTTTCTTTGTTGTTTCGATGATTTGTTTTAACTTTGCAAACAGAAACAAAACAACAGGTGTATGACAGTAGAAGAAAAGATTAGTGTTTTGGTGGAGCGTTATTGTCGCAACCGTTCGCATCTGGCCGACATGATCGGCGTTTCGCCGCAGGCCGTCAACAATTGGGTTTACCGCGACCACATCCCGCACCGCGGCATAGAGGCCATCATGGCCCGTTTCCCGCAGGTGGACCGCAGTTGGCTGCGTGGCGGCGATGCGTCGGTTCCGTCCGGTCCGCTGCCGCTGCCTGCCGCTATGGACGACGACGATGCCGACTTTGCCGAAGCCTTTGCCGCCGGGAAGCCTGAGGCGGATGGCGGACAGCCCGGCGCTGAGGCCGACAAAGCCACGTCGTACCTGGTGACGGGCGTGCACCCCTCGCTGGGCGATGTGCCGCAGGCCGACGACGAGGAGCGGCTGGTGCCCGTGCAGATGCCGCGGCGCGATGTGAAGTACGTGTTCCGCTGTCATGGCGACAGCATGCTGCCGCGCATCCAGGACGGCGACTATGTGGGGGTGGGCGAGGCCCTGGGGCGCTACGAGGAGTTCCGCGCCGGAGAACCCTATCTGGTGCAGACCACCGACGGGCGCCTCATGGTGAAGATGGTGCACGACCCCGGACCTACCGTCCCCTACCTGCAGCTCTCCACCGAGAACCCCCATTACCAGCTGGCCGACGGCGGCAGGCTTGCCAAGAGCGAGTTCCGCGCTGCCTACCGTGTCATCATGGTGATGAGAGATATTTGAACCTATAAGACTTATAAGACCTATATGTCCAATAAGACCTATACGACCCATAAGACCTATACAATGGAGACCCTTATACAGATAACCGGCGTGCAGTATGCATGCCAGGGGGCTGACATTCCTGCCGTGATGGCAGCGATGCAGCAGGAGAAGCCGGAGGTGCTGCTCGTCATGGAGCAGACCCACGACTACGGTACGATTGTCCGTGCACTGGTGGGCACGCAGTATCGGGGCGTCGTGAGCCGCTTCGACCTGGAACAAGTGCTGGGCGTGATGCGGCACAACGGTGTGGCGGTGCTCGTCGGGAAGGTGGCTGACGCCGACTGCGAGGGACGTTGCTACAACATCAGCCTCGCGGGCGACTATACGGCTCCGGACTGTCCGGCACCGTCTGCCACTGACCTCTGGACCGGCTGGAGCTGGACGGGAGCGCCGTTGCTGGAGGCCACTCCGGAGGAAAGCCGACTGGAAATCAGTCTCAAGGTCGCGCTCTCCGAACTGCGTCGCGGCAGCAAGGCGGGCAAGAGGACGATGATGGAGCACCTCATGCTCGTGCTGCACCTGATGCAATGGGACGTCAGCCACGAGACACAGGAGCAGCTCAGCCAGATACGGCGACTGGTGCAGCAGCACCCCGACAGCGACGTGCGGGCCTTGGCTCCGCAGCTGCGGCACGACCTCACCGCGCTGGGCAGCAGGGAACGCACCAGACAGTTCCGCGACTGCTACCTGCCTCACCTCCGTAGCGGAGTGGCGACACAGCGGATGTACCGGCAGTGGTGTGCCATACATGCCGACGAACTGAGCAACCCCCACCAGCGGAAACCAGCTATGGTCAGGGAGCTTCAGGCCATCGAGGACTGCCTGAAGCGTCTGCCCGCCGACCTGTATTACCAGACGAACCAGTTCGGGGCCCTCATGCACCGCCTGCTCTATCTGCATGTGCCGCGGCAGAAACTCACCATGCTGCTCTCCGCCCTTGTGCTCCGGCACTTGCTGCGCGAACAGCTGGGCCTGGCCGACGAACATCAGGCGGCAGTTGTTGCCGAAGTGGACAACTACCTGGTGTGGCAGCTGGTGCCTGTCTTCCAAGGTAATGCCGACTATGCCCGCGAGTTCCTCACACTCGTCCGCGGACAGCTGCCAACCGAGATTACGCATCTCGTCTGCCTTTGGGTCAAGTCGAACCGCATTTGCCGGACGCATTGCCACCGCAGGCTTTGGACCATCCTCCACGAGGCTGGCATCTACAAGCCTACGGAATCGAACTGGAACATGCAGGTGGTGGTAAGAAAAGCTCAAGGCGCTTAGTCCGGAAGCGGCGTTCGTGCGGATTTGCAAATCCGACAGAACATTACCAGACACGGCGTTCGTGCGGATTTGCAATCCGCACGTTTTGTTATAGGGATTTGTAATCCCGCAACTCTTTTTTATCGCATTGCAAATGCTTATATTTAGTGCTGTCGGATTGCAAATCCGACAGAACGTTACCAGACACGGCGTGCGCTTATTGTCGAAGCGGCGTGCGCTTATTGTCGAAGCGGCGTGCGCTTATTGCGGAAGCGGCGTGCTGTGTTTGGAGCTACGGCACGAGGCGCAGGAAAGAATCCTCCAGAATTATCTCCCCGGCGGCACGCATGCGGTCGATGGTCTGTTCTGTCTGTTCGGCACTGAAGCCCGTCGTGTCGAGGGCATCGGCTGCAAGCGGTCCCTGCCGGAGCTGTCCGATGATGTGGGCTCGCAGGGCATCGTGGGCATCTGCTGACAGACCTTGTTCCTGACGGCGCTGGCAGACGTCGCACACGCCGCAGTCCTGTGCGGCATGTTCCCCGAAGTAACTCAGCAACATACGGCTGCGGCAGCAGTCGGCATCGCGGTCGGCGTACTGCAGCATGGCGGTCAGACGCTGTGCGTGCCGTTCGCGCCGGTCCTGGTATATCTGTTTCGAGAGCACGATTTCCTCCTTGTCCACACGGCGTTGCCGGAAGGTGATGTGCGGCAGGTGCTTGCGGGGGATGAAGGAGATGAGGCGGTGCTGGGCCAGGCGAAGCAGTATCTGGTAGATGTCGTCGGGAGTGAGTCCTGTGTCACGGCACAGCCAGTCCTCGTCGATGTAGACGTAGTCCACGAAGATGCCGCCGTAGTGTCTCAGCACGGAGAGCATGAGGCGTTCGCCGTCGGGGTCGAGGCTGCGGAACAGCTCGGTGCGCGTAGTGTCGATGCGCAGACGGCTGGACGTGTCGTCTTCGTCGCGGTACTCGATGTAGCCGGCCTTGTCCAGCAGGTCGAGGGCACTGACGAGCGTCGTGGGGAAGTGTCCGAAAGTGCGGCAGAACTTGTCGAGGTCGAACTCGCGCGTCACGTTCAGGCCGTCGCCCTGGGCAATGCCAAGGAAGCAGCAGACCAGCTCGTAGACCTCGCGCACATAGTCGGGCTGCGGGAACTGCTGGGCCAGGCGCTGGGCGCCGCGCTGACGTTCCTTGCCGTCGGTGATGAGGATGGCCCAGGCCGGCTGTCCGTCGCGTCCGGCACGGCCTGCCTCCTGGAAATAAGCTTCGATGGAATCGGGGATATCTGCATGCAGCACCAGCCGCACGTCCGGCTTGTCGATGCCCATGCCGAAGGCGTTGGTCGCCACCATGATGCGCACCTCGCCGCGGTGCCAGCGCGTCTGCCGCTCGTTCTTCTGTATGGCGGTCAGTCCCGCATGGTAGAACGTGGCCTGGAACCCCATTTCGCAGAGCTCACCGGCCAGCTCGCGGCTCCTGCGGCGGCTGCGGGTGTAGATGATGCACGACCCGGGGATGGACTCCAAGGCGTGTACGATGCCGTCCAGCACCGTGTCCTCCCGACGCACGATGTACGCCAGGTTCCGCCTCTCGAAGCTCATCCTCAGCACGTTCTTCCCGCGGAAACGAAGCTTCTGCTGAATGTCGTCGACCACCTCGGGCGTCGCCGTGGCAGTGAGCGCCAGCAAGGGGCACTGCGGCAGCACCTCGCGGATGCGGGCTATGTCGAGGTAGGAGGGACGGAAATCGTAACCCCACTGGCAGACGCAATGCGCTTCGTCCACCGTGATGAAGCACACCTCCATGCGTTGAAGCTTCTCCAGAAACAACTGGCTGGAAAGGCGTTCGGGGGAGACATAAAGGAACTTGTAGGCGCCGAAGATGCTGTTGTCCAGGATGGTGAGCACCTCGTCGTGCTGCATGTAGCCGGTGATGAAGGCCGCCTTGATGCCGTGGCGCTTCAGGGCTTCCACCTGGTCTTTCATCAGAGAGATGAGCGGTGTGATGACGATGCACAGGCCCTTCATGGTAAGAGCGGGCACCTGGAACGTGATGCTCTTGCCGCCGCCTGTGGGCATGAGGCCGAGCGTGTCGCGCCCTGCGCCGATGCTCTCTATGACTTGCCGCTGTATGCCCCGGAAATCATCGTAGCCCCAGTACCGGCGAAGGACAGAACGATACTGCATGCTCTCCTCCCTTCTCTTATTCGCAGGGTTTGATGTCTTCTATCACCAGCTGCACCTCGCCGTGCTTGTGCGAGTTCTCCTCGATGTTGTAGACAATGTCGAAGGCCCGCTTCGTCTTGATGTAGCGTGCCTGCGAGCTCTGGCCGAAGGCAATGCCGTTCATCACGTTGCTGCTCTTCGAGTCCACGAGTTCCAGCTTGATGTGCTCTTGGTCGCGCCCCACGACCTTGCTCGTGCCGTAGTCATAGACTTGGCGTGTGCAGAAAAGGGGCTTTTGGTTGTCGGGTCCGTAAGGTGCGAACCGCTTGATATCGGCAGCGACGCGGCGGTTGATGTCGCGGAAGTCCACGACGGTATCGATGCGCAGGATGGCGCTGGTCTGCTCGGGCTGTATGTGCTGCTCCACGTACTCCTCGAACCTGCGGCGGAAGGCGGGGACGTTCTCCACCGGCATGCTCAGTCCGGCAGCGTACGTGTGTCCGCCGAAATTGGTGAGCAGGTCGGCGCAGCTCTCAATGGCCTTGTGTACGTCGAAGCCCGGCACACTGCGTGCCGAGCCCGTTGCCATGCCGTCGTCGCCCTCGGTCAGCACCACGCTCGGCTTGTAGAAGACCTCGGTCAGGCGCGAGGCCACGATGCCGATGATGCCGCGGTGCCACTCCTCGTTGAAGAGGACGATGGACTTGTGCTCGTGCCGGTGTTCCAGGGTCATGACGATGCGGTTGGCCTCCTCCGTCATGGTCTTGTCCAGGTCCTTGCGCTGTTCGTTGTATTCGTTGATGCGTTCCGCATGCTCGCGGGCTGCGCTGTAGTCCTTCTCGATGAGCAGTGCCACGGCCTCGCCGCCGGTCTGCATGCGCCCGGAGGCGTTGATGCGCGGGCCTATCTTGAAGATGATGTCGCCCAGGGAAATCTCCTTGTCCTTCAGTCCGCACACTTCCATGAGTGCCTTGACGCCCACGCTGGGCGAACTGTTCAGCTGGCGCAGGCCGTGATAGGCCAGGATGCGGTTCTCGCCCAGGATGGGCACGATGTCGGCCGCGATGCTGATGGCGCAGAGGTCGAGCAGGGGGATGAGCTGCGAGAACTCGATGCCGTTGCTGATGGCGAAGGCCTGCATCAGCTTGAAGCCCACGCCGCAGCCGCACAGATGCTCGTAGGGATAGGTGTTGTCGGCACGCTTTGCGTTGAGGATGGCTACGGCGGGGGGCAGCTCGTCGCCCGGCACGTGGTGGTCGCAGATGATGAAGTCGATGCCTTTCTCCTTGGCGTAGGCTATCTCGTCGGTAGCCTTGATGCCGCAGTCGAGCACGATGATGAGGCCGACGCCCGTCTCGCAGGCATAGTCGACGCCCTTCCGCGAGACGCCGTAGCCGTCTTCGTTGCGGTCGGGGATGTAGTAGTCGATGTTGCTGTAGAACTGCTGCAGGAAGCGGTAGACCAGTGCCACGGCGGTGCATCCGTCCACGTCGTAGTCGCCATAGACGAGGATGCGTTCCTTGCGGCCCAGGGCTTCGTTCAGTCTGCTCACGGCCTTTTGCATGTCCTGGAAGAGGAACGGGTCGTGCAGGTCTGTTAGCTGCGGGCGGAAGAACTTATGGGCCTCCGTTGCGTCCTTAATGCCACGACGTATCAGGACATGAGCCAGCACAGGGCTGATTCTCAGCTCTGCGGCCATCTCCTGTGCGAGCTGCTGCTCTGCTTCGGAGGGCGGAATATAGCTCCATTCGTAGTTCATGGCTCGTAAAGGTACGACAATTTGCACAAATACGGAAAGGACAGGGACAATTATTGCGTTTTTTTAACAATAACGCCCCTGCTTTCGCTTTGTCATTTCCCGGGGCCTTGTGTATGGTGGGGCTGGCCGGGAAGTGGGATTCTACTTGATGTATTCGGCCAGATTGGTCAGACGCATGTCGCCTTTGCGCAGGAATGTGTCGTGCATGGCAAAGGCAGCTGAGAGCTCGTGGTGTGTGTGTCCGCCGCGCTTCTCGGCATACTTCAGGTAGTCCTGCAGCATGGGTCGGTAGTCGGGGTGTGCCACCTTGATGAGCTCGTCGGCCTTCTGGAGGTCGCTCTTATGGCGGAGGTCGGCCACGCCGTACTCGGTGATGACGGCGTCGACGTAGTGGTTCGTGTGGTCGATGTGGCTGGCGAAGGGCACGATGCTGGAGATGGCGCCGCCTTTCGTCGTGGAGCCGCAGGTGAAGATAGTGAGGTAGGCGTTGGCAGCGAAGTCGGCCGAGCCGCCGATGCCGTTCATCATCTTCGTTCCGCATATCTTCGTGCTGTTCACGTGGCCGTAGAGGTCGCACTCGATGGCCGTGTTGAGGGCGCAGACGCCGAGGCGGGCGATGACCTCCGGACAGTTGCTGATCTCAGAGGGGCGCAGCACGAGTTTGTCCTTGAAGAAGTCGATGTTGTCGTAGATGTCGAGCAGGCACTGGTTGGTGACGGTCAGCGAGCAGGCCGATGCCGAGAGGACACGTCCCTGCTTCATCAGGCCGACTGGAGCATCCTGCAGCACTTCGGTGTAGATGTTGAAGTTGGGCACTTCGGGGCACTGTCCGAGGGCGCCGAGCACGGCGTTCGCGCCGCTGCCCACACCGCTCTGCAGGTTGAGGAACGTCTTCGGGATGAGGCCTTGCTTGAGGTTCATGAGCAGGAAGTCTGCCACGTTCTGTCCGATCTGTGTCGTGATGTGGTCGGGGTCCTTGAAGCTGCGAGCCTCGTCGGGTATGTTGCACTCTACGACGCCTACGATGCGGTCGGCATCCACCTCGATGTAGGGCTTGCCGATGCGGTCGCTGGCCTTCGTGATCATGATGGGGGTGCGGAAGGGGTGGTCCTCTATCTCATATACGTCGTGTATGCCCTTGCTGTTGGGGCTGTGGAATGCGTTGAGCTCCACGATGATGCCTTCCGTGGCGAGGCGGCAGACGGTGGGGCTGATGCCGCCGGCGGCTGTCAGGTAGATGTGTGCCTTGTTGCCCACCTTCTCGATGGCGCAGGCCTCGATGATGGCCCAGTTGACCTGTCCGAGGTAACCCTGGCGTATCTGTGTTGCCATGTTCGAGAGGTTGAGGTCGGAATAGTGCAGGTGTGTGTTCTGGTTGACGTTCTTGCGGAAGTCGGGGTTCGTGGTGTAGGGAGCGCGGAAGTCGATGGCGTCGACGTCCGAGAGGTCGCCGTCGCAGCTCTGGCCTGTGCTGGCACCGGTGAAGATGCTGATTTTGAAGGGCCTTCCGGCAGCGTGTTCTGCCTCGGCTCTCTTTGCGATTTCTGCGGGGGTACATTTGGCTACGCCTGCAGGCGTGAAGCCGCTCAGACCGATTGTCTGTCCGTTCCGGATGAGTGCTGCTGCTTCTGCAGCTGTGATTCTGTTGAAGTCCATATGCAAGTTTTGATTAAATTTCGCGCAAAGATACAAAAAAAAGCTGAGATTTCAGCTTCTTACCGTCATTTTTTGTGTGCAGAGGCGGTGTTTTGCAACGGAAGAGGTTCCTTTCGGAAGAAAGCACGATAGTTTTCGGCCATCGAAGTGCAGAGAGACGCGACGCTGAGTCCGCGCTGACTTGCCACGGATTCGTACAGATCGGAGACGGGTGCGGTGTCGCAGTCCGTCTCGAGCATGAGGCGTTCGGACGGGCAGAGGCACAGGCTCTCTGCGTTGTGGCGGAAGCCGAAGCTCACGTAGAACCCTGCGGCGAGGAGCGAGCGAAGCTGCTGCGGCTTGCCCCGGAAGCCGTGGAGCATCCAGGGCATCGCGGGCTTGAGGTCGCGGCGGAGGCTGAGCAGGGCGTCGAGCTCCCGGACGCAGTGCAGCACGAGCGGCTTCCCGCAGGCTTCGCTGAGCGCCGCCATCCGCCGGAGCGTCTGCTGCTGCACCGCCCCGGAAGGGCCGCGCAGGCCGTCCAGTCCGCATTCCCCCACGGCGAGTTTGTCCGTGAGGTCGGGCACGGTGTAGGCTTCGTCCGCGTGCCAGGGGTGTATGCCCCAGGTGTCGCGTCCGTCCACTACGGCAACGGTGTCGGCCGCCGTCGCGCGGTTGTGCGTATGGAAATCAATATATGTCATGTCACTTCGGCACAGGGCTCAAAAAAACACGGCGTGCTCTTCCTGAATAAGCGCTAGGCTCTTCTGAAATAAGCGCCTTGCTCTTCAGAAATAAGCGCCTCGCGCTTCCGGAATAAGCGCCTTGCTCTTCCATCTCTCAACTCTCAACTCTCAACCCTCAACTCTCAACTCTTAACTCTCAACTCCCCTTCACGGCACGGGGTCGTAGCCGCTTCCGCCCCAGGGATGGCAGCGGAGCAGGCGGCGCAGGGCAAGCCACGACCCTCGCAGCGGCCCGTGCTTACGCAGCGCCTCCACTGCATATTGGCTGCACGTGGGCGTGAAGCGGCACGAGGGCGGCGTCAGCGGCGAGATGCATCGCTGGTAGAAACGGATGGGCAGGACGAGCAGCTCTGCCAGGAATCGGCTTACGACTTTCAACTAAATTACTGGAATTATGAGGGTTTGTGTTCTTTCTTACCACGAATTGTACGAATTGCACGAATTTTTCCCGTCCGTCGTGGGCGAAGCCTGTTCGTGCAGTTCGTAGTTGTTTGCTTGTCCGTCGCGGGCGAAGCTGTTCGTGTGATTCGTGGCTATTCAGTTCGCCTGTCTTGGGCATAGCCTATTCGTGAAATTCGTGAAATTCGTGGTCGGTTACTGGTCCGTCAGGCTTTCGCTGATGCGTTGCAGTATGTTCTTCATCTTCAGGAACACCTTCTCCGTAGGCAGCAGCTCGGGGGAGGTCCAGAGGAAAGCGATGTCCAGTCCGCCGTCGAGCGGCAGGAGCAGTTCCTTCTGCAGCCGGTACGTCTCGCGCAGCTGGCGCTTGATGCGGTTGCGCTTGACGGCCCGCTTGAAGTGACGCTTCGAGACGGACACCATCACACGGACGCCCTCCTCCTGGCTCGGCATGTAGACGGCCCGGATGGGGTAGGCCGTCACGGACTTGTGCCCGCCGCCAAACAGTTCATCTATGGCCTTGCGGCTACAGAGGCGCTCTTCTTTGCCAAGGGTGTGAGGGACGAGGCTATCCATTTGCCTTGCGCAGATGGTCGTCGATGGCTGCGGAGATGCTGGGGTATTGCGGCGACGGCGCTTCGATGTCGAGGCGCAGACCGGCGTCGCGGACGGCCTTGGCCGTGGCCGGGCCCAGCGTGCCGATGACGATGTCGCCTTGCTCAAAGTCGGGGAAGTTCTTCATCAAAGCCTTCACGCCGCTGGGGCTGAAGAAGATGAGCATGTCGTAGTCGAAAGGCTCGTCCTTCGAGAAGTCGTTGCTCACGGTGCGGTACATGATGGCGTCCGAGTGCATGATGTTCTTGCTGTCCAGCAGATTGCTGAAGTCGGTGCTGTGCACGTCGCTCAGGGGCAGGAAGTAGCGCTCGTTCTTGTGCTTCAGGATGGTGGGCAGCAAGTCGTCTATCTTGCCGGTCGTGCCGAAGAAGACCTTGCGCTTGCGGTACTGTACGTACTTCTGTATGTACTGTGCCACGGTCTCGGTAATGCAGAAATACTTCATGTCCTCGGGGATGGGAATGCGCATCTCCTTGGCCAGCTGGAAGAAATTGTCGATGGAATGGCGCGAGGTAAAGACGATAGCCGTATGTTCCAGAATGGATATCTTCTGTGCACGGAACTCCTTCGGGGTCAGCGTCTCCACCTTGATGAAGGGACGGAACACAATCTCCACGCCATAGCGCTTGGCTATCTCGTAGTAAGGAGAGTTTGCCGAGGTGGGTTCCGGCTGTGATATTAGTATCTTCTTTATCATAGTTTGTCGTTTTATTTCCTAAATCTTTATTACCTTAAGCCAGTCTGAGAACGCCAGAACCTGCAGCAAAACAAGCAAAGGCGTCAGTTCCAGAGTGCAAAGGTACGCAAATAAATGCAAAACGCCATACATTTTCCGGAAAAATATCTTGTGGGTCTTGAAAAGTAGGATTATTTTGACCAATGCAATCATAACAAGTGCAATGAGTAACACCATGTCGGGCGAAACGGGAAGGAAGACAGCAATGAGTGCAATCGGGAAGGAAAACAGCGCCTCCACGACAAGGATGAAAGTGTAGGCCCGAGTCCATGTAATGATTTTTTCGCGCCGGAAGAATATCCAGTTCACAAAGTCCGTCGTGAGTCGCTTCACGAGGAAATAGCCAAGCCACAAGGCAAGGCAGGCGAGAAGAAGGAGGTAGGGCGTCTCGGGAAACAGGAAGAATCCGGCATCGTGCTGCGTGCAGACGAAGGTGACGGCGGTTGCCGTGAGCGACAGGAGGCCGACGGCTGTGAGGCGCGTGGAGTAGCGCAGGGGGTCGTCGTTGACGGGTATCTCCTCCTTGCCGGGCGCGGGAAGGAAGGTGGTGCGCAGCAGGTCGCGGAACTTCCCGCGGAGGCGCCGCAGCAGGACCGCAGCAAGCAGCAGGCAGGCGAAGAGCAGCAGGCCCGTCCATCCGTCGTGGCGCAGGCGGAAGGGCGTGGCGATGGCTGGGAAGCCGTACGTGTGGCCGGGCACCTCGGCGTGCAGCAGCGTGTCGTCCGCAAAGTAGCTGCAGTCGTCGAGCGACGGCAGGTCTTGCAGCGTGACGGGCGGCTCGGCCTGCAATCCCGGCAGACCGAGTGTGTCCGGCACCGCGGCAGACGAATCGGCGGGCAGCAGAAGCGTGTCCGGCACCGCGAGGGACGAGTCGGCAAGCTGCGGAAGTGAGTCCTGAGGGGTCATATCTTAGCGAAGCGACGGATGCTGGTGTCCCAGAGAGGCGTCTCGAGTGCCATCTGCAGGGCCGCTTCGGGTGTCGAGGCAACGCGCCAGATGTCGGCATGCACGGGGCGCATGAAGTTCTGCTTCACCGCTTGGATCAAGGTGTTGAGCAGGGGGTCGAAGTATCCGCCGGTGTTGAGCAGGACGATGGGCTTAAGGTAGAGGCCCAGCTGCTTCCACGTGATGAGCTCCATCATCTCGGCGAACGTGCCGCAGCCCCCGGGCAGGAAAATGCCGCCGTCGCTCAGCTCGGCCATCTTCTCCTGGCGGGAATGTATGTCGTTGGTCTCGATGATTTCGGTCATGCCCTCGTGGCACCAGCCTTCCTTTATCATGAAGGTGGGGATGATGCCTATGGCGCGACCGCCGGCTTCGAGGCAGCCGTCGGCACTCTCGGCCATGAGGCCCATGTTGCCGGCGCCGTTCAGGAGCGTCACGCCCTGCTCGGCCATCAGCTGGCCCAGGCGCCGTGCATCGCGGAAGTAAAGGTCGTCTATCTGCGTACTGCTGGCGCAGTAGACGCATATCTTCTTGTCTTGGTTCATTGTCTGAATGTTCTGTATTCTCGGAAGGCTCGGAATGCGCGGGATAATCCGAGTGCTCAGAATACTCCGATTACTCCGGTTCTTCTGAACACTCCGATTACTCCGACACTTCCGAAAGCTCCGGTTCTTCGTTTACGCTGGTTACTTTATCCCGAAGGCTTCTTTTATCTTCTCCACATAGTCGAGCTTTTCCCATGTGAAGAGCTCGACGGTGACTTCCTTCGTCTCGTGGTAGAGGGACTCGTAGCGCTTGGTGACGGTGCGCGGCTCGCGCCCCATGTGGCCGTAGGCTGCGGTCTCTTCGTAGATGGGGTTGCGGAGCTTGAGGCGCTGCTCGATGGCGTAGGGGGTGAGGGGGAACAGCTCTTTTATCTTCAGGGCTATCTCTCCGTCGGTGAGGCCGACGTGGCTCTTGCCGTAGGTGTTGACGTAAATGCTGACGGGCTCTGCCACGCCAATGGCATAGCTGAGCTGCACGAGCATCTCGTCCGCTACGCCTGCTGCCACCATGTTCTTGGCGATGTGGCGTGCGGCGTAGGCTGCCGAGCGGTCCACCTTCGAGGGGTCCTTGCCGCTGAAGGCGCCGCCGCCGTGTGCGCCCTTGCCTCCGTAGGTGTCCACGATGATCTTCCTGCCCGTGAGGCCCGTGTCGCCGTGCGGTCCGCCAATGACGAACTTGCCGGTGGGGTTGACGTAGTAGGTGATATCGTCGTTGAAGAGGCCCCGGATGCGCTCGGAGCTGATGCCCCGGACGACGCGCGGGATGAGAATCTCCTTCACGTCGCTGGCGATGCGCTGCTGCATGGCTTCGTCCGTGTCGAACTCGTCGTGCTGTGTGGAGACCACGATGGTGTCGATGCGCTGGGGCACGCCTTCGTCGCTATACTCGATGGTGACCTGGCTCTTCGCATCGGGGCGGAGGTAGGTCATCTGCTTGCCTTCGCGCCGGATGTCGGCCAGTACCATCAAGAGGCGGTGGGCCAGGTCGAGGCTCAGCGGCATGTAGTTGTCGGTCTCGCTGGTGGCGTAGCCGAACATCATGCCCTGGTCGCCGGCCCCCTGCGTGG
Organism: Bacteroidaceae bacterium; assembly: GCA_017483665.1. GTDB lineage: Bacteria > Bacteroidota > Bacteroidia > Bacteroidales > Bacteroidaceae > Physcousia. The sequence goes on from JAFUVM010000092.1 coordinate 20,541, forward strand.
CGCGGTCGGCGCGGTCCACGCCGCGGTTGATGTCGGCGCTCTGCTCGTGTATGGCGGAGAGCACGCCGCAGCTGTTGCCCTCGAACATGTATTCACTCTTGGTGTAGCCGATGCGGTTGATGACCTCGCGTGCGATGCGCTGCAGGTCGACGTAGGCCTCGGTCTTTATCTCGCCTGCCAGCACGACCTGTCCCGTGGTGACGAGAGTCTCGCACGCCACCTTCGAGTCGGGGTCGAAGGCAAGGAGCTTGTCCAATACTGCATCGCTGATCTGGTCGGCCACCTTGTCGGGATGACCTTCGGAGACTGACTCCGACGTAAACAAATAGCCCATAGTTAGAATTTGTCCTCTTATATATTATTAATAATGTATATGGAAAGACGTCGGGCCGACGGGCACAAATGCGTGAGGCACGCTGTAGCGTTCTTGAATGTTCTTGCATCAAGCCGCGGTTGCAGTCGCGGGACCTCGTTTTAGCATTTTTTTCTGTGGTTGCAAGCAGCCCAAATCTATCCACATTTCGTGTTTGCGGGTGCAAAGGTACGAAAATTAATTGAAAGTTGAAAGTTGAAAGTTGAA
>JAFUVM010000115.1 GCA_017483665.1 Bacteroidaceae bacterium
CCCCTTTTTTAGGTAAGCCTTCAGGTAGCGGAGTGTGCGCTGTCTGAAGGTATACGAGAGGGTGGGCCGCAGTGTCGTTATGGTCAGGGCAAGCGTGTCGGTCCAGCTGTCCCGGGGATAGGCGGCGGCGCATTGCAGGTAGATGCAGAAGCGGCGGAACACTTTCTCGGGGTCGGCTTCGAGGCCCGAGTAGCCCTGTCGGCACACGAGGTCGGGCACGACGTAGAAGGTGTCGTAGTGTTTGCGGTACTTCTCGATGAAGCGTATGTCCGAGAAGTCGAGCCACACAGCTTCGTCGTATCCGCCGGCCTTTGTGAACGACTTGACGCTGACGAGCAGTCCGCTGTTGATGGGACAGGCATCCCGGAAAGCCACGGTGCCCGTGGGTGCGGAGTCTTGCAGGTGCGACGTCTTCATCCTGTAGTGCGTAGGTGAGAGGTACTTGCCGCCGTCCACTATGTGTCGCGGCGCTATCATGTCCGTCTCGGGATGAGCGGCAATGGCACTCTCGTACTTGCCGATGGCATCGGGCGGGAACGTCGTGTCCTGGTCGAGCAGCAGCAGCCATTCGTAGCCCTCCGCCTCTGCGTAGCGGCAAGCGGTGTTGTAGGCGCGGCCAAGTCCGCCGTTCGAGGGGTCGTGGACATAGTGCGCCACGCCCTGCGGCGGTGTGTGGGGCATGGGCGAGTTGTCGTAGACGAACAGATGTCGCAGTTGGTCCTCCCGCCCCGCAAACAGCGTCCGCATGGCCTCTGCCTCAGCAACTTCCGTGCCATATATCACCAATATGTATAGTACCGACGGCATTTTGCTTACTTATTTATCCCTCATGATGAGGATGTCTCCGGCTCCGAGTATGTATACGGTCTTTACCGGCTCGGTCGCCATGTTCTTGCGTATACGCACGAGATGGTCGTTGGCGCGAATGCCTACGGTCACATTCTTGTCGGCGCTTTTGTTGACATAGCAGGTGTAGCGCTTGCCCCCTTTCACGAAGTGCGACACGATGACTTCGCCGTCGATGCACTTCCGGTGCTCGATGCCTGTCACCTTGCTTTGCCAGAAGAGGCTTGCAACGGGCTTCAGCTCGGCATTCATCTTCTTGACGGTCTTGTACGTCTTGCCCCTCTTGCCATTGCGCAGCAGCGGCCCGTCGTGAAAGTCGTAGCTCTTGGTGGGCTCCGGCGTGGCATAGGAGAAATAGCTGATGCCCTGCGCCCCGTATGCCAGGTTGACGTAGCATTGCAGTCGCAGATGGGCGAGGGTAGGCATCGGATAGGGTCCGTGGGGCACGCAGAGGACGTAGGCCCAGAAGGGCTTGCCGGTGCGCTGGCTCTCGCCGCGGATTTCGTCGAGCGTGGCATACCACTGGCTGCCAGCCACTTTTCCCCCCTTCCGTACAGGGTAGAAGTCGTAGGAGATTTGCGGCTGTTCTATCTTGGAGAAGGCTTTGACGTATTCCGGATATCTTTTCACCCCGATGTCGTCGAGCAGCCACTGCCCCGCATTCGGGAAGAGATTGATGTAGCACTGCCCCTCGGGATGAAGCTTGGAAATGCGCTTCTGCAGGTCGAGCAGCTCTTGCCATCGCGTCATCTTCGGCTCGTCGGCCAGGATGTATTGCCAAAGGGCTGGATGGTCCTTGATATGTGGCACTATGGTCTCTGGGCGCCTCTCTATTTCTACATTGAAGATGAGCACTTTCAGCCCGTTGGCTTCCGCTACGTTGAGCGCCTTGTAGATGTTCGGAGTGGATTTGGGCCATACCATTATGGCATTGAACCCAGCCTTCCGTATGTCGGCGAATCGGGTGTTGTCGTATAGCTCCGTCGGCAGGATGTCAGCAATGATGGGGAAGCCTTGCGGCTCGCCTGCTCTTGCCGCGAACAGGGGAAGAATGCTCAGGAACATCAGGACTAACCGTGCTTTCATACCGATGGAAGTGTTTATATCAGGGGAAATAAATATCATGGAACATGTGCACGAGGTAATGGACAAGGCAGAAGGCAGCCAGTCCTATGCGGACCACATAGCGGGGACGTATGATGTAGAGCAGGCAAGTGAAGGCGATAGCATCGAATATGCCGAAGAGGTCGTGGAGGCGTTTCCCCAACACCTCGATGTCGGCGAAGAGAATGAGGAAGCTCATCTCAAGGACGAGCACTTTGATGAGAATCGGGGCATAGCGGCAGTGCCGGTGGATAGTCTCGTAGAAGAAGATGAAGACGTAGAGCAGGACGATTTCGCCCAGAAACGTAATCTGCTTGTATGGTATGTACGCTTCGCCCACTCCCACTCCTGTTTCGCTGACTTCCTTGTAGTGCTCCAGCTTGCCTTCGATTGCTCCCCCTGGAATAAGATTGAGAGCTCCGAAGCCTGCCAGATAGAGCAGTATGCAGATGGGTATGGTGATGCCGAGAATCCATTTCCAATACTTGTTGATTTCCATGTTTCCTACGAAGAAGATGGGCAGGAAGACCAGGCTTGAGTAATGGAAGAGCGTGGCAACGATGAAGAGAACGGTTGCCTGCAGGTATCGCTTTTCTTGCAATGGTATTATCGACCACAGGAGAAAGGCCGCAGCCACACCGCTACGTATCTGCACGACATCTTGCATGGGATAGTAGATGCCTATGTAGACAATCATGGCGGTGAAGACGAAGGGGGTGAGTTTCCAGAAAAATGTCAGTTTGATGGGAATGGCTATCAGGGCATAGGTGAAGAAAATGGCGATGACATCGAAGCCAAACAGGAGGAATAGCCGGCTGAGATATCTGTAGGTGGGCTCCGTCAATGTCTCGATGAGGATGCTGTCGTTGAAGTAGAAATACCTCTCGTAGTTGCGGGCATCTGCCGTTGTCATGGGCTTGAAGGTGGCGATGAAGATGAGGGCGATGCAGATGGAGAAGAGGAGGATGACCTTTTGCCATGCGGGCATATAGTCCTCTATGAATGAAAGGACAACTACAATGGCAAAAATGGACAGAATCAGTATATCCATACTCAACAACTATTGCGGTCACTCCCTCCAGCTTCTGTCTGTATTAAGGATATAGACGGTGCATACAACGCATGCCAGGAACATCAGGGCTAATGTAATCACCAGCCGCTTCGGTCCGGCGGGCTTCTGGGGCACGGATGCGCCCTGCAGTATCGTGGTGACGGGAATGGCTTCCTGCAGCTTTGCCTTGGCTGCCTGCAGCTTTTGCGAGGTGGCGGAGAAGGTCTGGTACTTCAGCGTCTTGTCGTTGGAAAGAGCTTCCAGCCGTGCTTTTGCCGTCTCGTTGACGATGTCCCAGTTGGCATCCACGGCAGCAACGTAGTTCTCGTTGCTCTCTTCGTATTCCGCTTTGGTCTGGTCGTAGATGCGCTGCGTGTATTCCAGGTCATTGCGGGCCTTCTTCGTGCGGTACTCCAGGATGAAGTTCTGCAGTTTGCTGCTGATAGTATCTGCCATCAGCGCACAGACCAGCGGATCCTGGTCTTTCACCGTAATGGATATGACTCCCGTCTTCCTGTCATAGTCGCACTGTATATTGTCGGCAATGGCATCGGCCGCGTTGTACTGCTCTTCGCTCAACAGGAAGGCTGGGGAGAACGTCCTTCCTTCCACTCCGCTGATGGAGACTCCCTGTTCCTTCTTCTTTATCATCTTTTTCAACTTCCCCTGGAGCTTCCCATACCAAGTGTCCTTGGTGTGATGCTGCAGGTAGTCATAGTAGGCCGTGGTCAGCGAACCGTCCATGGTTGTAATCTCGACAGGGAACATCGACACTAGGAAGTCCTTCGAGTCCATCAGGTCTGGGTAGAGGTTGGGCGAGATGGCATCGTCGGTGTTCTGTGCCTCTCCAAATCCGAAGGAACTCAGCAGGGAACTCATGCCCCCATTGCTGGTTGCCTCTGGTGCAAGCATCACCTTGCATGTGTAGTAGCGTGGAATAGTGAATACGAATGCCAGTGAGAAGGCAATGGCTCCCACCATGCACACGGCATACAGCTTCCATTTCTTGAGTAACAGGGGGACGATTTTCGTCAAGTCCAGTATGTTGTCTTTCTTTTTTTCCATGATTTCTTTCCTGTTGATAGGCCAAAACGGTAAGGTGTCTGAATGTCTTTTGTGTACTTACCTCCTGAGCGCAGTGATGAGGATGGCTCCGATAGTGGATAGGGTGCTGACGCCAGCCATAATCATGGGAACCTTCTGCGGGTCGTACGGCTTGTTAGACTTAGACGGTATCACTATCTCGCATCCGGGCTTGACACGGCCGTGGTTCAAACGACTCACTTGCCCGTTGGCATATATGATGAATGCCTTGCTGCGATGTCCTTTGCTGCTGATGCCGCCTGCTTGGTTGATATAGTACGAGGCAGACTTGTCTGCAATGTATGGTATCGTATTGGGGTACAGCACCTCGCCGCTGATGCGGACCGTGTTGTTGCGTTGCGGAATCTCTATCCGGTCGCCGTTGCGCAGGATGATGTCCTTGTCGCAACCTGGTTCGCGTATCGCCTTGGGAAGGTCGACGCCTACAGAGTACCTGTCCCTGATGGTGATTTTGTTGATGTCTATGGTGTCGGCGCTGTGAGCCATTTCCAGAAGCTGCTGTGCCCGCTCCCGCTCGTCTTGTGTCAGAGCGCGGCTGAAGCGTGCTCCTTCAGCAAATCCTGCTTCGGTCAGGCCGCCGGCGCGTGCTATCAGGTCGCTCAGACGTTCGTCTCTGCTTCTCAGACTGTAGTTGCCGGGGTACTTGACTTCTCCGCTGATTTGCACCATGGTGATGTCGGCAAATTCGGGATTCCGCTTTATCGTAATCACATCGAAAGGCTTCAGGATGAACCCTTGCCCTTCCCTCACCGGCAATCCTTTTTCAACTTCAAAGGAGTATACTTTTGCTTTCTTGTTGAATGTCGAGTCGCTCTCGTCGGTGTACTGCAGACGTCGGGCAACCTCGATGTTGCCAAGCAGCGCCTCTTCCCTCAGGCCTCCGGCTGCTATGATGGCGTCTTCCAGTGTCATGCCTTCGACGAACTGATAGGATCCCGGTCGGACAATGGGACCGTAGACATAGTATCTGCGGCTCTTGACGATTTCCTCGTCGGACTCTACTGCCAGCGAGTCCTCGTTCTCCAGTATCACGTCGGGAGCATTGCCGGAGAGGATGCTTGTCAGGTCGATGCTCATGGACTTGCGTTTGCGGTTCTCGTTCATGCGGAACAGTACGACGCGGTCTGTGAAGGCATCCTCTCTGGGGCCGCCAGCCTTCTTAATCAGGGTTTGGACACTGTTGCATTCGTTCGATATCTCATAGCGTCCGGGGTAGAATACAGCGCCTGTCACCTGGACCATGTTCTGGTATCTGTTGATGATGTCTTTGATGTCCACGATGTCTCCGTCCTGGATGGTGAACGAGGCGAAGTCCCATTCCTCAACAGTATGTACGGTAAGGCCTTCATTTGTCTTGCGCTCCACGCTGACAATGCCTTTGTTGGCTTGGCTCTGGTATCCTCCGGCGTACTCGAGCAGCGACTTAATTGTCTCGCCCTCCTTCATCTCGTAGAACATGGGGCGTTTCACGGCTCCGTCGACGCGGACCAGTGCATCGTATGCGCCCACGATGATGGCATCGTTATCCTGCAACATGAGGTTTCCTGTCAGACGACCGTTCACGATGTAGTCGTAGACGTCAATCTTGGAGACAATCCTGCCGCCCCGGCTCACCTTGATGTTTCGCAGGGTGCCGATGTCGGTGACGCCTCCGGCCAGATAGAGAGCATTGAATACGGTGGAAAAAGCAGACAGTGTGTAGGTGCCGGGATTGATTACCTCGCCGAGCACGTTTATGACGACTGTACGGGTTTGTCCTACTGTCAGCTTGATGCTGGAACCCTGATAGTGCTGCCCCATCTTTGCGCTCACTTTTGCCTGTGCCTGGTCGATGGTCAGGCCCACTACGTTGACAGGGCCTATCTTCTCCACGATGATTGTTCCCTCCGGGGATACTGCATATTTCTTGCTTGTTTGTGAAGTGCCGTAGACATCAATCAGAACTTCGTCGCCTGGGCCGAGGGTATAGTTGGCGGGGGTAGCGATGTTCATGTTCGGCTCGAAGGAGAGCTTGTCGTTCTGGAAGATGTTGTGGCCGAAGATTTGCATGCCGCCCGTAGCCGTGTTGCTCGCCGTGGTGTTGGTGCGCACGAGTGATTCGAAGTCCGACTCGGAAGCTCTCGTCTGCTGGTTGCCGTTGGCCTGACGCATGCGGTCGCCCACACCGGTGGGGGAACTGGCGTCGGCTATTGAAAGCCCGCCTTGGCTTTGCATCGATTCGTATTGTGCCTTCAGGCGCAACAGTTGGTCCTTCTTTACGCCTCTCTTCTGGAGCTCCAGTAGGATGGCTGTCGGACTCTTGCCCGCTTCGTGCTGTTCTCTGGCAAATTCTACTACATCTTCATCGCTCATCTGTGCTGATGCCTGGCCTATGGCAAACAGTGTTAGCATCAGAGCAAATAGAAATCTTTTCATGTATGCTTGCGTTTGTTGATTTATGCTTGGTTTGGCTTTACTTCCTCTCTTGAAAAAAGCGCCCGCAAAGGTACGCCTTTTTTTTAATATATAACGTATGTGTGCGCATATTTATTGTGTTCTGCGCCTGGAAATGAAAAAAGGTCTTGAATAATTTTGCAAATCCCGGATATCTTTTGTAACTTTGCAGCCGAATTATTCACAGTACATCGGGGCTGACTGGATTTGACAGCAGGATGATGTGTTGTGTAAGCACGCAGAGAGCTGGTTGTCGCTCTCTATAATCTCTGACTTCCGAACATTTAATTGGCGAAAACACTTACGCTCTCGCTGCCTAACCGAAGCACAGTAGGTTACTGGCCTAATCTCGGCACCAGGTGCTGAGACGAGACATCGCTCAGAAGCTGTTGTTCCGAAGCGTCTGGCAAAGCGGTGCAGGAAAATCGGAAATAGTCCGGGGAGACGTCTCTATCCCTTGATGAAGCTCTCAGAGAATAAGGCAGTGGTTGGTGGTCCGGGTCTTGCCAGTGCACGAAAATCGAGTCCGGAATAAGCGTGTAGAAAGCACAGGATGTCCCTGTTTGGACGAGGGTTCAATCCCCTCCAGCTCCACTTCGTTTCGCCCTCGCGGGTGCATTCGCGGTTGCGGACGGGAATCACCACCGAAGTCTCCACGGCAAGCTCGCCTTCCGAGAGGTTCATCTCGTTGTGTCCGTCGCCGTGCAGGTAGACGTTAATTGCCCGCAGATGGCGTACAAGCCTGCTTCATTTCTTCTTGCCTGTTGCGGTTTCGAGGGTCAACGTGGTCGAACTGTCGCTGTCCGCTCTGCCGCAAGTCGGGCTTCACATATAATTATATAATAAGGTATGGGGAGCCGTAGCCGTTTCGGCAATACGTTTGATGGTGTCTGTGCTGGACGGACGATTCTTGCGCAGGAAAAAAGTGGGAAAGTCGCCTGCTCTATTTATATGGTCGTATTAATTGAGTATCCTTAAAAAGCCAGGGCATCAGGAAAAAGGCGTTGGCACGGGGAAAAACGAGGTCTTTCGGCCATTTATATGTATTTAATATGGTCAAAGCTTGTTTATCTCAACAAAATTAAGTAATTTTGTGTCCGAAAACCAAAGCAAGGCAACGCCCTTTGACATGGACTTTGTGCAATGATGTTGCGCTGTGAAATGTAGTAAGGGGCGTGAACAGGCGAAAAGCCAAATGAGTCGAGAAAGCAATAGCCGACTGGCTAAGAATACAATTGTGCTGTACTTCCGGATGGCCTTTCAGATGGCGGTGTTCCTGTACACATCGCGGGTCGTTGTGCGTATGCTGGGCATTCAGGACTATGGCATTTATGATGTGGTGGCAGGCATTGTCGTCATGTTAAGCTTCCTGAACAACAGCCTGACGACTTGCACCATGCGTTTCATCGCTGTTGCCTTGGGGAAGGGTGAGCAAGCATACCTGAACGATGTCTATTCGGTCAGTATCAGCATACATGTACTCATGGCTTTGTTTGTCTTGCTTCTTGGCGAGACGGTGGGGCTGTGGTATGTTCTGACGCAGTTGGTCTTCCCGCCTGAGAAGCTGTGGCCTGTCGTCGTCTGCTATCAATGCTCCTTGGCGATGGGCATGCTGATGATTGTCAGCATGCCATACAATGCAACGATTATCGCATACGAACGTATGACGGCTTTTGCCGGCATTACGGTGATGGACGTCATGTTGAAGCTTGGAGTTGCTTCTGCCTTGTGCCTGTTTGCCGAAGGCCGGCGATTGGTGCCGTATGCTTTGCTGATGTTGTGTGTCAGTGCCATTACGCGTATCTCCTATAGTGTGTATTGTAGACGGGCTTTCCCACAGCTTCGGTTCCGCTTCTGCCGTGACCGTAGCATTGTGCGTGAGATGTTGTCCTTCGCAGGCTGGAGCACGTTTGGCAATGCCTCTGTTGCTTGCAACACCCAGGGCTTGAACCTAGTTCTCAACAATGTTGGCGGGCCGGCGGTGAATGCTGCACGAGGCGTGGCGTTTCAGGTGCAAACGGCGGTGACGCAGTTCGTGGCAAGTTTCCAGATGGCCATCAATCCTCAGATAACAAAGACCTATGCTCAGGGTGACGTCCGAGCAACGCAGCAACTTGTCCTGCGCTCGTCCCGCTTGTCGTACATGATGATTCTGCTCATTGCTGTCCCCTTGCTGCTGGCAGCGCCTTGGGTGCTGGAGCTGTGGCTTGGCATTGTTCCCGACCACGCGATAGCCTTCATGCGTCTGATGTTGTTGGTCTCAATGGTTGATGCAATTGCTAATCCCATGATGGTGGCAGCCGCAGCCACGGGGCGCATCAAGAAATACCATATATGCATCGGCACCATCCTCCTCTTGACTCTGCCTATTGCGCTGGTATGCGTCAAGTGTCTGGGCTTGCCCGTAGAGTCGGTGTTTGCCGTGCTTCTGGCAATGACCATCCTTGCCCAGTGCGTCCGTATGGTGCTGTGCCGGGGACTCTTTGGGCTTGGCGTGACGGACTTTTGCCGCCAGGTGCTTGTCCGTGTCCTGTTGGTCTCGGTGCTTGCTATCGCTCCGCTGTGGTTCTTGTTCCAGTATGTCGATAATATATGGATGGCCGTTGGTGCTTGTATCCTTTCGGAGCTGTGGCTCGTCGCAGTCGTCGCTGTGTTAGGGTTGCAGCATGACGAGCGTGTGTTTGTCCTAAAGAAACTAAAGATAAAACGATAGATATGAAGCGTCTGTTATTCACCCCCGCCATAGCCCTTGCCTCGCTTTGGGGCAGGCTGCTCTCCGGAAGGCTGGCCCTTGTCTGGCAAAGTCTTTGCAACGAATGCTATGCCGCTTATCTCAGGCATTTCTTCGTTGGTGCCGATGAGTTGATAATCAACGGGTCGCCTGTGTGTGTTACAGGCGGGCGGTATATCCGAATGGGGCGTCGTGTGACGCTGGGCTCATGGGTTCGGCTGGAAGCCACATGCCGCTGGGAAATTTGTTCACAGACGTTTACTCCACAGATAGTTATAGGCGACAATGTCGTTCTGGCTCCGTTTAGTCGCATCGGTTGCATCAATAGGGTTGAGATAGGGGAGTGGACCACGATGGGACAGCGTGTCTACATCACAGACCATACGCATGGCGACGTGTCCTATGAGCAGCTGAACTTGCCGCCACGCCATCGTCCGCTCGTCTCCAAGGGACCTGTCAGGATCGGTGCTTATGTGCATATTGGCGAGGGCAGTTGTATCATGCCGGGCGTGACCATCGGCGACCACAGCGTGGTGGGTGCAGGTTCCGTTGTCACCCACGACATCCCGCCTTACAGCGTTGCTGCCGGCAATCCCGCCCGCGTACTGAAGACAGTGGTATCACAGAACATATAAACACTATCACAGAACATATAAACACTATAATTTATTTTACCAATGAAAAAACTGTTATTCCTTCTGGCAATCTCGTTTTGCCTCTCTGCTTCGGCACAGAAGAAAGTCATCGACTCCAAGACAAACTTTGCACGCGAGGCGCTGCAGCCTTACGTGGACAGCGGCGAGCTGCCCGGCGCCATCAGCATCTTCTACAACAACGGTGTGCAGGAGACCTGCTGCATCGGCTATGCCAACGTGGAGCAGAAGCGCCCTATCCGCCTGGACAACGTCTACATGCAGTGCTCGCAGACGAAGGGCTTCTGCGGCGTGACCATCGCCAAGCTCGTGGAGGAGGGCAAGCTCTCGCTCGACGATCCCGTGTCGAAGTATCTGCCTGAGTTCAAGGAACTCTGGGTGCTGGACAGCGAAAAGGACGGCGTCCGCACGTTGCACAAGGCTAAGAACGTGCTCACCGTGCGCATGGTGCTCAACCACACCGGCGGCTTCCCCTTCGAGTGCAGTGCCAAGCGCAGCGACGTCAGGGGCGGCGGATGGTCGGGCGGTGCCCCGATTCGCCAGGTGGCTTCCATCGCGGCCGGTTCGCCCATCATGTTCGAGCCGGGTACGAAGGACCTGTACTCCAACACGGGCATCGACATCGGTGCTGCCGTCGTGGAGGTCATCACGGGCATGAAGTGGGAGCAGTACCTGAAGAAGGAGGTGCTCGACCCGCTCGGCATGAAGTCCACTTGGTTCTGGCCCACCGACAAGCAGCTGAAGACGCAGGTGGAGATGTACGACACCCACAAGGATGCTCCTGCCACCTACCGCCTGGAGAACGGATGGGAACAGCGTCCCTATAACGACGGACACGTGTTCGCTTCCGCCGGAGCTGGCCTCTGGACGACGGCCAACGACCAGCTGAAGTTCTACAAGATGCTCATGAACCTCGGTCTGGGCGACAACGGTGTGCGCATCCTCAAGGAGGAGACTGTGAAGAGCATCCTTGCCGTCACGACGCGTCCCGACAACCTCGGCGGCTATTCCCTCGGTCTGAATGCACCCAAGGTGGACGGCGAGAACGAGTGGTTCGGCCACGGCGGTGCCTGGGGAACGAACTGCATGGTCAACTGGCACAAGAAGCAGCTCAAGCTTTGGGTCGTGCAGCTCAACGGAGCGCAGCCCTGGAACAGCGCCAAGGACAAGGCTGCCGAGAAGTTCTTCTCGCAGACCATCGACACCTCTGGCATTGATGCCTATACGGGAAGGGTGAAATGATAACGAGCACTCAGAACCCTCGCATCAAGCACCTCCTGCTGTTGCAGCAGAAGTCCTCGCTGCGCAGGGAGGAAGGTCTGTTCGTCGTGGAGGGGCGGCGCGAAGTGGAGCACTGCCTCGCGGCTGGCTTCAGGATTCGCACGGCCTTCGTCTGTGAGGAAATCAGCCCCCTCCCCGCTCCCCCTTTGGGGGAGTGCTACATTCCCGTCTCTCCCAACGTCTACGAGCGCATCGCCTATCGCGGCGGCACGGAGGGCATTGTGGCGGAAGTGGAGGCGCGACAGATCCGGCTCGCCGACCTCCGGCTTTCTGCGTCGCCCCTCATCGTCGTGCTCGAGAGTGTCGAGAAGCCGGGCAACCTCGGTGCCGTCCTGCGCAGCGCCGACGCTGCCGGGGCCGATGCCGTCGTGGTCTGCGACCCGCTCACCGACCTCTTCAATCCCAACCTCATCCGTTCTTCCATTGGTGCCGCCTTTACAGTGCCGTGCGTGGCGTGTACGTCGGATGAGTGCATCGCGTTCTTCCGTGAAAGGGGCATCCGCATCCTCACGGCACAGCTGCAGGACTCCCGCCTCTACTACGACACGCCGATGACCGGACCCACGGCCATCGTGATGGGGACGGAGGCTACGGGACTGACCGACCAGTGGCGCCGTGCCGCCGATGCTCACATCCGCATCCCCATGCTGGGCCGTTTGGACTCGCTCAACGTCTCGGTCAGCGCCGCCATCCTGCTCTTCGAGGCTGTCAGACAGCGCCAAATACAGTAATAATGAAAAATAATCGGCCCGAAAGCTCGGAGTTTGCGGAATAAATGCTATCTTTGTACGGGGAAAAGTGAAAAACTATACATATTTAATTATTATATGACAACAAAACGTATCTTGAGCTCTGTGTTGCTGATGCTGGCACTCTGCTCTGCTGCCGTGGCGCAGCAACGACTGGACATTACGCTCACCGACAAGAGCGTCATCTCCTGCGACCTGGACAAAATCAGTTATATGGAGATTGTGGAGGGCGCACCCGCAGGCGCACTCGACGGCGTGTGGTACCTGGGGTGGAAAGTCCTGAACAACGGGTCCGGCACGAAGACGCACTACGACGGCACCGAGGTGCTGGTCTTCACCGCAGGCCCCAAGATGAAGTGGATAAAGAACGCCTCCGAGTCGGTCTACGACCTGGAGTATGCCGGACCGGCCGTCGGCGGACAGACCTTCACCGCACAGCGTGAGGGCTCCACCATCAAGACGACCTACCAGATTGTCACCCTCGAGGACGATCTGCTCATCCTCAAGCAGGGCACGAGCCGCTACTACTTCTACCAGTCGAAGGAAGCCGCTACCGTAGCCACCACCTTCGTCAGCTATCCCACACGCGCCACCATCTACACCGATGCCGAGAAGCTCTGGAACGGCGGCATCAAGGGCGGCGACTCCAGCTCCAAGATCACCCCGATGGGACGGCACTTCGAAAGCTTCGCCGCTGCCAGCGAGGAGGACAAGGCCTGGCTCGCCAAACCCAGCAACCAGCCCGATGCCGCCTGGCTCAACGTTAGCGGCTACACCAGCTGGACCGCAAAGACCATCAACCTCTATCCCTTCGGTTCGCCCACACCAGCCGACGTCAACCAACACTCCATCGGCGACTGCTGCATGTGTGCCGTCTTCGCTTCCTTCGCCTATCTCTATCCCGACTGGATAAAGACCCTCATCGAGAAGGACGGCAACAACTACACCGTGCACATGTTCGACCCGCAGGGCAACCCCATCGACGTCGTCGTGGACAACAAACTCATGTGCAACTCCTCCGGAGGCTGCGCACAGGTGAGCGGCAAGAACGGCGTCTTCAACTGGGCCACCATCATGGAGAAGGCACTCATGAAGTGGGAGACACGCTTCCGCTGCAACAACATCGGCGGCATCGGCACCGAGCATGCGGCTCCCCCCTTCACAGGCGTCGGCAGCAGCTTCAGCTTCTCGCCCGACAAGCTCTACAACTCTGAGTTCGACCTCGTCGTAGACTATGCCCTGAGCAACGGCATGATCAGCGTGGGCGGCTTCAACGTCGGCGGACTCGTCTGCGGACAGCTCGAGACCATCACCGGACATGCCTTCACCGTCATGTACCCCGACGCAGACAGCGAGTACAAGTTCGTCATGCGCAACCCCTGGGGCAACGGCGGCAGCATCGACGGCAAGCTTCAGATTCCCAACAAGCGCGAAATCCTCAAGACCATCGACTTCCGTCTGGTCTACCCGGGTGCAGCAAGACCCTATCTGCGCGAGGACCTCGGCGGCTACACCGTGCCCAAGTTCGCACCGATGGACATCGACCTCCATCCCTCCGAAGAGATGCTGCGCATGTACGGCCTGAAGAGCTACGAGCCCGTCTTCGCCCAGCCAGCCAACGGCACAGACTTCGCCCCCGAAGACTAAGAGCGGCGATACAGACAGGCGCCTCGTGCTTCCCAAATAAGCGCGGGGCGCTTCTTTTATAAGCGCCTTGTGCTTCCGAGATAAGCGCCCGGCTCTTCTGGTAACGTTCTGTCGGATTTGCAATCCGACAGTATTGAATATAAGCATTTGTAATGCGTCGCAGTTCGGCTCTTCCGATAACGTTCTGTCGGATTTGCAATCCGACAGTATATTGAATATAAGCATTTGTAATGCGTCGCACAAGCCATCCCCCAAAACACTCGTCACTCATCAGCCCTGACCACTAACCGCCAGAACCGCAGCTCGGATTTCGGCTTCCTCTCCTTTCTCTCTTCTCCCCTCTCCTCGGAGAGGGGTCGGGGGTGAGGCTGTAGACAAAAAAAAAGAAGCGGTCCTCACGGATTGCTTCTCCAAAAACTAAAACTAACAACTATTATTAACCTTCAAACAAATCTTTTTACCTAAACTAAAACTAACTTATGTTGCAATATTGATTGACCTTTCTTTCCTTTTTGCACTGCAAAGGTACGGCGAATTATTCATTCTGCAAGCAAAAACAGGAATTATTGTCGCAAAACATCACTTTTGTTGATTTAAGTCAAGACGGCGGTACTTTCTTAACACTTTTCAACACTATTTTTGCCGAAAGTAACTATTCAGCGAATAGCGTCAGCCTATAACTAATGAAATGAAAAGAAACGAATTAGAATAATTAGAATAAAAACTATCAGCGAAGAAGAATACTTCCCTTTCGCGAGCTTATTATTATCATTATTCCAATTCGTTTCCTAATAAAAATGAAGTGAAAAGAAACGAATTAGGGTAATTGGAATAATTCCTATACGCCAAGAAGAATACTCCTTCCCTTTCGCG
>JAFUVM010000093.1 GCA_017483665.1 Bacteroidaceae bacterium
CTGAACTGCGCAAGCAAATCAACAAAAATTTGGCAGAAAAGTATGTTTTTCCTGCTTCTGCGTGCATTTTTTTACTTTTCTCTTTCCTCTTTTCTCTTTTTTTCGTACCTTTGCACCGGTTTTCAAGAAAACCACTCTTGGTTGCCTTTGCACCGAGGAACGCCTTTAAGGCATGGAACGGAAAGTAGCGCAGTTGGTAGCGTACCACGTTCGGGACGTGGGGGTCGGGAGTTCGAGTCTCCTCTTTCCGACTTTTTTCATTGACCATTGAACATTGACCATTGAACATTGTGCATTGAACATTGAGCATTGAAAGCTGAAGGCGGAAGCAAATTCTTCATTCTTCATTTTTCATTCTTCATTTTTCATTTTTCATTCAATGTCTCAGTCCCTTGCTCTCCCTGAGATAAGCCTTGGCTGTGCCAAAGCGGAGGAAGAGGTCGAGGCGGACGGGGATGTGGTTGTCGTCATCGGAGATATAGAAGGTGATAATCTCCTTTTCCTTCCCTTCGGGATATTCTACAAACGAGAAGACCAGACAGCGATGCTCCTTGCCTGTGGACTTCATGCGGAACGTTTCGCGTCCGCGATAGATGAGCGTGATGTTCTCCACCTTATGACCGTCTGCCATCGGGAAGTGCAGCTTCTGCCCCTTGCGGATGTCCTCTATGCGGAACGAGCGGGCGCGGAGCAGCATGCTCATCATGTCGTAGATGCAGTCGGTGCCGTCGTACGTGCGCTCCGAGACCTGTCCGTCGCGCCCCTGATAGCGTTGCCGCAGATGCGTTTTGCCTTCTGGGTAAGAGTACCACACCTCGTCCACATAGTAGCGTCCGCCTTCGTTGGCGCCTTTCTTGAAGTAGAGTGGCGTCATGTCGGGCGTGATGATACTCTCGAGGGTGTCGCGCATCATGAAGAAATGGTCCAGACGCTCGCTGGTACGGGTGATGAGGTAACCCTTGTAGGCAGGCTTCCCCTCCCACGTCGTCTCCTTGATGTTCATGGTGGCCGAGCCGGCACTGACCCAAATGAACTTCCAGTTGAAGAAGAGGTCGTAGGTCAGCTCTTCGCCGGGCAGGAAGGCTGTGTTCTCTGCAGAGCATTGGGCACGAAGGGACAAGGAGCAGGGGGCAAATGACAAGAGAATAAGAAGATAAAGGAAGACAGAGCGGTTGCCTCCCTTCATTTCCTCATATATAGACTTCAGCTTCATCTTACATATCATGTGAGGAGCTTCTCCCTTGCTTCTCCTCCAGTTTCTTGCGTGCGCGTTCCTCGTTGCGGTTCTTCACGCTCTTCTGCTTGTCGGGCTTCTGCTTGGTTATCTCCAAGGGTTTCTGCTTGGTGCGCGGTATCTCGAGCGGAGCCCAGTCCTGCTCGATGTCCCACTTTGCCTTCACGTTGATGGGCTGGGGGAAGTAGAAGACGCGTTCGGGTTGCAGGCCGGCGGAATAGTCGCCGGTGTCCCATATACCGCTGCCGTTCTCGTCGATGAAGCAACGCATGTAGTAGTCGGCAGGCTTCAGGTAGAAGAAGTCGGCACGCCCGTTCTCATCTGCCACGCGCTCAGCCTGAACCTTGTCGCCCTTGTTGAGCAGCTGCACGACAACCCTTGCCGAGTCGGTTGGCAACAGGACATGCACGAAGAGCGAACCGAAGGCATCTTCGCCCTTGACCGTGAACTCGGTCTTTATGGAGCGGCAGGGACTTCCCATGACGCTGACGATGGCCGCGCTGTCCACTTCGAAGCGGTACTGGCGCTTCTCTTCCCACTCGGCATAGAGCGTGTAGGACTTCACGTCGCGGTCCGGCAGGAAGAGGAAGGGCTCGGGCTGCCAGATGGTGTCCACCTTGATGAAGAAGCGCATGCGCGACGTGTCAGCTTTGGCAATAGGTTCCTTGGCCGTATAGCGCACATTCTGGTTCGGGTCGATGCTGCCCGACGGCTTTGCCGAGATGTCGAGCAACCTCTTCGTAAAGGGGTTCTCCTCGGGTGGCAACGGCTCCTTCGACCGCTTGGCACGTTTCTCGCGCTGCTTCTGCCAGTCTTGTGTCTTCTTTTCCAGGTCCTTCAGGAGCTTCTGCCACGTCACTCTGGGAACCTCCTCGTGCATCTCGGTATGCGGTTGCAACGTGCCTGTGCTGTCGGTCTCGAGGAACGTGAGCTCGAACTTCATGGTGTCCTCGCGGTGCGTGAAGGCGGTGTCGGTAATCCAATAGGTGATGGTGTCGAAGTGGAGCGAAGCATCAGGTATAAGGCACTTTTCGTCGAAGTTCAGGCCACGGACGACGGGCAGCGTATCAGCGGGGGCTGTGAAGAAGAGCTTCAGCACGTCCGGGTCGGGGCGCTCCATCTTGAGCAGATGCTGGTCCTGTCCGGCTTCGAGGAATGCCTCGAGCACCAGATTGTCGGGATAATAGTGTGTGTAGGGAACCACGCGGATGGAATCGTAGTGCGTAGAGTCGCGCCAGATGGTGTCCATGCGCACATCGGGCTTGCAGGAGGTGGTGAAGGTGTCGGTCATGAAGGCGATGCGCTCGCTCTTCTGCGTGAAGAGGAGGTTACCGTCCTTGTCGTCGAGGGCGCAGGCAAAGTAGCGGCCCGCCTTGACGCCCTTGATGCTGAACTGCCCGGAGCCGTTGGTGCGCGAGACACGACTGAACACCCGTTCCCGGAGCACCGTGTCGGACAGGGCTGAGTCGACGGGATAGAGACCGACGAGCATGCCTTTCACCGGTTCCAGGTCTTCTGCATTGAGCACCGTGCCAGCCACTTCCATCGTGTCTATCGCGTTGCCCGTGCTGAAGGTGTAGGTGTAGTTGCCCATGGGATTGCCTTCGTTGTTGTCCGTGATGGCGTCTCCGAAGTCGATGGTATAGGTCGTGTTCGCCTGCAGGGAGTCGAAGAGCGTTATCTTCACGCGCTTGCCGACGGCACGGATGTTGGCAGGCTCCAGCTGCGGCGGCGAGACGATGACCTTCTCGTTGGCATTCTCCAGCTTGATAAATTCGTTGAAAAGTATCTGCATCTTGCGTTCGGTGATGCCCGTGGACCTGTCCGCCGGATTGCTACCGACAACCTTTGGCGGTATCTCGTCGTAGATGCCGCCGTCCGGGGAACCGATGCTTGCGCACGCTGCCAACAGTAGCAACGCTGAGCCAAGAAGGATATGTTTCGTCTTCACGTTTTTCGACTTTTCTTTTGCAAAGGTACGAAGAAAAAGTGAAAACGTGAAAAAGAAAAAAGGTGAAAAAGGAACTTTTCAGCTTTATTAAGCTTTTGGCTCATTTTAACTTCCACTTTAACTTCAGAAACCTGAGTCAATAAAATAAATCTTCTTCTTTCTTTTCTCTTTTCACTTAAAAGTCGTATCTTTGCCCTCGTAAACACAAAAAGATGATAATATGACAAAAGAAGAGAAAGTACGATACTGGCTCGACATTGCAGACTACGACCTTGACACAGCCGAGGCAATGTACCAGACAGGCCGTTGGCTATATGTCGCCTTCATGTGCCATCAAGTCATCGAAAAGACGCTCAAGGCCTATTGGTGCGGCACCCAGCCAGATGACCCACCCTACACTCACAACCACATGCGACTGGCCGAAGGTAGCGGACTCTACGAGAAAATGAACGACGAGCAACGGGACTTTCTTGATGTTATTACCAACTACAACATTGAAGCACGCTATCCAGAGGACAAAGAGGAACTCTCCCATATACTTACTGAGCAGTTCTGCAGGCAAATCATCAACAATACAAAACAAATACAGCAATGGATAAAAGACAAACTCTGACTCGCGACGAAGCCCTTGCACTTGTCCGTCGATACAAGGAGATTATTCGTCCGCGCTTCGACATTGAACCGAAAGTCATGATGTTCGGTTCCTACTCAAAGGGCTATGCCAACCCCGACAGCGACATTGACGTAGCCGTCATTGTGCCGACGTATGGTGGCCGTAAGTTTGAAATGTCGAAAGGCTTATGGCGCGACGTTCGCGACGTTAGTTTCCTCATCGAGCCAGTCCTTATGGCAGAAGACCGGAAGTCGCCCCTCTATGACGATGTCATGCGGACGGGGGTACCGGTATAATTTAGTAACTGTTCAAAATTAATTGAACAGTAATTATTGTCATTATTCCAATTCGTTTCCTAATAATAAGATACCTGTTGCCCTTTTGCTGAATAATTGCCCTTCTGGGTTGCTTTTGACAAAAGATATTTCTGCAAAGGGATTAGCCTTTGCCTTTCTCTGCACCCATCAGCGAAGAACACCAGCGAAAGCCAAAAAGTTCAGAAAAAGGTATAAAAAGGGGGTGTGTCAAAACAAACAAACAGGCCCTCTTATATGTTTTTAACCACGAATTACACGAATTGCACGAATAGTTCAGAGCTGATTGTCAGTCAATTATAAATTCGTGCAATTCGTGCAATTCGTGGTTAAATTATAAAAGAGTGTATGTTCGTTTGTTATGACACACCCTCTTGTTCTTGATGAACCCTCTCTTTTCCTCCGTCGCTGGAGTTTCCCCGCAATTGCTCCGCCATCAACGGGCAATTGCTCCCGAGGAAGAACATGAGTCACAATTTGTTTAGGGCAATGACTTGCTCGATGATGTCGCGGTTGTTGCAGAGGCGCGGCACCTTGTGCTGTCCGCCAAGTTTGCCTTTCTGCTTCAGCCAGTCGTTGAAGATGCCCGGGCGACCCTTGATGAGCTCGAGCCGCTGCAGCGTGATGTCCTTATAGCGCTTGGCCTCGTAGTCGGAGTTTATCTGCTGGAGACTTTCGTCGAGGACTGCGGCAAAGTGTTCGAGACTGTCCGGCTCGCGACTGAACTCCACGACCCACTGATGTCGGCACTTGCCGTTGGCATCCATGAAGACGGGCGCTGCCGTGTACTCCAGCACCTCAGCCCCGGTCTTGCGGCAGGCCTCAGCCAATCCCTTCTCGGCATTGTCGACGATGAGTTCCTCACCGAATGCGTTGATGAAGGACTTCGTGCGACCTGTAATGACGAACTTGTAGGGGTCGCGCCCGGTGAAGCGCACCATATCGCCAATGATGTAGCGCCACAAGCCGCTGGACGTCGTGATGACCATCGCATAGTTGCGTCCCGTCTCGATGCCCCAGAGGGGAACGGCAGTCGGTTCCGGACTGTCGAACTCGTCCATCGGGATGAACTCATAGAAGATGCCGTAGTCTATCATCAGGCTCATGGCAGCATCCGTCGGGTCGTCCTGCAAACCGAAGAAGCCCTCGGAGGCATTGTACGTCTCCATGTAGTGCATGCCGGGCGAGGTGATGAGGCGCTGGTATTGCTGGCGATAGGGCGTGAAGGCCACGCCGCCGTGGAAGAAGACCTCCAGGTTGGGCCATACCTCCTCGAGGTGCTGCTTGCCGCTGAGCTCCATCACACGGTTCAGGACGGAGAGCATCCACGAGGGCACGCCGCTCAGGTTCGTCACGTTCTGCCGCATGGCTTCGCGAGCGATGCGGTCGCGCTTGATTTCGAAGTCGCTGAGCAAGGCGGTGGCTTTCTTTGGCACACGCACCATGTTGACCAGCGGATTGATGTTCTCGATGAGGATGGCGCTGAGGTCGCCAACGAGACTGCCCGGCAGGTTGTAGTTGGGGGCATGGCTGCCGCCCAGGATGAGCGCCTTGCCGTCGAAGATGCGGCTCTGCGGATTGTTGCGCAGATACCAGACGACAGCATCCTTGCCGCCGGCATAGTGTGTGTCGTGCAGCCCATCGACCGAGACCGGGATGAACTTGCTCTTGTCGTTCGTCGTGCCGCTCGACTTGGCGTACCACTTCACGCGACCCGGCCACAGCACATCGCGTTCGCCCTGCCGCATGCGGTCGATGAGTCCCTTCAGCTCTTCGTAGGTGTTGAGGGGCGTCTGGCGGGCGAAGTCCTCGTAGGTGAGGCCGCTACCATAGCCGTGTGCCCTACCCCACTCCGTATTGGATGCTTTCCCGGTCAGCCGCCTGAGCACAGCACGTTGCAGGGCCTCTGCCTGTGTTGCGTAGAGGTCAAGCTTCCGGCATCGCGGAGAAAAGACGGGACGTATGAGGGTTGTTAAATTCAAAATTCAAAATTGTTAAATACAAAAATCAAAATTGCTAAATTCAAAATTACTAAATTCAAAATTGTTAAGCACTGTTCGCTTTGGCATTTGAACGTCTTGTCAGCTCGTCGTGAAGGCGACGGTCGTTGTGAAGGCGGTGCAGAGCGTTCCGGCTGGCGTTCTGGTGACTTTCCTTCTTGGAGTAGCCTTTGCCGCGCCCGCACTCGTGCCCATTGATGATGACCTTCGAAGAGAAGAGCGGCGAGCCGTCCTCGGTCTTCGTTTCGTTCAGCAGGACGTACTCGAGGTTGACCTTGTGCTTCTGGCACCATTCAAGCAGCCTGCTCTTGAAGTTGACTTCCTGGCGCGCAAGCTTGTCGATGTCGATGTAGCGGTTCAGTATCCGGTGCGTCATGAAGCTCTTGCAATGGGCGTACCCGCGGTCCAGGTAGATGGCGCCCACGAGGGCTTCGAAGGCATTGCCCGCCATGTAGCTGTTGTGCATCTGGTTCTGTGCGTGCCGCTTCACGAGCTTGTCGAGCCCTATCTCCACCGCCAGTTTGCCCAGCGACTCGCGTTGCACAATCTTGCTGCGCGTGTTGGTCAGGAAGCCTTCGCGCTTGCGGGGGAAGTGATGGTAGACGATTTCCCCGACGACGGCATCGAGCACAGCATCGCCCAAGAACTCCAGACGTTCGTTGTTGATGGGCGTTCCGCTCTCGCCGTGAGCCGACATCGACTTGTGCATCAAGGCTTCCTGGTACAGGCTGATGTCGTGCGGATAGAAGCCCAGCATATCACGAAAGGCGCGATAAAGCTCCTTCTCCTTGCGGAAAGGTAACTTTATCGCGTCTATCAGGTCTACGGCAGACACGGTCTTACTCTGCGTATTTCTTGAAGATGATGCAGGCGTTGTGACCGCCAAAACCGAAGGTATTACTCAGGGCAGCCCTTACGGTGCGCTTCTGTGCCTGACCGAAGGTGAAGTTCAACTTGTAGTCAATCTCGGGGTCGTCGTCGCCTGCCTCGTGGTTGATGGTGGGCGGGACGATGTCCTCGTTGACTGCCATCACGCTGGCCATAGCTTCGATAGCGCCTGCAGCTCCCAGCAGGTGTCCGGTCATGGACTTGGTGCTGCTGATGTTGAGCTCGTAGGCATGTTCTCCAAAGACAGCCTGTATGGCCTTGCATTCGCTGATGTCGCCCACATGCGTCGACGTGCCGTGCACGTTGATGTAGTCGATGTCCTCGGGACGGAAGCCGGCATCGTCGAGGGCGTTCTCCATGACGAGCTTAGCTCCGAGGCCTTCGGGGTGCGAAGCCGTGATGTGGTGTGCGTCGGCACTCATGCCAGCGCCTGCCACCTCGGCATAAATCTTGGCACCGCGTGCCTTGGCGTGCTCCAGCTCCTCGAGAATCAGCACAGCGCTGCCCTCTGCCATGACGAATCCGTCGCGACTGGCGCTGAAGGGGCGGCTGGCTCCCTCGGGATTGTCGTTGCGGGTGCTCAGGGCATGCATGGACGTGAAGCCGCCCACGCCGGCTGATGTGATGGCTGCCTCTGCGCCGCCGCTGACAATGATGTCAGCCTTGCCCAGACGGATCAGGTTGAAGGCGTCGGCAAGTGCGTTGGTCGAAGAGGCGCACGCGCTGGAGGTGATGTAGTTGGGACCGTGGAACCCGTACTTGATGCTGATGTGACCGGCACAGATGTCGGATATCATCTTAGGCACGAAGAAGGGGTTGAACTTGGGACCGAGGGTCTCGCCTGTCTTGGCATAGACGGTCACCTCCTCCTCGTACGTCTTCATGCCACCGATGCCGACGCCAAAGACCACGCCCACTCGGTTCCTGTCGATGGCATCCAGGTCCATTGCACTGTCCTCGACAGCCATTGTTGCTGCAGCAAGGGCAAACTGGCAATAGGGGTCCATCTTGCGGGCTTCCTTGCGGTCGATGAAGTCCTCGGGGTTGAAGTTCTTCACCTCGCAGGCGAACTGTGTCTTGAACTTCGAGGCATCGAAATGCGTTATAGGCGCAGCACCGCTCTTCCCCGCCAGCATGCTCTGCCACGTCTCCGCAGCGGTGTTGCCAAGGGGAGTCACAGCGCCTATGCCTGTCACTACAACTCTTTTCAGTTCCATGCTTATCTTAATTCATAATTGTTAATTCATAATTCATAATTGTTACGCTACTCCCGGAGCGGTTCTTGGCGAACGGTTCCCCTTGAAACACGCGCGGGCGCGAACCTTATTATGAATTATGAATTATGAATTCTGAATTGCTTGCCTTATCCTTTGTTAGCCTCGATGAATGCGATGGCATCACCTACGGTTGAAATCTTCTCAGCCTTGTCGTCGGGAATGGTAATCTCGAAGGCGTTCTCGAAGGCCATGATCAGCTCTACGGTGTCCAGAGAGTCTGCACCCAGGTCGTTGGAGAAAGATGCTTCGGGAGTAACGTCGGACTCGTCAACACCCAGCTTGTCTACGATAATCTCTTTTACTTTTGCTTCAATTTCTGACATAACTAATAAATTTAGTATTACTATTCAACTTTTCTTCTTTACATTCAAGCGGATTGAGGCCGCTTTCTTGTTTCGCGGTGCAAAGTAACGACATTTTGCGCAAATATGCAATATCTTGACACAAAAATATGTCCATTTATGCACATTTTAACCTTTTTTGTGCACAAACATACGTCCGTGTGCAAAGATTGTTGTACCTTTGCCATCACTTATGCCACGATACGTCGACGTCATACTTCCCCTTCCCCTGAGGGAGACCTTCACCTACGAGCTGCAGCCGCAGTGCCCTGCGATGCCGCAGGTGGGCAGCCGTGTGCTCGTTCCTCTGGGCAACACCAAGACGTACACGGGCATTGTGGTGCGCCTGCACGACGAAAAACCGACGTACGCCACCAAGCCCGTCCTCGAGGTGCCCGACGAACAGCCCGTCGTGCAGCCCGGGCAGCTGCAGTTCTGGCACTGGATAGCCGATTACTACCTCTGCTCGCTGGGTGACGTCTACAAGGCTGCCCTGCCGGGCACGCTGAAGAAGGTGCCTTCGAAGCCTGCCGCAGCAAAGGCGCTTCCTGCAAGGGAGATTGGGGAGTCCTGGCCGGGCTTCCCGCTGACCGAGGTGCAGCAACGGGCGATGGACAGCATCGAGGAACAGTGGCAACAGCACAACGTCTGTCTGCTGCACGGCGTGACGAGCAGCGGCAAGACGGAGATATACATCCACCTCATGCAGAAGGCCATAGAGGAGGGCAAGCAGGTGCTCTTCATGCTGCCCGAGATAGTGCTGACCGCCCAGCTCACCGAACGGCTGCGGCGCGTGTTTGGCGACCGTCTGGGCGTCTACCACTCGCGCCACACCGACCGCCAGCGCGTGGACCTCTACCGGCGTATGCTCTCCGATGAGCCCTGCGACATAGTGGTTGGCGTGCGCAGCAGCATCTTCCTGCCCTTCCGAAGGCTGGGCCTGATCATCATCGACGAAGAGCACGAGACGTCCTTCAAGCAGCAGGATCCCGCACCGCGCTACCATGCCCGCAACGCGGCTCTCGTCCTGGCGGCACAGCACGGCGCCAAGGCTCTGCTGGGCTCGGCCACACCAAGTCTGGAGTCGTACCACAATGCGCTCAGCGGCAAATACGGCCTCGTCACCCTGCGCACACGCTATGCCGGCATGCAGCTGCCCGACATCGAGGTGGTCGACGCCCAGGAGATGCAGCGCAAGAAGATGATGACGGGCATCTTCACCCCGCAGCTCCTCGCACACATCCGCCGCGCCCTGGAGCAGAGGAAGCAGGTCATCCTCTTCCAGAACCGCCGCGGCTACGCACCCGTCATGGAGTGTCGCGAGTGCGGATGGACGCCGCGATGCCAGAGGTGCGACGTCAGCCTGACCGTCCACCGCAGCCTCAGCCGCATGGTCTGCCACTACTGCGGTGCCGTCTACGACATTCCGACCGCCTGCCCCAACTGCCAGGGACGCGACCTCTCCTCGCGCGGCTACGGCACAGAGCGCATCGAGCAGCAGCTGCAACGCATCCTGCCCGAGGCTCGCATCGCACGTATGGACCTCGACACCACGCGTTCGCGACAAAGCTACGAACAGATACTCCACGACTTTGAACAGGGGCGCACCGACATCCTCATCGGTACGCAGATGGTCACCAAAGGTCTCGACTTCGACAACGTCAGCCTGGTGGGCATCCTCTCTGCCGACCAGATGCTCTCGCAACCCGACTTCCGCAGCTACGAACGCGCTTTCCAGCTCATGGAACAGGTGGCGGGCCGGGCCGGACGCAAAGGGGAACGCGGGCACGTCCTGCTCCAGACACGCGACGCAGGCAACGACATCGTCCACCAAGTGGTGGCCCACGACTACGAGGGCATGTACCGCCAGCAGGCCGAGGAACGCGAGCTCTTCCACTACCCGCCCTTCTGCCGCGTGGTCTTCGTCTACCTGAAGCATCGCGACGAGAGCGTCGTGGAGAGCCTTGCCTCCGACATGGCTGCCCTCATGCGGCAGGTCTTCGGCCGGCGCGTCCTCGGTCCCGACACGCCGCCCGTGGGCCGCGTACAGCTCATGCACATTCGCAAACTCATCCTGAAGGTCGAGCTCACCGCCCCCATGTCAGCCGTCCGCCAGCGCCTCCTCGCCCTCCAAACACAGATTCTCAGCATGAAGCCATACCGCGCCGCACAGATCTACTACGACGTGGACCATTGAACAGAGGTTTACTTGCTGACTTGCTTCTTGCCGTCGCGGATATAGATGCCTGGCTTCAGATGCCCGTCTGCCACTTTGCGACCACTCAGGTCGTAGACGCCATTGAAGCCGACGGGCTCTGCCACGGGCTGGGGGGCGACGATGCCTGTCGGGTCCTCGGGCGTGAGGCGCTCGACGGTGACACCCTCCAGTTTGAAGGCGTTGATGCCGAAGCTGGACTGCCCCGTAAGATTGACGATGATACCCAGCGATACCTCCGTCTCTTCGGCGAGCGCAAAGTTGATGCTGCCCTCGGAGAGAAGTGCCCAGGCTAAAGCTTTCTCCTCGCATTCAGCGTCGCTGACCATCGTCGCGCCCTGGCACGCCACCAGTCGGCTGGTCTGCATGTCGTCGACGTCGCCCGGCGTGATGCTGAAACGATAGCGTCCGGCCGGGAGGGTGACGGGCTGCCAGAGGCGGTAGTCGAGCAGAGGCGTGGCGAAGCCGCTCCACTGCGTCTCGAACTGTATGTCGCTGTGGTGCGAGGTGTCGATATGTGCACCCGTCGTGATGCCGCCCTTGACGATGGCATTGGCGTCCTGCCAGCGCGAGCGACTGTTGCGCATGGACAGGCGCAGGAAGCGACTGCTGTTGCTGGTGTTGACCGTACCCGATGCCGTGATGTAGGGGTTCTTGTAGTTGGTCAGGTAGGAGGCAGAGATGTCTCCGTGCATCAGTGCCTCGGTGTCGAGCGTGAAGACACCCAGGGCCGAGTTCCAGGCATCGCCGTCGGGGCCGAAGCCAATGCGCTGAGCATTGCAGGCGCCCGGGGTGCGGTCCAGCACGTCGCCGCCGTTCTGGTTGAAGTCGTAGTAGAGCAGCAGGCCGTCGGCCGTCTGTGCCGCCGCCACATCGTTGATGTGCTGGTTGCTGTAGGCTTTTATTTTGTCCTCGGTGAACGCGATGCCCCAGAGGCGGACCTCGTCAATCTGTCCCTTGAAGCCGTCCTCGCCCATCGTGATGCTCTGCAAGGCCGGGAAACGTGTGGCGAGCCTGACGGAAGACGTGCTAATGAGTGTGCCGTCGCGGAAGAACTTGACGGTGCCCGTGCTGTAGGTCACAGCGTAGTGATGCCACTGACCGGCGATGACATATCCGTCCTCTGAGAGGGCTGTCTTTGTGCCGAGCTTGATGCTAAGCTTGCCCCTGTTGTCGACAGAGGTGGAGAGGCCGTCCTGGGAGGAAGTAAGGCTGACGCTGCCCTGGTACTGCTGCGGACGCATCCACCACTCGAGGGTGAGCGCCTTCTGCTCCTCGCTGAAGGGGCAAGGAAGCTGCAGACGCTCCGTACCCGTGAAGTTGAGGCAGGACTTGGGGTCGTCGTTCATGACGATAAGATAACGGCCACGGGAAAGAGTGTTCTCGCCGAGGTTGTTCGCCACGTGCAGGCTGACGTCGTAGATGCCGGGAGCCGTGGGAATGACGTAAGGCGACTGTTCGCTGACGGTCAAGGCACGACAGCCATTGTTCAGTTCCCATTGCCACGAGAGGGGGCTGTAGCGACTGGCATCGATGAGCTGGATGCCTTCGCCCAGCATGATAGCCGTCTCGGAGACATCGAAGCGGGCTGCCGGAGCCGACTCGCGGACGGTCACCTGCTTTGTCACGCTGTTGGAGCCGTAGGGATTGGTTGCCGTGAGGGTAACGGCGAAGGTGCCCGTCCGCGGGTAAAGGGCCGTTGCATTGGTACCCTCCACCTGTTCCGTTTCCGCTCCAGGCATGTTCCACAGATAGGTGCAGCCGGCACCTTCGCTGCGGTTGACGAAGCTGAAGCGGTCCCCGGCGGGCAGTTCGTCGCAGAGCACGTCGAAGGCGGCCACGGGCGCCTCGCCAGCAGCCACGACGATTTCCTTTTCGGCGGAAAGCGTGGAGCCGTCGGCATAGGTTGCCGTGCAGCTGACCTTATAGTTCCCGGCCTGGTCGAAGGTGAAGGCAGGGCTCATGCCGCTGATGGTCGTGGGTGTTGAAGTGAAGGCAGAAGCCTTCCGTGCGGAAGCGGGCTGCAACGGCTCGACAGTCCAAGTCCACGCCGTTGCACTGAGCAAAGTCTGTGCCGTCAGGCGGAAGGGCACGCCAGCCAGATGTGTGCCCGCCTCCTCGCTGATGCTGAGGGTTGGCGTTGGCATCGTGCCGGTGAAGGGGCTCTCGCTCTCCTCCGTCTGATGTGTGCCAATCGGGATGAAGCGTGCATGCTTGCCGCTCACGTACTCGCGCAGCAAGGTCTCGCCGTCCACCTCGATTGTCTCCATAGGCACATAGACCAGCAGGTCGGGCTGGAGCGCGGGGACAGCGATGGGAACACGCATATTGTTCCTTATCTCGGCCTGTGTGCGAGCCGTCTTCCATACGCGTATCTCGTCCAAGCCGCCCAACCACCAGTTGTTGGTAGACGTATGGCCGAACCGGAGGTCGCCGAAGGCGGTGAGGCCGGAATACGTACGGGAGGTTATCTGACCCTTCCTCTGACCATTGACGTAGAGCGTGAGCACGTTGGCATTGATGACAATGGCGATGTGGTTCCACCTCTTCGTGCCGGAGAAGACACCGGAGACGTTCAGGCGGTCCGTGCTTGTGCTCTCCCACCCCACGGAGAGTGTGCCGTTGCTGTTGTCGTGGAAGAGGAACTTACCCCAGCCCGGGCCCACCTGGTGGGAGTAGTTCATGTTCTTGTCGTTGCGCATCCAGAACTCAATGGTGGCCTTGCCCAGCATCTCGGAGATGGCATTGGGGATGATGAGTCCGCCTTCGTTCATCACGACAATACTGTTCGCGCCCGGCGCGGGTGTCTGCAGCACGACGGCATTGGAAGGAGCAGACTCCTGCCCGTACTTGCCCGCCCGGTACACGGCCCTGACGGTGAAGGCTTCGGAAGCGCCGTCGGCAGGAGTAAAATAAGTCTGCTGGGCGGGCAGCTGTGCCACGAGGGTCTTCCCTTCGTAGACATGGTAGCCCGTCAGCTTGAGGCTGGAAGCCTGCGGAGCCGACCACAGCAGCACGCCGTCCTCCAGACTGAGGTTGGTGACGGGATAAAGCTGTTCGCCCGGAACAATCACGCTGATAACGGTCTCGCGACCTTTGTTCAGAATCTCCACATTCTCCTGTCCGAAGGGTATCTCCACGCCCTCGTTCTCTATCTCATAATTGATAATGGATGCCTTGTAGATGTGTCCGCTGCCTATGGCATTCGTCTTCGTCTTGACGATGAAGAAGTACTTCAGCGGCTTGGTGCGGTCCACGGAGAAGGTCAGGTCGGTCAGGTCATAGCCAAACTCCATCGGCTCGGAATGTATGCCATCGGCCCAACGCCCCAGCATAGGCACCTCGGGAGCCGGGTCGGCACCCAGTGTGTTGCCCGCATAGCGGAAGTGCTCGAAGGGAAACATCTTCTCGGGCTTTGTGGCACTGAGGTTCTCGGCAATGCCGCCGGAAAGCAGGAGTTCGCTACGATGCGTGTAGTCCATGAGCAGCTTGATGGTGCGAAGCGGACGGTAGTCCTGCCGGATGACATAGGCGCCCGGGGTCCACGTCCACGTGTCGGTCCCGACGGCATAGCTGTACTTGTACGGGCAATAGATGAAACCTTTGTTCTCCCATCCGTCGCCCCACGAGTTGGCAATAATCCAGGCACCGACCTCGTCCTCTTCTGCCTCGCCGACAATGCCGTCGCCGTCCAGGTCGAACTCAATGCGATCGTCGTAACCGCAGACTGTCAGCGCATGGTTGTAGGTATCACCCCACGCCTTCACATATTTCATGCCCACGACGCCTGCCTCCTTGTTGGCCGCCGAGCTGGGAATAGGCGCCCAGGTGCCATAGGCTGCCACGCCGATGCCAGCCACGCCACCGCCGTGCATCGTCGCGTCGCCACTGTGGTTGTAGAGCCACTCCTTCAGCTCCTGCCGGCCCTCGGGGGTGTCGGTGGGAGACATCGTAAAATCGTAGGCCGACCGGTTCCACATGGCGCTGAACCACTTGTCGTAGCCTTGCATCCAACCATAGTCGGGGTCATCGTGCGTCTGTGCACCAAAGAGTCTGCTATAGGTGCGTCCGCCGTAAGTGGGCACGTTGGGGATGCCCGTACCCTTAGCCATACCCTCCGTGGTGCTGGTCTGGTAGGCCATCAGCCATGTGAAATGCGAGGGGTACTGGTTCTCGGGAAGCGATGCGTCGGCGTCGCGATAGCTGTTTATCTCGTGCGTGAACTGATAGCCGACGCCCGCAGCCGAGCCACAGGAACCGCCATCCTGATTGAAGATGGGCGGGAAGTACTTGTCCTGACCGTTGTACACATAGGGAGGCAAGGACACCTCCTTGGCTCTGCGTGCCCTTCTGCGAGCCACATAGTCGGCTGGCTTCGCCTTGGGGCTGACATCATACTTCAAGTCGGGGAAGACACTGCGGTCTATCTTCACCACCTTGCCGTCCGGCATGGTGTAATCCTCAATCTGCGCCATGCCGACTGCAGGCACAAGACAAGCTATCAAAAGCAGACTTCTAAGGTTTTTCATGTTCTGTACATATTATTATACTAAAAAGAGGGAGTCCCCGGGACCTTCCCGAAAAACTCCCTCTATTGAAAGATTAGATGGTTACTTTACAGCAACCTTGACACCATTGAGGATGTACATGCCCTTGCCCAGCGACTTCAGGCTGTT
Source organism: Bacteroidaceae bacterium (assembly GCA_017483665.1). GTDB lineage: Bacteria > Bacteroidota > Bacteroidia > Bacteroidales > Bacteroidaceae > Physcousia. The sequence goes on from JAFUVM010000093.1 coordinate 15,510, forward strand.
GAGCGTTGCGCCGGTGCGGAGCAACTTGCCGTCCATGCTGTAGACATTTCCAGGCTGGCTGACCTTCTCGACTGTCTTTGCGACATCGATGCCGTCAGCTGTTTCTGCTGCATCACCGAGGCAGATGCTGAAGTCGTAATCGCCTTCGGGATCAACTTCAGGACAAGATACCATATCCACTGCCACGCACGGGCCAGCGAGATAGTAACCGGTCTTGCTGATACATACTGCATGGTTGCCAGAGAAGTAAATCTCGTGAGCAGGAAGCGTATGGTTCACAAGGCTACCGATGACGCCATTGATGGTGTCGCCCTTCAGTACCAACTCTTCATTGGCGGGCATGGTGAACTTCATGGGTTCTGCGTCTTCTGCCTCAGAATCGTAGTAGGTTGTATCCTCGTAGATGTAGAATGCAGGCTCGCCGGCAGGAATAGTCTCAATCTCCTTCAGAGCCAGGAACTGTACGTTATCGTCGTCGAAGTAGTAACCCAGCGGTGTGTAGGCTGTGCCCTCACCTTCAGGAGTGAGAGTTACACTTGCGCACCATGCGTTGATACGACCGGGCTTGATGTCCCTGTAGAAGGAGAACTCAGCGGGAGCAGCATACTCTTCCTCAGCCTCGCGAATAACGAGACCAGAGTTGGTGGTAGGCTCTGTGGAGCTCCATGTGCATAACCTGCGGTTGGACTCGCCGCCATGCAGGTTGTTGCAGCTCACACCTTCGACAGTCTTGGCGCTCAACAAACTTCTCTGATAACCGAGAGCCTTGTAGCCAACGAGCGTAGGAACGGTCTTCAGGTATACGTTGTTCTGGTTGCCAGTACCGCTAACCATGACGAAGAGACCAGTAGCCTTGTTTTGGAGAGCATAGGCGGGATCAACCTTCTCCTTACCATTGGGCAGGACAGCCTTACCTTCCTTGGCATTGAACTCGGACTGGTAAGCCTTATATGCCTGAGATGCGGTGGCGAGGTCCTCGGCGGTTGCATCCTTCAGGACAACCTTGTTAACAGTTGAGTAAGCGTCCTGAAGAGCCTTGGCACTTCCGCTGAGTTCGGAATCTGCGGTTACAGGATAAACCTGGAACTCGGAAGCGTGGAAGTAAGTGTACTTCGTGTTGTAGTCGTCGCCAGTCAGGTTCTCTGCGAACGGGTCGAACTCGATGTTGCTGCCGCCGTCGGTGCCATACCTCTGTGTCATGGTGAAGCGCAGATGGCTGAACGAACCGCCCAGGTCGATAGGCTGGCTGGTGACGGGAGTCGTTGCATTGACATAGGGAAGTTCTACGTAACCGACATTGGTCCATGTCTCGGCATCATTGCTGCCCTGAACGTACATACGTACAACGTGACCGTTGCCAGCGTTACGACGAGCCACATAGACCTGAATCATACCGGAAACGGGCTCTTTGAGTGCAACCTGCAGATAAGGAACTGCGTTGTAGGTCTTTGAGTAGTCGCTGTGCCAGTAGGTGTTGGTATTGTTGTCGATGAGGACACCTTCCTCAAGCTTGCCGCCGTCGTTGCCGGGATAAGAAGCGTTACTTGAGAGCTGTGCAGCTTCTGTGATGAGAGGCTCGCCCTGAGTATAGGTGGTGCTCAGGTCGAGAGCCATCAGCATATTATCCTTGACATCCGTGAAGAGAGGAGTAACGCTGCTGTCATCGGATTTTGTTTCAACAAAGCGGAACATGCTGGCACTCTTGTCCTCGATGTCGTCTTCATTCACGAAGAACAGGCGGTCGGACTCGCGGAGGTCTTCGCCTCCAATAGCCTCAATCCAAGAATTGGTCTTGGTGACTTCGTTTCCTTCTTCGTCATAATCGGTTACTTCTTCCGACTCTAACTTTGCAGCAGAAACAAAGGTTCCCCACATAGTCTTCTGATCGTCAGGTGCAAGGTCGCCACAGTTGTCGCCACCATCCTTACCGAAGCTATAGGCATCGTACATCTCCTCCGTCGGGAACATGATGCGATACCACTTGTCGGTGCTCACGCCGTTGGCGCCTTCCATGACGCTCTTCGACATAGCCTTGAGCATTACGGCATACTTGTGGTTCTGGGCTGCAGTGTAGCGACCAGCCTTGTCGTAAGCCTGAATCTCAGCATAGAGCTCATCGAACTGCGTGGCAACTTCGACGTTCTTCCACTGGCCGGGCTCCTTACCTTCGACGACGCCCTTTGTTGCATCGGCATAAGCTGCCAGTGCAGCACGCAGCTCGGTGGGATCAACCATTGCGGCCAGGAATGTATTGTATGCATTCAGCAGAGCCTCATAGATTTCAAGGGTGATGTCTTCGTCGGCAACTGCACAGTTGTCATTGTAGACTGATTCAAGATTCTCGGCAATCTCTCCAAGAGCAGCATACTGAGAGTTGGGGTTCTCTCTCAATGTGTAGAACTGAATCTCAGAAACATGCCAGAAGGTACGGAAGCCGGAGTTCACTGCGGTGGCAAATACGCGCAGATATGCATAACTTGTTTCCGAAGTGAAATAAAGAGTATTTGCTTCGCCCTTACCTGTATGGGGAAGGTCCCAAACGAGGACTTCCTGCCACTCTTCATCGGCAGCCTCGGGGTCGTTCGAACCCATAACAACCAACTGTGTGGGACGGTCGTTGTCGGCGCCTTCTCTCTCTGCGAAGTAGAATTCGCAATCACCTGTCAGACCTTCCATGCCGGAAATCTGCAGGTAGTGGTATGAACCTTCACCGTAGCTCATCTGGGGTTCCTGGTTCTCAGAGTGCCAGCTGGTGTGCCAGAAGGTGGAGGTATTGTCGTCGATCAGGTTACCAAGGTTCGTGCCTTCACTCGGATCGCTGTTGGGGCTGGAGAGCTGGTCGACAGAGGCAATCATCTTTGTGCGGATGATATCCTTTGCGGTGGTCAGAGCGTTGAGCACCTCTGCACGCAGAGCATTGTTCTCTGCCACGAGGACGTCGTGGTTCTTGATAATCTCAAAGTCCTTGATGAGCTGTTCAGCCTCATCTTCGGGAACGAACTCGAGATACCATTCGCTGGTGTTCTTGTCTGTTGTACGATTGGCGTCCCAAGTCCTCATCCAGAAGCCCATTTCCTGTTCTGTGCCCTGGTCAACGCCATAGTTGCCCCAAGGAGAGTTCTCGTCGGTAACAGAGCTGTGGCCGTTCTGGTGGAAATAGGAGCTGCCGCCGGCTCTTGGCATCTGGGTAAGACGGATGCAGACGATGTCCTTGTCGTCGCCAACGCCGTCGGGCTCAACGTAGTCAAGACCTGCATAGTCGAACATGATGTAGCTTGCCTGTTCGACATCGGCTGTCGTATTGAGCTTGCCAAGGGTCTTGGAAGCCAGGCTGATGTATGTACCCATGCCGGCATTCTGAATCATGATGCTGTCGCCTGTCTCGCTCTTGGTGAGCTTCCAGATGAAGTTTGCTCTTCCTCTGTCGAGTGTGCTGTAGACAACCTTGTTCAGGTGGTCCTTGCTGAAGGAAGCAGCCATAGCCTTGTCGACAAAGCCACTCTCGTCGTAAGTTGACTTGTAGCGGTTGTGGGCAAGGATGCGGTAGTAACCGTCCTGAGGCATTACGTAAGGAACCTCGCTGTCCAGGATTGCCTGATACAGGGAATCGATTTCAGCCTTCAGAGCTTCAGCTCCTGCCAAATCGATGACGTCCTCGCCTTCCCCAACTTGATACAGAACTTCTTCTGCGTGAAGAACCTTTGCCTTGAATTCCTCATAAGTATCCAAAGCTGCACGCTGACCGAACCCTGTACCGATGTTCAAGCCTGCACCGTCGTCGTAAGCATAGTCGGAGTATGTGTCGTAGATGCCATTGAGGATGCCAAGAATCATTGTCTGGTCGGCAGGCAGCTCAAAGCTCCATACATAGGCAGGTTCATAGCTGTAGCAGGGAGTGATGTCGAACTCGCCAAGCTCGTAGGACCAGAAGGTGCGGCCTGCATCTGCCCAGCTGCTCTCGCCGTAGGCAGTGTTGCAGGAACGAATGGCAATCAGACCCTCTTCGTTCATGAAAGGCACCTGTCGTTCCCAATCGTGACGATTGTTAGCGTCGCTCATGCGGTAAGAGCCAAAGTTCAGAATAGCTTTGCTGTCTTCAAGATTCGTATTGGTAAAATACTGTCCTGTACCGGCATCAATGAAGAGGCCGATGTCATAGAGGGCGCCACCTGCATCCTTCGAGATGTTGAAGAGGTGTGCTTCCTCCTCAAGGTCGGTCAAGCCACCATTCATAGTGATGTAGTACTTGATACCGGCTTCGGTTGTGGTGGTGATGTAGTAAAGACCGTCTGTAAACGCTTCCATTGCGCGGTCATACTCGGATTTTGGAGGGTCGGCAGCAAAAGCACGACTCGGCAAAATCATTGTTGCTATTGGAGACAATAACAACAGGAATAAGTAAATTTTCCTCATTGCTTTAATGTTTTTAAGGTTAGTAATATAGTTTATTTAATAATGTTAGTCGTTAGCTTGGAAAGCTGAGGTTTTTTTGTATTTTTCTTCGCAAAGTTATATTTTAAGCACGAACTTCCTTACATCGGTACAATAAAATTTTCCTTATTTTAAGTGTTTTTAACATAAGAGCACGCTATTCGACCTGTTCTTCCAGTCACTTTATTACGATTTTGCGGCCGTTTACGATGTAAAGCCCATGCGACGGATGTTCGACGCGGCGTCCTGCAAGGTCGTAGACGGCAGAACCCTTTTCGGGTGTCTCCATGTGGGAGGCGATGCCATCGATGAGCCCTTCGTAGAGGCGGAATGTGGAACCGTCGTCGGTGAGGCTTCTCGGGTCTGTCCAGAACTTCAGGGGTCCGGTGCTGCCGCCGAACTGGTTGATGCAGGTATAGTCCGTTCCCGGCAGGCGCAGGACGAAGCCGTCGCGGTTGGGAATCAGGTCCCAAAGGAAGTCGCCTGACCGCATGACGGCATTGTCGCCGTCGGGGGTTAGCGTCTCGTCGAAGCCTCCGGTGTAGTTATAGACCTTGACCTGATAGGGATTGCCACCGAAGGCCCAGTAGTAGCCTTCGTCGTAGATGAGGGTTTCCTCGTCGACAACCGACGGATAGTACGGCTCGGTCCTCTGCTTGCCGACGTGATAGTCGGTGCGGATGGTCATGTTGTACCAGGAAGCATCCTCGGGCGATGTGGAGAAGGAGAAGGGTCCGTGCCAGTCTACGGTGTAGTCGATGGTCATATCTCCTGTGACGGAGAACGGCATATCGTCCGGCTCGATGAGGTCGACGAAGGCATTCGCCCAGCGTTCGGACGGTTCGGGAGGTATGACGCCCTTAGGCATCTGGTGGGTTTCTTCGCCCACGACTTCCCCATTATATATGTAGCGGTTGGTGACGGCGTAGAGCGACTGCGAAGCCAGACGCAGTGCCTCGGTCGGGTCGAAGTCGCCCACCTCCTCTATCTTCCAGCGGTTGCCAGGGTCGGGCGTTGTGTAGCCGTTGATGACGAGAATCGAGTTGTTGTGGTTGAAGTAGAGCGTCTGTCCCTGGTCGGTAGCGGCTGATATCATGTAGAGGTATTCGCCGTCGGCATAGGATGTATCGAAGACGAGTGGCGTGCCCAGCATGCTCACCCAGGTGCCGTTGTTGTTGTAGGCCAGATACTGCTTCGTGACGGGGCTGTAGAGGTAGTTGTTGCCCTCGATGCCTATGATGGCAAACAGGAAGTCGTCTTCGGGTATTCCGGTGCTGTCGTAGAAGCGTGCCTGCTCTACGGTGAGGCCTTTGTGGTCTGACGTCAGCACGAGGGCACCGCGCCGACTGGTGATTCTGTAGAGTCTGTCGTTGGCAAACTCAATGGGCTCGACGAGGTCGGGGATGTCGGGACGCTTGCCGGAGACGATATCGTCGTAGACTTGCTTCGTGCGTGTCTGCAACCAGTTGGCTGCTGTCTGTGCCTGCTGGCCGTAGTCGGTATAGTCTCCCCAGATGTAGCTGTTCTGTGTGAAGGAGTTTTGGGCGAAGTCGTAGTAGTCCTGACAGAACTCCATGAGCTCCTGCAGGTCGTTGTCCATGAACTCCTTCCAGAGCTTGCGGTAGAGGTCGTCGAGCGGCTCGTACTTGAAGCGGAGGTCGCGGATGAAGTCGCGCACCTCGAAGGCGGGCATGTCTATCCAGTAGTTGCTGGTGGCCTCGCTGCTGAAGTAGGTGCGGTAGCGCTCGTAGCCAAAGCACCAGTCGAGGTCCCAGACGGGTCCGAAGATGTACTTGCTGGTGTCGCTCTCGAAGCTTTCGCGGTAGCAGAAGGTGCTCTTCGGGTGGTAGAACTCGTAGTTGAGCGTGAGCTCGTTGACCATCAGGAAGCGTACCAGCTGCTCCACATCGACGTATCGCGAAATGTCCTGGCTGCGATAGAGGGCGGAGAGGAAGCGGTTGAAGCTGGTGGAGATGTCGTCGAGGGTCAGGCGGGTGGTGCCTTCGCTGAAGGTGGGTTCCTTGACGTTGACGGGCAGGTTGTAGGGTGTGGAGCGGAACTTCTGTCCCTCGGGCTCGTCGTAGTAGGAGTCGAGTTCGAGCATAGCGGCGGCATCCTCGTCGACAAGGTCGACACTGTTGTTCGAGAATCCTACTTTCTCCGTGAGGTTGTAGCTGCCGCGGTATTCGCCGTTGAGGTAGAGGTCGACGGGCACGATGTGGTTGGCGGCAGAGGCGCCCATCAGGTTGGCGGCCTTCATGCCGATGGCATTCGACATGAGGGAGCCGCGCTGCCCGTTGGACAGGAGCACCCACGACTTGCCTTTGGTCATGCCCAAGGGCTTCACCTTCGTGGCGAACTTCAGCCGGTAGGGCTTCTTCGCCCAGCCCCAGCTGCTGTTTCCGCGGCCTTTTATCTGGACTTGCGTGGACTCCATCGAGGGGAAGATGCCGTGTCCGTCGATGGTGATTTCGGCATTCTTGTAGTACTCTTTGCTCGTAATGGCCTTGCCGTCCTCGGTGTTGATGTAGATGGTGGGCACCTGGGCCTTGTCCGTCAGCCAGTCCACGTGAACGCGGACGTAACGGCCGTAGGGGTGCATGAAGTATTTGTTGTCGGGCTCAGCGGTCAGGATCCGGTAACCCTTCCGGCTGATGAGGTAATAGATGTCCTTGTCGAAGCGCAGACGCGAGCTCTTGCTCTCCTGGAGCACCTCGTCCACGTAGACCTGCACCCCTTCGTCCGCCACTTGGAACGAGGGTGTCAGGCGTTTGCCGATGGCCGCAAGCGTCACGAAGACCGTGTCGCCCACCATCTCGCCAAGAGCGTCGGTGAAGAGCTGGTCGTTGAATTTGTTGTTGAACTTAAAGGAGTCGAAGGTCGGCAGGTCGGCAGGTTTCGTCTGGCTCACGGAGTCCACCTCGGCCAGGTCGTAGGTGTAGGTCTCTCCGATGTTGGTCGCGATGGTCAGCTTGCCGCCGGCCTCCGTATAGCCGGTCACGAACTTCTGCGGATAGGCCTCTATCCTGCCGTCGGAAAGGTAGACGTGCAGGGCTTCGGGGAAAGTCGGCATGGCATCGGCGGCGGGCTCGGGTTCGGGCACATCGCCGGTCCGGTGGAACGTATAGCGTTCGTTGACGGCGGTGCCGTTGCTGCCCTTGTAGGTCCCCACCATGTTCGTCCCGGCACGCAGGTTCCAGTAGTAGTCGGTGTCGAGGGCGCTCTGTACGCAGCATGCGCCGTCCGCCCCCGCGATGATGTTCCAGTATTCCGAGTAGTCGCCATGCGAATCGTCGGCCAGCGTCATGTACTTATAGTACTGGTCCACGCGGTCGTACGTGAACAGGAGCAGCTGGCCCGAGGCCTGGTTGCGGATGGTGCAGCCCTGGTCGGTGTTCGTCACAAGCCAGTAGCCGTCCTCCGTCATCTTCTGTCCGTCCGTGACGTAGTAGATGTAGGGGTCCACGCTGTGATAGGCCCCCAAGCCGAGATAGCCGTCCTCGCGGGAGCAGGAGATGTAGTAGACGCCGTCCTCTATGGCAGTCTGGGCAAGGGCATGCTGCGGGAAGCCCCCCATGAAGCATGCGGAAAGGGATATAACGAGAGAGATGAAAAAGCGCTTTTTCATGTTGGTTTTTAGGTTAATCGCCGCAAAGATACACAAAATTCGTGAAATAAGACAAGCGAGGCTGAATTATTTTTATAAATGATTCAACTTTCGGCAACAATACAGCGAATAGCTACCTGTTCTTACAGGAAAGTTTTTGAAAAAAATCTGCTAATCTGTCACTGGCGGTACAATTTCTTGAGAGTAAAGCTATTATATTATGGCAGATAGCATGACAGATGGCATGACAGATGGTACGGCAGATGGTGGAGGATAACCGAACACAAAGAAACGCCTGTTGCTCATTCCCGGCGCTTGGGAACGATGGGTACGGCACGCCGGAACGATGGGTACGGCACGCGGGAACTCTTCATTCTTCACTCTTCATTCTTCAATATCTGTCATATCATCTGCCACACCATAAGCGGGTTGTTTACAGAAGGTTGTACGCGCAGTGACAGATTTGCAGATTATTTCACGAAAACTTCCTGATATTATCGCGGAAGCCAAGCGAAACACAAAACAAAGGCTAAAGGACTTCACTTTTCAGCAGATAAGCACAAAAAAAATGGGGAAATGTTTGCAATATATTAAATAATGTGTATCTTTGCCAAGCAAAACAACATAAAAACCACAACAAATGCCATAAAAGCGCAACATGGAACAATCCCTCTCTAAAAGAAACGATATTGCTGTCGGCATTCAGGAAGTCCTGCAGAAAGCTCACCAGCCGAAGGCACGAGCTATCCTGTTTGGCTCCAGAGCACGCGGCGACGCACACAGGGATTCAGATTGGGATATTCTCATACTCTTAGACAAAGAACAAATCACATCAACAGATAAGGAGGACATCTCCTTTCCCATCTTCGAACTTGGTTGGGAAATCAATGAAATGATTCACCCTATCATGTACACAGTCCAGGAATGGGAGACGAAGAACCACACTCCTTTTTACAAAAACGTCATGAAAGAAGGAGTCACACTATGAGCTTGAACGCAGAAGAACGCCAAGAGGTTTCTGCACTGGCATTAAAACAAGCAGGAGAAGACAAATAACCATCAACAGAAACAAAACCACAATACAAACAAAACATTTTTATTAACCAAAATTAATTAAACAATGAGAAAAATCAAATTTCTATTGGCCGCCGCGCTATCAATGATAGCATGGACAGGCGCGATGGCACAGACGCAGCACAATGAAGCAAATTATGAAGCTGCAAAGGCTGCCATTACCGATGGCGGAACTTACCGCATCAAGACTACGGTGAGCGGCATCGACTATTACGTGACGACCGCTGGCGCTTTGACAAGCAGCAAAGATGATGCTGGTTACTTTACCATTACAAAGACCAGCGGAGGCAACTATGGCACAGGTTTCCGCATTGACACCGGTTCGGAGAGATTCACCAATCCTCCTCTGAGCAACGGCGTGGCCAACCTGAAACCGGGCAGCTATGCTCACTCCACAAACGACCGCGCTGACTGGGAAAGACAGATTCTCTACCTGAACGGCGACGGCAAGTATGTTATCCGCTCTTGCAACTGCGCCGACGGCAGCAGCTGGAACGATGCAGCACGCACACACTGGACCTATTATATAAACGGCGACGTCGTTACCCCCTGCTACTCCTACGAAGCAGCTTACATCTGGGATTTCGAGGTTCCTCCAACGATTGTCAACGTTACCTACAAGCTCGTTGAGTCTGACGGAACAGAGGTTAGCTCCACAACCGTAAAGCAGGAGGCCAACAGTGCCGTCAATGTCCCCAAGAGCTTCACCGCCACATTGTATAACAGCTTCTGGCACGAGATATTCTATTTTGACTACGCCGTTTCCGGCGAAATTGGCGACACCGACTGCACCATCACAGTCACCCGCACTGTCAAGGACGGCACAGTTCATGCTCTGACCGACCTGAGCAACAACAAGGCCTACAACATTGGCTGTAAGCGTGGTTCTCTCTTTGCAGAAGGTGACGCCCTCGTATCAACCGACCTGAACGCAGCAGCCAGCGTACACCCCTTGGGCAAGTTCGCCATCATCAGCTACGAAGACAACTACTATCTCTACAGTGTGGACGAAAGCAAGTTCGTCAGCCACAAACTGAAGGATGGTTCTACCGATTCATGGACAGGTGTCCTGACTGCATGGCCCGACCATGGCAAAGAAGATGCCCTCAAGTTAGAAGCAGGCACTGATCCTTACTTCAAGTTCTATTTCACATTTGAAGGTGGCAACAAGGGCCTGAACACCAACACCACTGCACCCAGCGGCTATGTCATCAACAGCTGGAACAGTGCCGACGATGGCAACCTGTACTTCATGGTTGCAGTTGCCGACTTCGATCCCACAGAAGCCCTGGCTGCCCTGGACGCTTATTTCCATCCCTCATACTTTGTTACATACGTCGTGAAGGATGAGGCTGGCAACACCCTCTATACATCCGAGCCGCAACCGGCAAAGGAAGGTGCTACAATCACCACCCTGCCTGCTGACTTCCAGCGTCCCTTCTACTCCTATAATGATGTAGATGTCACCATCAGCCAGCAGGAGACTACCGTTGAGTTCACCGCCACATGGGCTGGTCCCTTCAGGCTGTCCGAAGACTTTGCCAGTGCACAGTGGCAGAACATGTTAGTTCGTGGCGAATGGTATGTAACATCTGATAACAAGAATGACGAAGGAGCCCTGAAGACCATTCAGGCAAACGCTATAGGCTTAGTAAAAGAAGCTTATCAATGGGCTTTCGTCGGCAATGGCTACGAAGGTTTCAAGATATTCAACAAAGCAGTGGGTTCTGATAAAGTCTATGTCTGGAAAGACGACACCAACGCCATTCCTGAATTTATTGAAGCTACCACAACTAACCGCTGGAGTATTGTCAAGATTACATCGACAGAAGAGAAGTATCAGAATTCATTTATGTTGACTATTCCCGGAACCACTCATCGTCAGCTGAATCAGAATGGAGGTGCTGGCGGTCCCCTGAAGCTATGGACCGCCGGTACTACTTCAGACGCAGGTTCTGCCTTCACAGTATTCGATATTCCCACCAACTTTGCAGAATTCACCGGCGACATCGAGGCTGTTTTGACCGATGCAAAAACTGGTTACTTCACCTACAATGCAGCAACAAAGGCTCTTTGGAAGGAAGAATACAAGACCAATTGCGACTACGACACATACGTAACGCTGAAAGAGGCTGTCGATGACCAAGACAATTTGATTTGGCCCAAGACTGGTTACTATCGCATCAAGAGCGCAAACTACGATGGTCGCTACATGAGCTACGCTGAGAAGGACGGCGAACCTCAGATTGCAACAGTCGTAAATCCTGAAGAAGCTTCCACAAACGTCGTTAAGCTCACAGCTCTGGATGACTACAAGTACATCGTAACTGTTGGCGGTCTCTCTGTTACCGGAGTATCACAGAGCCAGAATGTCGTTCTCGGCAAGGAAGGAGTTGAACTCCAAGCTGTAGCAACAGGTGTTGGCAAGGGCACCTTCACCACTGGCGAGACCTACGGAGCCCTGCACTGCGCATCTTCCAGCACTCCCGCATACTATCTGGTAGGCTGGACAAGCGATGCTGCTGCTTCTCAGTGGATCATCGAAGATGCCACCGTTGAAAGCATTGAAGCAACCATCGGCGAGACTGGCTACGCTACGCTCAACGCTATCTGGCCTGTTGCTGTTCCCTCTGGCGTAAAGGCTTACACCGGCAAGATTAACGACGAAACCAAGAGACTGACTCTGACAGAGGTTGAGGGCACTATCCCCGCCGCTACTCCTGTTGTTCTCAAGGGCGAAGCCGGCACATATACCTTCAACTTCGCCGACGACACTGCCGCACTGGAGGACAACGTCCTGAAGGGCACCTACACTGAGACCGAGGCTGCAGGCAAGTACGTCCTCGCTCAGCCCGAAGGCGAAGAAATTGGCTTCTACCTGGCAAAGAGCGGAACAATCGCAGCAGGCAAGGCTTACCTCGAGGTTCCCGAAGCTGACGAAGTGAAGGGCTTCACCTTCTTCTTCGACGATGCAACCGGCATTGCAAACATTGAGACAGCAGCCGAGAACGGTGCTATCTACAACCTTGCCGGCCAGCGCGTCAACAAGGCTCAGAAGGGCATCTATATCATCAATGGCAAGAAGATCCTGAAGTAAAGTAACATAACAAACAATCTATGACCCATAACCCCATTTGTCACCTCCCCATCGGGGGAGGATGGAAGGGGAACTAAACTATGAAGAAAACATATATTGCACCAGCCTTGAAGGCAGAAGAGGCTCAGGCTGTCAGCATGCTGGCAGAGAGTCTGAAGATTAACAGCGAAGTCACAGTAGATGGCGGTCAGGCATTGACCAAGGAAGATGCCTGGGAAATCTGGAGTGACGAAGAATAAAGCCTCCCCCCTAACCCCTCTCCGAGGAGATGGGAACCACAAGGAAAATCCCCGAGGAGCACTCAGCACCTCGGGGATTTGATTTATAGGACCTATAGGACTTATAGGGCCTATAGGACCTAAAACCGACTAAAATCCTTGCAGGATTGGCGGAAAAGCCGTAACTTTGCCCTTAACTAAAGCTAAAACTAACCATTTTCTATACATTATTTATATATAATAAGTGTACCCATGAAAAGCAAAGTAATGAAACAAGGACTTCTACTATTGGCATTTTGGACTGTTGCTTCCA
>JAFUVM010000094.1 GCA_017483665.1 Bacteroidaceae bacterium
AGGCAAGGCCCTCGTACATATTTATATTGCTGCTACGATTCATGGTGCAAAGGTAATAACTTTTTTGCAATTATGTACCGTTTAGCAACATGTTTTTGGGTTAGCGACTATACGCACTCCACAGGGTTTGTCGGTTGCGCCTGTTTGCCTCTTATCGTTGTAGAGGAGTTCCCATGCTCGGCCAGATATTTCTCCAGTCCGACCACCGTAGAGTAACTTATGTTCTCCATGAGCATAGTCGGTCCGAGATACTGGAGTATGCTGTTGATGGTTGTATCATATACTGCCCGTGTTGTGTCCTTGATGCTCTTAACCGACACGTATTCATCGTAGATGGAGCGGACTGTCCGATGGCGGTACCTGTCATTGTTCTTCAGTTGTACTACAAGTTCTTCGCATGAGAGGCTTTCTATGAAGCATAGATTATCCAGGGCTTCCTGATACTTGTCAAGCAACCCTCGTAGTTTCACGTTCTTGATAGATGCGTCTGGGCGCTTGACTATGCGCCCGTCCTTAAACTCCTTGTCTGAGTCTATGATGATGTCTGTTACGATATACCGTGTCTTAGAGTTGTGGGACACGGCGATCCTGATTTTATGTTTCCCACCTTTGAGCACCTTTGCAGGTACTATTACTGCGCTAAGATTTGCCATAATTTTGCGACAATAAAAAGTAAATGTTTTGAGTCAAAACGACCATAAATCGACAATCCGATGAGGCCAAATATGACTCTTTTTTTAATTGGTTACTCTCTAAAGTCCGTATAGTTGCGTGTTTTCCGCGAATTATGGCAGTTTTTGGTGCTTAGATAGTATTTCTTTGGCAAAATGTGCCATCCGCGCCTCCTATATCATGAATTCTTTGGCTTGCAACAGGATGATTTTCTGTTTTTCTTTTGTTCATTTCGTTATAAATCTGTAATTTTGTGATTGAATTTGTATATATCAATATAAAACAATAATGAAAAAGACAATGAAGTGCCCACTTATCTCTATCCTCTTAATAGCCTTTTGTTCTCCATTTGCCCTGGCTCAGACGGCTCCCACCACGCTCGAAGGCTGGGCCGACCGCCTCGGAAAGTTCGGCAAGTCCATTCCGCAGGAGCAGGTCTTCGTGCATACGGACAACACATGCTACTTCCTGGGCGACACCATCTACTACAAGGCATACGTGCGGCGCTCGGACACCGGGACGCCGAGCCGCATCAGTGGCGTGCTCTACGCCGAGCTGCTGAACCAGGACGGCTACCTCGTTGAGCGCCAGCAGCTGGAGCTGCAGGGCGGACAGGTGCACGGCTCGTTCGTGCTGCAGGACACGCTCTATGGCGGCTACTACGAGCTGCGGGCCTATACGCGCTGGCAGCTCAACTGGGGCATCACGGAGCATCCGCACAGCGTCTACGCCGAGCAGTGGTTCTACAACAAGCGCATGGCAAAGGAATACTACCGCGACTACGAGAAGCTCTACAGCCGTGTCTTCCCCGTCTTCGACAAGCCCAAGGAGCCGGGCGACTTCGTCCACGAGATGACGTTGCGCCCGTTGCGCCGACAGTCGAAGGTGGACGAGACGTCGCCCAAGCCCAAGCTGCAGCTCTTCCCCGAGGGCGGCAACCTGGTGGCCGGCGTGCCCAACCGCGTGGCGTTCGAGGCGACGAGCAACGAAGGACTGCACCTGGAGGGAAAGGTGACGCTGACCGAAGGACAATCGAACGTCGTGGCCGAAGTACAGACTGAGCAGCGTGGCCGTGGCTCGTTCACCTTCACGCCCCAGACGGGCAAAAGCTACACGGCAACCTTCAGTGGCAAGAAGGGTACGGCCAAGGAGACGTTGCCCAGCGCCGAGAAGGACGGTGTGGCTCTGCAAATGATGAACGATGGGGTAGGGAACAGGAAAATAGAAATCAAGGCTGCGGGTGCTGCGGCCAGCGAAGAACTCGGCATGACTGTGATGCACGACGGCATGCTGCTCGACTTCCAGACCATTCCCGCCGGAGCCTCGCAGACGATTGCCCTCGACGAAGAGAAGCTGCGGACGGGTGTCTGCCAGGTCACTATATATAATAATGTAGGGCGCGTCTATGCCGACCGCCTCTTCTTCTGCCTGAAGGACGACTTCTCGCTTTCCAGCCTTACCTTCCGCGGTCTCGACGGGAAGCCCACGGAGCCCTTCGCGCCGGTCAGCCTTGCCGTAGAGGGCGGCAGTCCGGGCGCTACCGTCAGCGTATCGGTCTGCGATGCCACGCATTCCGAGTACATCTACGACAACGGCAGCATCCTGACGGAAATGCTCCTTGCCAGCCAGATACGCGGCTTTGTGGAGAACCCTCGCTATTTCTTCGAGAAGAACGATGCGGAGCACGCCCGTGCCCTCGACCTCCTGCTCATGATACAGGGCTGGCGCCGCTTCAGCTGGCACACGATGGCCCAGCCCGGTGCCTTCGTGCTCAACCATAAGCCGGAACAGACGCCGCTCCTGGTGGGCGAGGTGAACAAGTACATGTCCAGCGAGCAGGAGTCGATGTATGCCGACAACTATGTGGCAGTGAATGCGGGCAGCGATGCCGTGAATGCCGTCAGTCTGACGGGCGAGACGCAGACCGAGAGCAACATGGACAACACGACCCTGGAGGCCGAGGACGGCGGCAGCGTGACCGAGGCGCGTGCCAACACCGAGACCACCGGGCGCGACGTGGAGGTCCCCACCGACCGCCTCAGCCGCTTCGTGCAGAACCAGGGAGAACTGAAGCGCGAGCTCCTGGTGCATGCCAGCTTCGTCAAGCCCGATGCCGACAACCAGCGCCATACCACCGACGGCGAGATGATGACCGAGGGACACATGTTCACCATCCAGACACCCCGCTTCTACGAGGGCTGCTACTTCCACCTCTCTGCCAGCGACAGCACCAAGTGGAAGAAAGGCAAGCCGCACGTCTGGCAGATGTCTTCGACTGACCGTAACGACCGCCTCAACTATCCCGAGTTCTACGTCCGCCTGCGCCCCTACTTCCCCCGTTTCGTCAAGCCCTACGACTGGTATCAGTGCCATTTGGCCGAAGCGCCGAAGGGCTCCGTCATCGCCCCCGACTGGGTGATGGACGGCTCGCGCATGCTCGACGAGGTCACGGTCGGCGTCAAGCGTTCGCGCATGGGTAGGTTCGATGCCTCGAAGCCTGCCTACGTCATCGATGCGTACGATGCCTTCAACGATGCCTGCGATGCCGGCTTCTGTCCGGGCATCTACTACGGGCGCAACCGCTTTGCCCGCGACGTGGCCCGCACCTACATCGGCGACATGAACGTGGCCCGCGACTACGACCTGGAGCTGCGCATCGACGGCAAGACAGAGTCCAGCAAGACGGCCCTCAACGAGCAGCGCACACGCATCGGAAACGGTCACGACCTGCCCATTGAGCAGTCCAACATCTCCTCCGCGGAAAAGGAGAAGTACAACCTGCTGAAGAACATTGGTCAGGTGTACATCTACACCGACTACAGCCCGCGGCGCGAAGGCAACTCGCTCTACGACGGCGTGGACATACCGAGCGTCAGCGTCGACCTCCACCTCGTCGGCAAGGACGACTCGAAGCGCGATGCCTACCGCGACCGCCGCTATATCCTGCCGGGCTACTCGGCGCCCGAGGAGTTCTACCAGCCCGACTACAGCACCAAGCCGCTTCCCGAGGTGAAGGACTACCGCCGCACCCTCTACTGGAACCCCGACCTCAAGCTCGACGACAGCGGGCGGGCCGAGTTCCGTTTCTTCGGCAACGGCAAGCAGACACACCTCTCCGTCACCGCTGAAGGCATGGCTCCCGACGGCACCCTGCTCACCGGCCGGAGCATGCCCGAGGACAGGTAAGAATAAACAGAAAGTAACAGGATGAACCTCATAGAAATATCTTCTCTTGAAGCCCCCGGACTCGAAGTCTACGGCACGCTCACCGAGGCACAGTTGCGCAACAGGCTCGAACCCGAGAAGGGCGTCTTCATTGCTGAAAGCCCGAAGGTCATCAATGTGGCGCTCGATGCCGGCCTCGAACCGGTCTCCCTGCTCTGCGAACGCAAACACATCGAGGGCGATGCACGCGGCATCATCGGACGATGCCCGGAGGACATGCCCGTCTACACCGGCAGTCGCGAGCTGCTGGCACGGCTGACGGGCTACACCTTGACGCGCGGCGTGCTCTGTGCCATGCGTCGCCCCAAGGCGCTTCCGCCGGAGGAGGTCTGCAAGGATGCCCGCCGCATCGTCGTCCTTCACGGCGTGTGCGACACCACGAACATCGGCGCCATCTTCCGATCCGCCGCAGCCCTCGGCATCGATGCTGTGCTTCTGACGCGCGACTCGTGCGACCCCCTGAACCGCCGTGCCGTCCGTGTCTCGATGGGCAGCGTGTTCCTTGTGCCCTGGACATGGCTCGAAGGGTTAGAGCAGGTCAAGGAGATGGGCTTCACGACAGCAGCGATGGCTCTGCGTCACGACAACATCAGCATCGACGACCCAAAACTAAAGGCCACCGACCGCTTGGCTCTCATCATGGGAACCGAGGGTGATGGCCTTCCGGAGGCTGTCATCGACGCTGCCGACTATGTTGTGAAGATTCCCATGCACAATGGTGTGGACAGCCTGAACGTGGGCAACGCCGCCGCCATCGCCTTCTGGGAACTAACCAGAACTACATATCGTACCTGAGGTTTTCCCAGTCGGTCTCCTGGTCGAGCTGTGCCATGAAGTCGTCGAGGACGGACTTGTCGATGTCGCCCAGCTCGAACTCCTTCTGTGCGTCCTTGCGTATCTCGGCTATCCAGGCGCGGCGTGCCTGGATGTAGTCCTCGTGCACGCGTGCCGCTGTCTCTTCCGTTATCTCGTCGATGCCGTAGTATTCGCAGATGAGGCGGTAGCTCCATGCCCAGCGGTACTCCGCATAGTTGTCGTTGGCACGCACGAACTCCTCGCGGATGTCGTGTATGTTGCCGAGCGAACCGTCCTTGATGGCCTCGACGATGCGCTTCTCCTCGCTCAGGGGGATGAGCAGGCCGCTCAGGTCGCTCCACTTGCCTGTGCCGACCGGCGAGGCGGGACGCTCCAGGCGGTGCCGCTTCATGACGGCTCCCATGTAGATGCGCAGGGCGATGTCGTAGTACTTGATGCCCTTCTTGAGCGACGAGTTCTTGATGACGTAGTCGTGGAAGTTGTAGGTTGCCACGTCGCCCGACACCTCGCGCAGCGCCTCGAGCGTACGCTTGGCCGTCATGATGGCGCCCACGGAGAAGGGCGAGAGCCAGTCGAAGTTGACGATGGAGTTCTTGCCCCGCGTCTCGCGTTTGTCGCGCTTCGGCCATTTGCGTATGTCGCGGTAGAGACCGACGGTCGTCAGGTTGCGTCCCGGCACGAGGTACATGTCGTCGCCGTAGGCAATGAGGTACGAGAAGGGCAGCTTGCGCGTGTCGGGATGGTGCATGAGCTTGCCGAAGCAGACGCTGAAGGTGCCTATCTGTGCGGGCATCAGGATGTAGCTGCCGCTGGCGGTCTTCGTGCCGCGTTCCAGCACGCCCCAGTGCATGGGCCCCATCTTGTAGGCATGGTTCGAGAAGTTCGTGCCGGAGCCGGCGTTGTAGAACGAGAACATGCCGCCGATGAGCAGCGAGCACTTGTGGTGCGAGGCGGAGAACGGACCGCAGAAGGCGGCGCAGGCCTCGCCGTTGCTCATGTAGCAGTTGGCGAAGAAGAGGCTGTTCTCGGCCGTGAAGCCGTCGGTTATCTTGCAGGCCTCGCCCACGAAGCAGTTCTCCAGCTTGGCGGCATTGGTGATGCTCGAGCCGTTGTAGATGACCGAGTCCAGACAGATGACGCCCACGCCGATGTTGACCGCAGCGCTGGGAATGCTCTTCAGGGTGCAGTCGCGCAGGCGGAAGGCTCCGTTGATGTTGCAGCCGTCCGAGATGTGGCAGTTCGTGATTTCTGTGGTCGAGGTGATGCGCACGTCGTTGCCGATGGTGGTGACCGGAAGGCTGTGCTCGGCGATGTCCTTCCCTATGAGCTGGCGCACGATGTCGGTAAACTCGCGGTCCTGCTCGTACTTGACCATGAGGGACGCCATCTGCGAGTTCAGGCCGTCGAATATCATCACGTTGCCGTCGCCCACCTCGTTGAGGACGGAGATGACGCACCCTTCGCCAAAGGAAGCCTTGGGCGTAGTGTTGATGCAGCCTACGTTCTCGATGAGGCAGTTGTCGCCGATGACGCAGTTCCTGAGCGTAGCCCGGCGGATGCCGCTGTGCCTGACGAAGCAGTCGTCCAGTTCAACCATCTTGTGGAATCCTCCGAGGGTGACCTCGCCGAAGAAGTCCGTCTGGTGGACATAGTCGGTGCTGAAATCGTCAGCTACCGTAATGCAATCCCAGTCCTCTGCCCAGCAGCCTTGCCGCTCAAGGGCACAAATCTCTTTTTCACTAAGTTTTCTCATAAAAGTATCTTTTTCCTTAATCTCTATTCTCTAATCCCTAATCCTAATTTCCTGCAAAGGTACAATAATTAAATGAATAATCAATTTTTCACCTTTCATTTTTCATTTTTCATTTAAAATTCGTACCTTTGCAGTGCTGCTGGGCGCAGTATAGGTAGAAGAAAACCCTATAACAAAAAACTTTCGCATCATGTATTACGTAACAAAACGCATGGAGATAGCAGCCTGTCATCACCTGGAGCTGTCCTATCCCAGCAAGTGCAGCCAGCTGCACGGACACAACTGGATTATCACCGTACACTGCAAAGCCGAGAGCCTGAATGCCGACGGCATGGTGGTGGACTTCACAAGCATCAAGCAGAGCATCAAGTCGAAGCTCGACCATACGAACCTGAACGAAGTGCTGCCCTTCAACCCCACAGCCGAGAACATAGCCCGCTGGGTGTGCGACCAGATACCCGAGTGCTACCGCGTCGACGTGCAGGAGAGCGAAGGCAACACGGCAAGCTATGAGAGTTAACGAGACCTTCCTTTCCCTGCAGGGCGAGGGCTACTTCACCGGAACGCCCGCCTTCTTCCTGCGTCTGTCGGGGTGCAACCTCAAGTGCCCCTTCTGCGACACGCAGCACCAGACCTACCGCGAGATGACGGAGGACGAGATACTGCAGGAGGCCGTGCACAGCGGGATGCGCCACGTTGTCATCACCGGAGGCGAACCCGCCCTGCAGCTCACGCAGTCGCTCGTCGACAGCCTCCACCGGGCAGGCCTCTTCGTCCAGGTGGAGACGAACGGCACGCTGCCCCTGCCCGAAGGCATCGACTGGGTGACGTGCTCGCCAAAAGCTCTCAAGGTCCTCTCTAACTCCCAGACCCTCTCTAACTCCCCCATAAAGGGGGAGAAACCAGGGAAGGGTCTGAAGATAGATGAATTGAAGGTGCTTTATAAAGGAGAAGGAGACAATCCGGAGCGCCTCCTCGAATCACTCCCCTTTGGGGGAGACGGAGGGGGGCCAAGGCTTTTCCTGCAGCCCCTCGACACGGGCGACGCCGGGCAGAACCGCGCCATCCTCCGCTCCTGCATCGACTACATCATGCAGCACCCCCGCTGGAGGCTCTCCCTGCAGACCCACAAGCTCCTCGGCATCAAGTGAGGATAATCAAACAACGGATTGCACGGATATGATTTGAACATCGAAAGAAACGAAAGAATCGAAATTAGTTTTTTTTCGTGCTTTTAGATGTTAAACCAAAGTCTCATTCCGTTGTTATTAAGAGTTATGGGAGTACGCTCCAGCGCAGAAGTCTGTCATATATCATATAGTTTTTGCTAAATAATCTGCAATTCTGTCATAGGGACTGTAGTCTGCTGCGAATAAGCGGGTTACAACATGGCAGATGATATGATAGAAAAGAAACTATTCTGCGAATTATAAATAGAATCGCCTACGGCGAGAAATTTATCAAAATTGGATATAAAATTAAACACAATGCTTTGCTTTGATAAATTTGAATGCAATTTTGTTCAATTTCTGCGCGAAGCGCATCCTTAAAAGCTATTCGCAGAAAAGTTACATACTGAAGTTTCTGAAGTAAAATGGAAGTTAAAGTGGAAGTAAACTCGCTACGCTCGTGGGAGTTATAAAAGGACAATACCATATAGGCAGACAGCTTCCAAAGCTATCGTCCAGCCAACTTGTTGGCTTAACTCCCTGCGCGTAGCGCATAACTTCTTATTTAACTCCATTTTATAACTCCCGAAACTTGAATTACATAGAAAAGATAAAAAGTTGAAAGGTTAAAAGGTTTTGTTCATTGACTTCGTTGAGCTAAAGTTTCCCGCGTGCCGTACCCAGTGTTCCCGCGTGCCGAACCCAGTATTGACTTCGTCGAGCTAAAGCTTCCCGCGTGCCGAACCCAGTATTCCCGCGTGCCGTACCCATTTAATTATTCATTTTTAATTTTTCAATTTTAATTTTTTATTCCTCTATCGCATCTGTCATACTATCTATCATAAGGTAACATGCTAACACTCATCCCGCTGCGAGCCTTGTGGCAGATTTGCGGACAAGGATTTCATGTTGCAAACTGGTATCATTGTGGAAGCACGGGGCGCTTATCTCGGAAGCACGGGGCGCTTATCTCGGAAGCACGGGACGCTTATTCCGGAAGCGCGGGGCGCTTATTTGGGAATCTTCAGTCGTATCTCTGGTCACAGCGTGGTGCTCGGCATATACATGGCATGTCCGTGAATTGTCGACTTCTTTCGGAACAGGATGAACCGAAGGCTGCTGTTCCACACTTTTATTGTTGTGTTGCATTTCATCTTTTTGGACAATATGACGGTGCGGAGCGATTGGCAGCGATAGAACATGGCATCTGAAACGGTGTTCTTCTGCAAGTATGCCTGAAAGACGTGTCGGCCGTCCTCCTTCTCGCTAAAGGCGTAGCCCGGCTGGCGGTAGCCTTTCGTCTGCCTGAAGTGAGTCCATTCCTTTTGGCTGTATATGTCTACCCAGTGGGACTGAGGAAGCGAGAAGAGTTCGAAGTCGGAGTAGTCGTGCGGTTCGCCGGTCTCGTTGAGGAAAATGCTCATTTTTATCGATGAGGCTCTGTTCATCCTTTCCCAATAGTAGTCGGCATCCTTCTTCTGGTTTTGCGCCCCGATGTTGAGTCCCGCTCCTGTGTCATATTCCGTCCCGCTGTATTTGTAGCCGGAGAAGGCGTTTATTTCCATCCGCTCGTTTCGGACATCAATGGTCAGGTATGCATCTTTGTCCCCCACTATGCTGGCATCGCGGAGGTCAAGGACCTGAAGCCTGCCTCTTGGCCTGCTGTCCAGTGTGCAATGCGACATGCTGCGAATCAGTCGGATGTCCGCCGAATTGATGTGTCCGTGGATGACAAGCGTCTGGCATGAGTCAATGTCTTCCTCCGTCAGATGCTGCCGCAGCGTGCCCGGACTCGCGAGCCATACTTCCCGCTTCTGCCTGCCTGGGCTGTCACTCTTCGCAGGTAGGCTGTCCCGTCTGTCCCTGGAGGCGGCACGCTCCTCTTCTTCCGTGCGCTTCACTATGTCGTACCGCTCCCAAAGGGCGGAGTCGTAGCCTGCCTCGTCCACAGACTTCAGGAGGTTCCGGTCCGAATGTCCTTCCGGGGAAGATGCCGGGCTGATGTCTTCGACACGATAGAGCAGCGCATGATACCTCATCTCTTCACCCCCGCCCCAGACGGCAAGGTTCTGTACGGACGTATAGCCTGATGTGTGGTCGAAGGTCATTCGGAACTCTATTCTCGCCGGCTGCCGGCTGAAGTTCACCCATTGGCTTGCATTGTTCACCTCGCCGTCAAAGCGAAGCATGCGCAGAGAACCGGCATCGACGTAGGCCGTCCCTGTCAGATAGCGTCTTTGCCCAAGAGCCTTTGCATGCCGCCCGCTGAGCCGGAAGGTGATGAGGTACAGTCTCTCACCCTCACTGCCGTTCTGTCTCTGCAACTCCACGTCGTAGAACTTCCTGACCGTCCGCATGCTGTTGAGCGGCCCCACGGCATTCTGCCAATAGGGGGCATGACTGGTGCGCGGACCCACCTCTGCCATGTGTTGTATGTTGGTATAGCCGAGTCCCATGCTGCTTACGTCTCCCTCTGCATTCATTCCACTCCTTCCGCTGAGCGTCAGCAGCTCACGCAGGTTTACCGCCGGGCACGCCGTCAGAAGACTCTCTATCAGATAGGAGTCGTCACCATCATGCAACAAGGTCCGCATGAAGTAGCCATGCCTCTCGCTCTTGTTCTGCGAATAGTCATTCCGCAGCTTCTCTATTATACGGCTCAGGATGCTGTCTTTGTCGAAGGAATCGACCACAACCTCCCGCAGGGTCTGGGAAAACGGTTTCAGGGCTATGACCTGCGGAACAGTTGAGGCTTCCGTCTCCAACTTCTCATATCCGACATAGCTGAACCGTATTGTACCCCTTTCGGACACTTTCACGCAGAACTCGCCCTCGGCATTGGTCATGGCTCCTCTCCCGCCGTCCACATACACCTGGGCATAAGGCAAAGCCTCTCCCGTCTCGGCATCAACGACACGGCCCTGAAGCACCTTTTCCTGAGCTCCGAGAGTCAGGCATGAGAACAAGACGAGACACGAAAAGAGGAAAGCACGTTTTACGATGGAGCACAAAGCCCCGGATTCTTTCCGTAAATGCATGGTGG
Organism: Bacteroidaceae bacterium; assembly: GCA_017483665.1. GTDB lineage: Bacteria > Bacteroidota > Bacteroidia > Bacteroidales > Bacteroidaceae > Physcousia. The sequence goes on from JAFUVM010000094.1 coordinate 10,679, forward strand.
CTACAATGCCAATAATAAAAGTTGACATGGAACTGATACTAAGTTTTAGGTTTTACATTCTCCTGTTAATTCTACGCTTACATGCTTGATTCAAGCACTTGTATTATGTTATGTAAATTTACCAAAACAGAAAGAGATAACATAATTATAGATTATGTCCTTCCCTTAGAACACAGATGTAATTAAGGTTAAAACTTGAAAAAATCTGCGTTCTATGGGACAGAGCCACGTAATTGTCTATTCTAAATAGTTTGCAATCACATTATAAGAATGATTCGATAATTATATTGAACAGCAACAACACATCAGTTATGATATTCTCCCGGGATATTATATGTTTCTGATATATTATATGTGTTGTAAATGTTGCCAGAGTCCGTTCCTGCGAGGTTAACTGTTCCCGTAATTCTTACACGATAGTTACCATCCCAGGATGCAGAAAGAGGAAGTCCTTCTGCACTACTACTAACCAATAATGCTGCACTTACTGCTGGCTGTGACGTTCCTGAAAAACTTCCAGATTCCCATGCCACAAAAATACTTACTCCCACGCCATAGCCTGATGGGCGGAAGGTTTCTTGCCCTCCCCTGATATAACCGCCACAACCTTCACCACAGCCACAGCCTTCACCACAACCGCAGCCGCAGCCTTCTCCACAACCACAGCCACAGCCTTCACTGTCACCACTATCATACGTGCCTTCGCTGTTATAATACAGAATGCCACCTTCGGTGTCTACATAGCCGCCATTCCAAGTGCCTGCTACCAGCATTTCCTGAAATTCCGAATAAGAGTAAGGATTTGAGATAGTTCCTTTTTCGTTTGCCATAATAGATTAATTTTAGATAAGTAAAAAGTTAGTTTAATTCTCTAGTAATAATGTACCCGTGTTTATGAGGTACTTTATATGTTGCATCGCAAATACAAGAAGAGGTTCTGAAACAATTCCCCTATAGCGGCAGACCTCATGTGTAATGTAATTTGTAAGTTCGTCTACCGTCATTATTTTTCCTTCCAACGCCATGAGGATTCCGAAGCACATGCCCTCTAATGGAACAATTTCCAGCATGTCTTGACGTAAAGATGGATATACGGCTAAATGAGTAAGAGGAAAATTCCGTTCACATCCCAAAAGAATCTTCAGTTTCTCTACGTCCTTTTGAGGTATATTCTCAGATAGGCTGAATACGGAAAGTCCTGTGGTTCTTTTTACAATAGACTCATGTTCTTTCTGTATGTCAAGGCATGGAAGTGTTCCTAACCTTCGCATTTCCTCATGCAGTGGGATGTGTTTCGCTGTCTGTCCGCACGTGGTTAATATCCCGGAAATGAATTCTTCAAAGCCAGGGATAAGCCTGTATACTGCATTGCTGACAGGGATACGGCGGCATGAAAGACAGTTGTACCTGTTTCTTTTGTAAACCACTTTGAGAATACTCTCAACTAAGTCTGCATGGTGAATCACCATGAACTTCTCCATAGACTGCGTGACGCATTTGTTTCTCTTATGCCCGCCCAACAAATGTAGCAGCCTGGAATCTTCGTACCTGCTGAAATTGCAGAACTCCTGTCTTGTATAGCCCTCGTCACGGATTGCCCTGCCAATGACACTGGCGACTTCCTTCCCATATCGGTCGGCCATGCCCCCGAAGATTACCTGCTCGAAGAACACGTTGCAATCAATGAAGGACTGCCGACGCGTGCTGTCATTCATACCGTTCTTCTCCATGAAGCTGGCGGCTTCCGCACAGAAATGGTGGATGAACTCCAAGTCGCTCCCGCCGAAAACTCCCATGTTATATGAAGCAATAGATTCTCTTCTCAAGGCTTCTTCTATATACGTCGGAAGTTTGATTGCAGGTTCCAGCAGGATTCTGTCCATCATTCTTTTATAGTATACCGTCCCTATTTCACGATTCTGTGCAATAAGCGGAGCACTGATAACTTCTTCTGGAATGGGTTTGGGCAGGTATACGTCGCCATCGATATGCAGGAAGGGCTTTGTCTGCAGCGAATAGGTCTTTATCTTTGCGTATGCCCAGTGTTGCGGTAGACAGAGATGTTTGTCGTAGACGACGTTGACCTCGGTGTAGGGCAGATGGAGCAGGTCGATGAGGACATGCTTCCCCTGCTCGTCGGTATAGAGCGCCACCTCGTCGTAATGTTTACGGAGGCTGAGCAGGCTCAGTGCCCACGACATGAGGTTGTACTCCGGACGCAACCATCCGAAGCCATGCTCCAGAGGGTCGCGTCCTGCCGTCCAAAAGGTTTGTACAATTCGCATGATGACAGCTACTAACGATTCTTACAGTTCTATTCCGCCGCGGAAGCATTGTTCGCCGCGGACAACTTCTATGATATAGGAGCCGGAGAGGTTGCTTGGGAGCTGTATTTCCGTAGTTGAAGCGGGTACAACGGTCGTGTACTCCAATGTCTCGTTTCCATCTTCGTCCACGGAATAGATGTTAAGGACGAGGTCGGCTTCATCGAGGAAGTAGAGAGTGTAGCCTGCCTGCATTACCTGTGGTTCTACGACTGGAGAACGAGGTACAGATGTGTCAGGATGTATGTCATGTAGAGTAAATTGGATTCTGATGCCATGACCCGGATTCAATGGTTCCCATGCATGTACAGGATTCATTAGAAACAATGCTGTAACCAGCATAAATGCTTTTAGGATAGGTGTTGTGGTTTTCATGTTTGTAAGTTTTGTATGGTTAATAATAGTTTTGACGCTGCAAAGTTACAGCATATTGTGCTGACTTCCAAGAAATAAACTTTACAAAAACTTTACAAACTCATTTTGCCCCTAATTTTTGTCGATTTTGTTGTGCGGATTGACGAAAAACACCTAACTTTGCAGTAGAATAAAGGAAATTGCGATATGAAACATGGATTTCTTGCATGTCTGGTGCTTCTTTGTCTGGTGGGGTGTGTGCTATATGAACGACCCATGAACATGAACGGAGATGAGGCCCGTGCCATTATGGATGATGTGTCGCGCAGGAATCTGGCCTACGAACCATTGACGGAGCACGATGACACAATGATGCAGCGCGTCGTAGCCTATTGCGCTAAGCACGGGACTGCGAACGACGTGATGGAAGCCTATTATCTGCTGGGCAGTGTGTACCGCGACCTGCACGAAGCCCCCAAAGCGGTGGAGGCGTTCCTGAACGGGATAAATGCGGCCGACACGACAAGCCAGGATTGCCGATACGACATCTTGGCACGGCTGTATGCTCAGAGATATGAAATCTTATATCGGCAGAGCTTATATAATCAGGCAGCAGAGGTCAACCGTATGGCCTATAAATATGCAGTCCTTGCAGGTGATTCCCTTTTTGTTGCGGATGCTCTATGGAAACGAATGGGAATATGCTTTGCCAACAGCGACTACCAGACAATCGCCGACGAGTGCTGGAGTCTGCTGGAGGAGAGCAGGCGTCTGGGAATGTACAAGCATGCTGCGAGCAATCTCTGCACAAGTGTCCTGGCTAACATGGAGCTGGGACGGGTGGAGGATGCAGCCAGATTGCTTGCTATATACGAACAGCACAGCGGTCAGGTGGACCTTGCCACACACGAAAGCTCATTCCCCATATACTACTACGCCAAGGGCCGTGTGATGGCTGCCACCGGCAAGAGCGACTCGGCTGAATACTTCTACCGGAAGGAGCTGACAGCCGACGACTGGGACAACCGGCAGGCTGCGTACCGTGGGCTGCGACTGCTCTTCGAGCACAGGGGCTTGCAGGATTCTGTCTGCAAATATGCGCCCCTGCAGTGCGATGCTGTGGATAGTGCTTACCAGGAAATGCTGTCGGCTGGCCTGCAGAACCTGCACGAGCTGTACGACTACAGCCGCCTGCAGACGGAGAACAGCCGGAAGGAGCAGCAACTGCAGCAGAACCAGCGGAGAATGATATGCATTTGGGGGGCATTGGTCTTCGTCGTCACCTGTGCATTGTATACATTATTATATATTCGCGCGTGGTACAGACAGAAGATAACCCAAGCAGAGCTGAGGCTGAACAGGGCAAGTGCCGACCTGGAGGAACGTGAAAACAACCTGTCAGCCCTGCGCGAGGAGCTGGAAAAGGTGAAGGACGATGCGGAAAGGCTGCGTCTGGCAAAGGAGGTGGAACAGACTGAGCGTGAGACAGCAGGGCAGCGGCAGGCGGTGATGAAAAGCCAGGATGAGTTTGATGCGCTGCGGCAACATGTGCGGACTTCTGCTAAAACTCTGCGACAGCGCTACAGCGAGTCGGCCGTATTCCAGTCGCTCCTCCACAAGGCAAGGGCGGATGAAATAGCTACAGAGGAGGATTTCGACTTGGTGATGAAAGCGTTGGCAGAAAATGAAGAAGGCTTCGGAAAGCGACTGAACACATTGCAGGCCAGACTCTCAAAAACAGAAAAACGTTTCTTCCTGTTGCTGCGTCTGGGACTGACGAAGACGGAGACAGCTGTGCTGACAGCCCATTCCATCGCATCGGTGACGAATACCTGTACCCGCCTCTTTCGCAAGGTACACGGGCGAAACCCGGCCACCAGCGCCGAGGCCGATGCCTGGCTCCTGAAGTTGTAAGGGGAGAGCAAGGAGCAGGAGGCAAGGAGCAAGGGACAGGAGGATTGCTGGGGCAGGGGAGGAAACGGCGTGCTCTTCCTGGTTGTGATGTTGCGCCCGAAAGCCATCAGTTGGCTTTCGGGCGGTATATTGAGCGTTTATTCCGCTTTTTCGTCGTGAGCACTCATGTTCTTGATAAACAAATCGACAAGGTGCTTTGTGATGTAGGTATGACGTACGGCATGGCGGGCTTTGTCTGCCAGATTGTTTGTGTCGTCGGATGGATTAGCTGCCTCTGCCTCTGCTGCTGCCACTTGCTGCTCGCGTCTGTCAATCTTGGCACGCAAGCCCTCCGAGGCGTGATTGTAGAGGAACGTATAGCATGGTATGGCGGCCTTCATGATATAAGGAGTGAGGAAGGTGGTCACGACACTGGATGCCACGATGACGGGGTAGATGATGGGACTGAGAACGCCCAGGCTGGCACCCAGTCCGGCGATGATGAACGAGAACTCGCCTATCTGGACGAACGAGAAGCTGGTGAGCATGGAGTCGCGCATCGTCTGTCCGCCCCACCAGCATCCCAGGGTGCCAAAGACAATCATTCCGATGATAATTATCAGGCTGATATAGATGATGCTCATCCAGTATTGCGCCACTGAAGACGGGTCTATCAGCATGCCCACGGAGATGAAGAAGATGGCGGCAAAGACGTTCTTGAGCGGTGTCATCAGCTTTTCGATACGGTGCGACTCCACCGTCTCGGCAAGGATAGAGCCCATCACGAAGGCGCCGAGTGCGCTGCTGAACCCTGCTTCCTCTGCCGTCAGCACCATTCCCAGGCACAGACCCAAGGCGAGGATGATGAGTGTCTCGTCGTTCAGATGCTTTTCCACTTTGCGTATGAGTGTCGGGATAATCAGTATTCCGCAGACGAACCATGCCACAAGCGTAATGACCAGATCTATGACCTTGCTGGCCAGCTCGGCACCCTCGAACTGGTGGCGGATGGCGATGCTGGAGAGCAATACCATCAGCACTACGGCCACTACGTCCTCGACGATGAGGATGCTGGTTGCGCCTTTGACGAAACGTTCCTTGCTCATGCCTGCCTCGTCGATAGCCTTCATCACGATGGTGGTGCTCGACATGCAGAGCATGCCCGCCAGGAACAGGGAGTTGACCATATCAAGCTTAGCATCCACTCCCACGAAGTAGCCAAAGAGCATCATGCCGCCGATGATTGTCAACGCACCTATTGCTGCCACCTTGCCGCTGCTGATGAGGTTCTTCAGGCGGAACTCCAGTCCGATGCAGAACAATACAAACAGGACGCCGATGTCGCCCCATTGCTTCACGTTGTCGGCATTCACTAACTTCTCGCCAAACAGATGCGGTCCTATCAGGACGCCTGCTACGATATAGCCCAGCACCACCGGCTGCTTTAAGAACTTGAACACGATGCTGACTACAGCTGCTGTAATCATCAATACGTATAAATCTTGTACCATAGATGATATTTTTATTCAACTTTCTGATGTAGTTAAGTAGTCAGTAGTTAAGAAGTTAAGCCAAATGTCTGGTGGCAGATTCATGCGGAAGAAGAACACACCTTTATATACTTCTTCGCGATCGATGATGGTGGCGACAAGGTTGGCCTAGGCTACCTTCTCGATGTCATCGTGCAGGAAGTCGCTGTCAAAGACAGTCATGTTGGAAATCTTGCCATATTCTATTGACCCGTTTTTTCGTTAATTCATGGTTATCTTTTCGCGGGCACTCAGGCTCTCGGCGAAGTAGCGTACCAGCTTCCCGCTGTCCTTCTCGGGCGACTACTTGTTTTCCCCTTCGAGGGTGTAGAAGGAGCTGCCGTCGAAGCAGTGGGTGCAGATGCGTTCCTTGGGCAGACCGATGGCCTGAACCAGTGTCTCGAGCTTGGAGAAACGCAGGGAGTCGAGGTTCAGGCGGCGGGCTATCTCGTCGACCATGCGGCGGTACTCGGGGCTGTCGGTGCGGGTGTAGGCCTCCAGGTTCTTGCTGTCGTCGCCCTCGAAGTCCTTGATGATGCGGCGCGTGATGAGCTCCAGGTCGCTCTTGCTGGCGCTGTAGTTGACGAAGGGACAGCTGTAGACGAGGGGCGGACAGCCGATGCGCATGTGCACCTCCTTGGCGCCGAGCTCGTGGAGCACTTTCGTGTTGTCGCGCAGCTGTGTGCCGCGCACGATGCTGTCGTCGCAGAAGAGCACACGTTTGCCCTGCAGCACGTCGCGGTTGGCGATGAGCTTCATCTTGGCTACAAGGTTGCGCGTCTCCTGATTGCTGGGGGTGAAGGAGCGCGGCCAGGTGGGCGTGTACTTGCTGATGGCTCGCATGTAGGGGCATCCGTGCCCTTGGGCGTAGCCGACGGCCATGCCTACGCCGCTGTCGGGGATGCCGCAGGCGCAGTCCACCTCCGTCTTGTCCTCGCGGCCCATGACGCGCCCGCATTCGTTACGGACGATTTCCGTGTTGCGCCCTTCGTAGCTGCTGGTGGGGAAACCGTAGTAGACCCAAAGGAAGGAACAGATCTGCATGCCGGGATTGGCTTTCCTGAGCACCGTCATCTGCTCGGCATCGATGCGGACTATCTCGCCCGGACCGAGATAGTGCTTCGTCTCGAAGCCCAGGTTGGGGAAGGCCGATGTCTCGCTGGTGACGGCCATTGCACCCTGCTTCTCGCCGACCACGATGGGTGTGCGGCCCCAAGCGTCGCGTGCGGCAATGATGCCGTCCTCGGTAAGCAGGAGCATGGAGCAGGAGCCTTTGATGTGCTGGAACACCTTTTCGATGCCGTCCACGAAGTCCTTACCTTTTATAATAAGCAGGGCGATGAGCTCTGTGGGGTTTATCTTGCCGCTGCTGAACTCGCTGAGGTGTCCGCCCTCTTCGAGGAGTTGCTGAGCCAGCTCCTCCTGGTTGCCTATCTTCGCTACGGTGACGATGGCGAAGCGCCCCAGGTGGCTGTTCATGAGCATGGGTTGCGCGTCGGTGTCGCTGATGACGCCTATGCCTGCCTTGCCTGCGAACTTGTCCAGCTCCGGCTCGAAGCGTGTACGGAAGTAAGTGTTTTCCAGATTGTGGATACTGCGGAGGAACTCGCCTGTGTCGCTCAGCGTAGCCATGCCACCGCGTTTCGTACCGAGATGTGACTGATAGTCTGTTCCGTAGAAGAGGTCGGTAGCACACTTCTGCTGCTGTACCGTTCCGAAAAATCCGCCCATTGTCTTTTTGTAGTTAAAGGTTTTTTAGTGGTTAGTGGTTAGAAGTTAGTGGTTAGAGGATTGATTGGGATGCTGGTTTCGGTTGGCGTTATCCAGTGAGTGGTGGTATTCTCTAACCCCTAACCTCTAACCTCTAACCTCTAACCT
>JAFUVM010000095.1 GCA_017483665.1 Bacteroidaceae bacterium
AATTATGAATTATCAGAAGCTGTACTTGTAGCCGATGCAGAGGGCGTGCCTCCGGTCGTGGTCGCGTATGACTTCGCCGTCCTCGATGTCGTACATGTAGAAGGTGGCAACGTACGAGAGCGACACCTCGTTGCGCTTGCGGAACTTGTAGCCGCAGCCGATGGCGGCGCGTACCTTCTGCAGGAGCATGTGGTCGCCCACGCTGACGCTGTTGTGCGCCTCGGCCGAGATGTAGGGCGAGAAGTGGCAGCGCTTCTTGTCGTACTCCAGCTTCAGGCGCGAGCGCAGCACCTGGTCGGTGTTGGCAAGGACCTCCTTCGTGTCCCACTCGTCGTGCGTCAGCTCCGTCTCCAGCTCGTAGTAGGTGTAGGGCTCCCAGTTCTCGTCGAAATCCGTCTTCTCGGCATTCTCGTACTTCATGCGATACCTGTAGCGGTCTATGCTGTAGGCTTTGGTGCGCGTGAACTGATAGCGTTCGCGCAGCGATATGCGCAGCCATTTCCACAGCTTGACGGTGCCCGTAGCTTCGGCGTAGAAGCGGTGGCGCGGATACCAGTAGGCGGGAAAGGAGTTGTAGCCTTCCGTCCACTCTGTGGGGTAGTTGGTGTAGTCACTCTTGTCGTTGTACTTGTCGGGGCGTCCTGTGTAGAGGAAGTTGTAGCCGAGGCCAAGCTTGAGGTACTTGATGGGCTTGTAGGTGGTGTTGAGTCCGGCGGAGAAGCGTGCCTTGTGCTGTGCGCGGTACTCCAGGTCGAGCCCGACATCCCATGTCCTGGTGATGGCCTTTTCGATGCCAATCTCCTGCCATGTGCCGAACTCGTCCTCTCCCTCTGCCAGCAGGGGTGCGGCACAGAGGAGCAGCGAGGCAAGCGTGAGCTGACGCAGTGTCATATACGAGGCATTTTGGTGATTTCTTCTATGCTGTTGCCGTGGTCGGAGGGCTCGTCGTAGTAGATGCGGATGAGGCATGCGTCCTTCAGGAAGTCGATGGTGCCTACTTCCACACGCTCTATCTTCAGACCGGTGCGCTTCTCCAGGTCGGCTATCAGTTCGGCACGTTTGTCGGGAGCGACGAGGGCAACATTGTCGTACTTGATGAACTTGCTGCAGTTGCTGCTGACCAGCTTCCCGCTCTCGAAGAGCCACGCCATACCCACGAAGACCAGGTTGACGAAGGCGATGGTGACGATGCCGAAGCCGTCCCAATAGTCGGCCTTGGGGTGATACTCAGCACGGCAGAGAGCATTCACTACGCTCAGGGCGATGAGCATGAAGAGATAGGTCATCTCGCGGATGGGCACAGCTTCTGTGCGGAAACGCATGATGCCGAAGATGGCAAAGAGGCCCATTGCTGCTCCGATGTTCATGCCGTCGCCCTCCATCAGGCTCACCAGCAGGAAGATGCTCATGGACATGAGGATGTAGATGAACATGTAGTCGCGCCGGTGTCCGCGGGGATAGTAGAAGCAACGCGCAATGACGGTCACGGCCACCAGGTTGACGATGAAGCGCATCAGCAACGAGATGAAGTGCAGGGGGTCGAAGAGTGTCAGTCCTATCAGATTACCCAGTTGGTAGTTAATGTCGTTAAAGGTTTCCATAGTGTACTGTTTTACTTTTTATAGTCTTGTTATGTTGTTCATGAGTTTGCCAGTTTGCGGAGCTTCACCAGCTTCTGCTTGAAGAGGTTCTGCTTGAGCCCCTTGTTGGTCATGACCGAGCCGATGCAGTATTTGCTGAACCCGCTTGGCTTGATGCGCAGCTGGCGGAGGATGTCGAGCACAGGGCTGTAGACGTTGCCGTCGCGCTTGAGCTCGATGATGACGAGCGGCCCGACGTTGGCTTCCTGCTCCGTCTCCATGTTGTGGAAGTGCATGTCGTAGTCGATGGTGAGGCGCTCCGTCTTGCCGTAGTTGACGAGCGTGATGCGGTGGAAGCGGTTGCGCACCGTGGGATGTATGTCGGCCAGGCTGAGGTGGACGCGCTCCTGCAGGAACTCTTCGTTGCCCCCCGCGCCCGTTATCTGCTGGCAAGGCACCTCAACGCGCTTCTTCTTCGTCCGCCCGTGGTTGTTCTTCGTCTTTATCTCCAGGAAGGTGATGTCGCTGTCCATGTAGGTCCTGACGCGAACCTTCTGGCGTGGCGCCCGGCCATTGTGATGCTCCATGTAGAAGCGGTAGTCGTCTGTGTCCCAGTAGGTCGTCATGTAGTTGGCAATCTTGCTGCCGTCCGTGAACTGCGCATAGTACTTCCCTTGAGCCAGCTCCAGCAGGCGCACCAGTTTCTCCTTGTTGGTCACGAACTTTGTGTCCGTACGGTTCATGAGACGGATGTCCTTCATCTCCTCCAGCGTGATGGGCTGAAGTTTGGTCAGTAATTCGTCGATATGGGCATCAATATCCATCTTTTTTTGCTTTCTACGGTACAAATGTAGGTTTTTTTGTGTAAATATCGTAGCGTATCGTTGTTTTTTTAACGAAATATCGCTACTTTTGCTAAAAAATAAGATAAAATAACAACATCTTAAACACGCAGAGATATGATAGACGTAAAGGAAACGCTTGGCAAAGCCCAAGAGAAAATGGACGAGGCTGTGCTGTACCTCGAAGAAGCTTTGGCACACATCCGTGCCGGTAAGGCCAACATCAAGATTCTGGATGGCATCCGTGTCGACAGCTACGGAAGCATGGTTCCCTTGAACCAGGTGGCTGCCATCAATACTCCCGATGCGCGTACCATTGCCATCAAGCCTTGGGACAAGAGCATGTTCCGCCCCATCGAGAAGGCCATCATGGACAGCAACATCGGCATCACGCCCGAGAACAACGGCGAGATTATCCGTCTGGGCATTCCTCCCTTGACGGAAGAGCGTCGTAAGCAGCTTGCCAAGCAGTGCGGCAAGGAGGCAGAGCAGGCCAAGGTGAGCATCCGCAACACTCGCCGCGAGATTATCGAAAAGCTGAAGAAAGGCATCAAGGACGGTCTGTCCGAGGACTTGGAGAAGGATGCCGAGGCCGACATGCAGAAGATGCACGACAAGTACATCAAGAAGGTGGACGAGCTGTTTGCTGCCAAGGAGAAGGAAATTATGACGGTATAATGGAGAATTAAAAATTAAGAATTAAGAAATAAGAATGAAGAATTTGCTGTCGCCCTTATTACCTTTCTGAGAAGCTGTAGAGCAGTAGCAGATTCTTCACTCTTCACTCTTCACTCTTCGTTATGAAGGGATTAGTCATCAGGACAACAGGCAGCTGGTACACCGTCAAGACAGACGATGAGCAGGTGTACGACTGCAAGGTGAAGGGCACGTTTCGCCTGAAGGGAATCCGCAGCACCAATCCTGTGGCGGTGGGCGACGTGGTCTCCATTACGCCAGGAGCCGACGGGCTGACCGCGTTCATCGACGGCATAGTGGACCGTCGCAACTACATCATCCGGCGTGCGTCGAACCTCTCCAAGCAGAGCCAGATCATAGCTGCCAACGTCGACCTGGCCGCACTTGTCGTCACCATAGCGCACCCCGAGACGAGCACCACCTTTATCGACCGCTTCCTGGCCAGTGCCGAGGCGTATCGTGTGCCGGTGCTCATCGTCTTCAACAAAACGGACCTCTACGATGCCGCAGAGCTGAAACAGCTGGATGAACTCGTTGCCCTCTATCGGAGCATAGGCTATACCTGTCTGCCCTGCTCGGCAGAGAACGGCAACGGGCTTGTTGAGCTGCGGATGGAGCTTTGCGACAAGACGACACTGCTCAGCGGCAACAGCGGCGTGGGCAAGAGCACGTTGCTCAACCACCTTGTCCCCGAGGCGTATGCCAAGACTGCGGAGATCAGCACGGCCCACGATTCGGGCATGCACACCACAACCTTCTCGCAGATGTACTTCCTGCCCCAGGGCGGAGCGCTCATCGACACGCCGGGCATCAAGGGCTTCGGCACGTTCGACATGGAGCGCGAAGAGGTGTCGCACTACTTCCGCGAGATATTCCAGACCTCGGCCCAGTGCCGCTTCGGCAACTGCACCCACACCCACGAGCCGGGCTGCGCTGTGCTGGAGGCGGTGGCTGAGGGTGAGATTGCCGCAAGCCGCTACGCCAGCTATCTTTCCATGCTCGACGACAAGGACGAGGAGAAGTACAGATAACAGTCTCCCCCAGGTCGCTCCAAAGGAGGGAGCCAACTATTCTGCGAATTATAAATGGATTCGCCTGCGGCGAGAAATTTATCAGAATTGGATATAAAATTAAACAAAAAGAGGTTGCTTTGATGAATTTTAATAGCTTTCCGTTCTCCCCTCCTTTGGAAGGGCGGGGGGAGCCTCTTAATATAATTAAGGTAGGAGGCGGTGTGGTGGAGAATGCCGCATCGCTGGCTTCGCTGCTCGACCAGTTTGCTGCAATGCCCGGACGCAAGGTGCTGGTGCATGGCGGCGGCCGGCTGGCTACGGCGATGGCAGCGAGCCTTGGCATCGGGAGCCGCATGGTGGGCGGTCGGCGCATCACGGACGAGAAGATGCTCGAGGTGGTGACGATGGTCTACGGCGGCTTGGTGAACAAGAACATCGTGGCCGGCCTGCAGGCGAAGGGCGTGAGGGCCATCGGTCTGACGGGTGCCGACGGCGATGTGATACGCAGCCACAGGCGTCCCCCGAAGCGCGTCAGGATGGACGACGGCACGGAGCAGACGGTCGACTTCGGCTTTGTGGGCGACGTCGACAAGGTCGATGCAGCAATGCTTGCCCGGCTCGTCGAGGGTGGACTGGTGCCAGTGGTGGCTCCACTTACGCACGACGGCGAGGGACACATCCTCAACACCAATGCCGACACCATCGCGGCCTCCGTGGCCTGTGCACTGGCCGAACACTACGAGGTGACGCTGACCTTCTGCTTCGAGAAGGCGGGTGTCCTGCGCGATGCCGATGACGACCGCAGCGTCATCCCCTCCATCGACGAGGAACAGGCCGCGCAGCTGATTCACGACGGTATCATCTCGGGCGGCATGATACCGAAGATAGAGAACGCCTTGGATGCTATTCACCGCGGCGTGCGGCAGGTCGTCATCACGCATTCCGACAACATCGACGGCACGAAAGGAACGACGATAAAAGGTGAAAAGGTGAAAAAGTAAAAAGTTGAAAAAGTAAAAAGGTGAAAAGTTGAAAAGTTGACAGTCGATTCTTGCGGGATTGCAAATCCCTATATTCCTTGCGGTCGGATTGCAAATCCGACCGGACCGGGAAATGCACCTTTTCAGTGCTTTACCTTTTCCTTTTTTACCTTTTTAATTTTTCAACTTTTTAACCTTTCTTCTGTAACTTTTCCTGCTTTGAATCGTCTTTGTAAGTAGAGAGATGGATAATGTCAGCTTCCAAACCACCGTGCTTCCGCTGAGCGACAGGCTCTTCCGCCTCGCTCTCCGCGTCACGATGAACAGGGCAGAGGCCGAAGACGTGGTGCAGGACACACTCCTCCGCGTGTGGGAGCGCCGCAGCGAATGGGAGCAGATAGACAGCCTCGAAGCCTTTGCCATAGCGACATGCCGCAATAGGGCACTCGACGTGGCAAAGCGGGCCGGACGCAACACCGTGCCGCTCGACAAGGTTGAAGGCTCGCATCTCTCCGTAACGGGCACGCAACGCGCTCTGGAGGCCCGCGAACAACTCTCGCTCGTCCGTCGGCTCATGGACAGCCTCCCTGAACTGCAACGCACCATCATGTTGCTGCGCGACATAGAAGGCCAGTCCTACGGCGAGATAGCCAAAGAGCTCGGCATCAGCGAGACACAGGTGAAGGTCTATCTGCACCGGGCACGCAGCAAGGTGCGTGCGGGATTAGGGATTATGCGGGATTAGGGATTATGCGGGATTAGGGATTAGAGATTAGAGAATAGATAGGACAATGGACTACAAATACATAGAACAACTGCTGGAACGCTATTGGGAGTGCCAGACGACACTCGAGGAAGAGGCTATCCTCCGCACGTTTTTCCGCCAGGAAGATGTACCGGCCAGCCTGCTTCCCTATCGGCAGCTCTTCCTGGAGGAGGACGCGATGGCAAACGAGCATCTCGGCAAAGACTTTGCCGACAGGATGCTTCGGCTGGTTCGCCAGTCCGGTCAGGCTCAGGCAGAAGGAGAAGGACCCTCGTCCGTCGGGCAGAGGCAGGAAGGGGTCTTTGTCTGCAAGGCACGCCGTCTGACCTTCATGCGCCGCCTGCGTCCCTTCTACCGCGTCGCAGGTCTCGTGGCGCTGCTGCTCAGCATCGGCAACGCCGTCCAGCAGAGCTTCACGGAAGAGGACGAGGCATCTGTGCCGCAGATGGCAGAGGCCGCCCGCATCGACAGCCTCCAGCACATCACCATCAGCAGTCCCGAGCAGCAGTCCGCCGCGCTCAGTCCGCACACATCGGACTCGCTCAATGCCCAGGCAAGATAGACATTCATGCTTTTAACAATATTTGCTTAATAAAACAATCATTCGGTGCTGTGAAGCACTCTTCTTTCAAAACAAAAAAACTAACAAAGGAAAGGGACGGCCGTGAGGTTGTCCCTTTTATCTCGCGGCCTGCAACAAAACACTGAAATTATTTAGGACACTATTGCTTTGGAACAAGAAAACAAGGGAGAATAAAGATTGTCCAAGGGGAAGGAGTCAAGAATGTTGAAGATGCTTCATCTCAGCATCAACCACAAAGATGTCACCCTCGGCATCGACAAGGACATTGCGAGGAACAAGATCCCATACCTCGTAGATATTGTTGGAGTATCTGCCCTCTACGCCTGTCTTCTCAAATCCAAGTGCAGCCATATAGGTGTCAATCATCACTTGGGTGGCTGGATGGGCATCGGCCACTCTTGGTTGAATAATAACTGGTTGGACGGTACGGCCATCGAAGCCTGTAAAACCAGAAAAAGTATAGGCTGTTTCTGGGAATATAAGGTTGTGCATCAGAATCTTTCGAAGCAGAGCTACAATACTGCCGCTATTCAATAGATTGTTGACCTTGTATATAACCCTGTCTGCTACGTAGGTGTCGTTCTCATTGCCACTTGGGCCAGGAACACCCAAATTGAAAACGTCCATCATGGGAATCCAAAAGCCATTGGACTTAGCCAATTGTTCGGCTACACGTTGCTCAGTCTCAAAGTGGCTTACATCTGGTTGGCTATCTCCAAGTTGCGTTTCATGTACTGAGCAAAGTCGTTCGAGTTCATCGGCGATTGCTGCGATGCGACAATTTTCCGCATCTTGCGCTCCGTTACCTCCTTGTGGAACTGGTTGAGAAATGTCATGATTCATTTTCGTTTATATCTTGTGCAAAATTAGTAAAAAACTCCTAATATGCAAAAAGAACAGGATAAAAAAAACTATAAACACAAGCATTATGGCAAAACTCATGTCAAAGAACTGGTACCTGACATTTGCCTTTGAGTCTGAGCAGGGAGCACACAGATCAGTGCATCGCCCTGGGCTTTGTGCTCATTGCCCCTCCTGGGCGCTATCGGGTGATTGCGGATAGTCATAAAAAAAGAGCAACCTTGCGGTTGCCCTTTTTTTGCTGAAGTCAGAATCCTTACAGCTTCGGACCTGCAGCGACGAACAAGGATGTTCGTTGCTGCTGGGCCTTCGCTTTAATATCTTACAGCTTCGGACCTGCAGCGACGAGAGCCTTGCCGGCTTCGTTGCCTTCGTACTTCTTGAAGTTCTTGATGAAGCGGGCTGCCAGATCCTTGGCCTTCTCTTCCCACTCTGCGGCAGTTGCATAGGTGTCGCGAGGATCGAGAATGGCGGGATTTACGTTGGGCAGAGCTGTGGGCACCTCGAAGTCGAAGTAAGGAATCTTCTTGGTCTCAGCCTTCAGGATACTGCCGTCGAGGATAGCATCGATGATGCC
>JAFUVM010000096.1 GCA_017483665.1 Bacteroidaceae bacterium
TGAGTCGCGCAGGGCAAGCTGGCGCGACTCCACCTGATAGGTGCCGTCC
Source organism: Bacteroidaceae bacterium (assembly GCA_017483665.1). Lineage (GTDB taxonomy): Bacteria > Bacteroidota > Bacteroidia > Bacteroidales > Bacteroidaceae > Physcousia. The sequence continues at coordinate 50 of JAFUVM010000096.1, forward strand.
TGGTCGACATAGCTGTAGCGATATTCCAGACTGTAGACCTCATTGTCCAACTGCCGCTTGGAGTCGAGTTGGAAGGTGTAGAGGTTGCTGTCATCCCAGTCGGCCACATAGTACTTGAAGTTGATGGCGTTGTCGGGATTGTCGGTGCTCCACACTTTCACGCTGACAGGGTTCTCCTGCCGCATGACATTGAGGAAGAAGAAGCGGTTGACGGTGATGGCCTTCGGGCGTCCGATGGTGTCCTCCACTTCCACCTGGTAGCTGTTGGCACCTTCGGAGTTGTCGTCGATGCGGAAGCACAGCAGGCAGTGGTCGCGCATACGCCAGAACTGGCGTTGCTGGGCACGGTATTTGACGTCGGCGGAAGCAAACATCTGCTTCACGGCATCGACTTCCACGACGTTGCCTGCCAGCTCCTTGTTCTTCACCTCGCGCCAGTTCAGTTCCGAACTGGTACTCTCGATGTTGTTGAAGTCAACCACGTCGGTGACGTTGTTGGCGAAATACAACTTGAAATCCTGCGCACTGACTTGGAGTGTTGTCATGCCAAGCAAGATTGCAGCCCATATCATTTTTCTCATCATATACTGATCTAAAACCTTGAACTTTAAATACTTATTGAATGTGGACGGGCATTTTGAGCACCCGGTGCAGCGTGCCGGCTTTGCTATATGGCCGATATATTGCGTCTATATCGCGTTTATACTGACCGTATAACGGCATGATAGAGGCAGTATATGGCCGCTATAAAACAAGCACGACGCCCTTTTCATCACCTGACCACGATCTTCTTGCCGTTTACTATGTAGATGCCTTTCGGCAGGTTGCCTTGTAACTCTGTTTCCTTTACACCCTGGCCGACGCGGCGACCGCTGATGTCGTAGATGGCGGAAGGACTCTCTGCTCCCGACTCATAACTCCTGATGGCGTCGGTCGTGTCGATGTCGTCGCCGATGACGATGGCATAGTGAGCCTGTCTATCAGAGACGTTGTTGCGCGTAAGATATGCGCGATAAGGGGGAATCTCGCTTCCGGTATACTTGAAGAAACCTACCACGCCGTCCTTGTTGCGGCCCAGGGTGAGCATGCTGCCCTCTTCGGCCGTCTCCTGATTGACGGGCACGCCCCAGAGGCCGTCCTGTCCGATGAAGCTGCCGACGAAGCGGTTTTCCCACTTGTTCACGTTGGGTATTGTGCCTTCGTATTTGTAGAGCGGATAGAGTCCTGGCTCTTCTGCTTTGATGGCTACGGGTGTGGAACGGGGTATGATGCGGCCGATGCTGTGCAGCACCACTTTTTTCTCCGCCTCATTGGGCACGTCGGCAATATAAGCCTTCAGTCCCTCGGGCAGCTGTGTCGGGAAGTCGATGTAGAGCGTTGCCCAGAGGGCAGAGGTGACGGTGAGCGGATAGTAGATGTCCAGATGGTCTTCGTCGTAATAGAGCTCGCCCCAGTCAACGTCGTTGTAGTAGTCCTGGAACAGTTGTGAGTTGAACGAACCGTCGTTGACGTAGACGTGGATGAGGTCTGTGGGATCCTCATGGATGATGCCGTCGTCCTGCAGCACTGCCATCTCGCCCTCGGGCAGGCAGTTGTCGATGTACACATTTCTCAGGGCAGGCACTTGATAGATGGCATAGGGCAATATCTTCGACAGGGGCACGCTGAGCGTGGCGTCTGCCTCGCCGCGTCCGGGAGGATAGGCCATGAGCATCACCTTCAGGTCGTCTAAGGGATCGTTCTTGTACAGGACACCGGCAATGCTCTGGCAGTTGGGATTGCGCTTTGCCACCAGGATGTTCTTGATGCCCGAACCGTAGAAGCCGCCTTCCTCGAGTGTCTGGAACTTCACCGGCAACTCCACCTCTTCAAGGCTGACGCAACCGTTGAAGGCATTAGTAGCGACGGTGGTGAGCGACGGAGGAAGCTGTATCTCGCGCAGATCGTCAAGGCCGGAAATCATGTCCTCCTGCAAGGTGGTGATGCCGGCGAAGTAGCGCATCTCGTTGAAGGTCTCAGTGCCTGCAGCGTTCTGGTTGAAGGTCTGGAACTTTGCTGCATCTGCCTCGAAGGCTTCGCGCAACGTGACGAGGCCGTCGCCGCTGGCATCAAAAGCCCTGATTGCCGCTGCCTCGGCATGCGTGTCTTCAAACTTTATGCCAGCCTTGTCGGCGCGTACGTTCACAGCTATGGCGCGCATAGCTTTTGTGCAGGCGCTCTTGGATGTGACGTTCTCCGAAAGCAGATGCTCGGTGAAGTCGCCCGTCTGGCCGTTGGGGGCTCCGGCGCCACATTCGTTGATGATGTCGAGATAGGTGTCGCCGCTCTTTGCCCACCACCGCACGTTCGCCGTGGGGAAGTCGAAGATTTGAGTGATGTTGCCTGTGCGGTCGCCGTCGGCAAAGAGCACGGGCATCGACAGCAGGTCGCCGTAGTTGGTCGATGCAAACTGCTTGAGCATGGGATAGCGTCCTTCCTCGTTCTGCCATGCGGAAGCGTTGGCGAGGATTTGCCCTGAAATCATGTTCTTCGTGTAAGTGCTGCCCGTCGAGGTGTTGTCCTGCGAGAGCATCTGGCGGTCGAACCAGCAGTCGGTGCACTTGGAACCATCTTGCGTGAGTCCGTATTCCTCACTGTTATGCTCCATCTTGCCGATGCTGACGCAACGGACGACCTCTGCCGGTGTGGCGCCCACGGTGCCGGCCCCGATGTAATTCTCTGGGTCGCCGGTAGGCCACCCGAGGTGAACGGCGGCGAAGCAGTCGGCAATACGCGTGCCCGTTGACTCCGCATAGCCACAGATGCCGCCTGCATAGCCATTGCTCTGCACATTGCCGTGAGCCAGGCAGCGCTCTATGGAACCACCTTCAAGGAGTTCGCCGCAGATGATGCCGGCGCTGATGCCTGGACCTGAGCCTGACGACTTCACGTAGGCATCTACTACGGCCAGGTCTTCGACTTTGCCGCTCACACGGGTGAACAAACCGCCTAATCCGCTTCCGTCTGTATCAGACAGTGCCTTGAGACATTTCATGCCGTAGATGGTCTTGCCGTTGCCGTGCAGGGTTCCGTAAAGGGGTTTGGGATAGAACTCGCGCGAGTCGTCCTTCGGTTGTTCGTCCTCGCCTAAGAGGTGGTTGTTGAAGAAGAGGTCGTTGGCCAGGATGAA
>JAFUVM010000097.1 GCA_017483665.1 Bacteroidaceae bacterium
CTTTGCCGGTGGTCGGACTGCAGTTGCAGAAACTCTTCTTGGGTCATAAATCTAACAATCGTAGTTGGGTTGCACTATTGCGACTGCAAAGGTACAACGAAACTACAACGGCCACAATGGGTATTCGCTCGAATGCTTACATTTCGGAAGAGCCTCGCGCTTATCTCGGAAGAGCCTCGCGCTTATTTCGGAAGAGCGTGGAGCTTGGATGCAATCACTCTACGACGATGCGAAGTTCGGAGTACGACGTGCGCTTGCGAAGCCATTCCTGCAGAAGCGACAGGTTGGCTTTTTGCAGAGGATGTTCTGTGCGGACGATAGCGAGGTGCTCCTTCTCTTCGGTCAGAGTGGAGTCCGCCTGACTTGCCGTCGTGCCTAAGGCCATGCTCAAGGAAAGCACCTGCGGGAACAGAATCCTCAGCTCCGGCAATATCTCACGCGCCAAGCTTTCGGGCTCTTGGTACTCCGACAAGTTCTTCTCGGCCTTGCGCGTATTGTTCTCGGCAATGGACAACAGCTCGGCACTCTTCTCCTTCTCGCGGCTCTGACTCATGATGAGCGACTGCACATCGCCCGTCTTGAGGCCCGACCTCGACTGCACAACCTGCAGGGACGACCCTTTCAGCCGATAGGCAGGCATCGCTCTGCGGGCTTCCCCGATGCGAGCGGAGTCCACTTCCTCGCCGTAAATGACGACGCGGATGTCGTGGTTTCGGTAGTCTACGGTGTGGCTGAGCACCTGAGTGTTCTCGAAGTTCAGGGCTTCATGGATGAACTGTTGCACCCGCTGTTCGTAGATAGTATTCTGCACGATGCCGATGGTGATGAAGATGCTCGGCACAATGGTGAGCACGGCAATGGTTGTGATGTAGCGGTGGACCTTCTTCGCGCGTTTCTTATCTATGAGCGTCTGCTTGTGGAAACGCATGATGAAGCTGACGCCGACGTACGTGCTCAGGGCGATGAAGATGGTGTTGATGAGGTAGAGATACAGGGCTCCGGCGGCGTAGTACCAGTTGGCGGTGGCAATACCGAAGCCGACTGTGCAGAGGGGGGGCATCAAGGCAGTGGCGATGGCGACGCCCGGGATGACGTTACCCGTGCGCTGGCTCTTGCTGCTCAGCGCGATGATGCCTGCCAGACCGCCGCAGATGGCAATCGCCACGTCGTAGATGGTGGGCGAAGTACGTGCCAGGAGTTCCGACTGAGCCTCTGTGATGGGCGTTATCAGGAAGTAGACCGTTGCCGTCGTCACGCTGAAGAGAGTGGCGACAAGGTAGTTGCGGAAGGCACGCTTGAAGAGGGGAAAGTCGTAGATGCCCACGCCAAGCCCCATGCCGATGATAGGTCCCATGAGCGGAGAGATGAGCATCGCGCCGATGATGACCGCTGTGCTGTTGGTGTTCAGGCCGAGCGAAGCCGTGAAGATAGCGAGCACCAGAATCCAAAGCTTGGCGCCCTGGAAGCCGACACCGTCCGCTATGCCCGCTATCGTCTCTTCCTCGGCAGCCTTGTCGTGCCCCATGTTGATGAGCCTGCGGAAGCGTGTGCTCAGAGTTTCGTTGCTGTCGTTCATATCAATGTGTCAGGTTTGTCAATTTGCACAAAGGTAACATAAATTGCGCGAAAAGTGAGAAGCCTGAGAGATATTTTTTTGCATATCGACACATTAACGTGCTTTTTTTGCCTTTGCTTGCAGCTTATATGGGAAAAACGACGTATATTTGCACGTTAATTACAACTCCATAATCAAAAATACACAATGGCAGAGACAGTCAGCAGCAATGCAGAAGAGAAGAGAAGCCTCAACTTCATAGAGCAGAAAGTAGAGAAAGACCTGGCCGAAGGCCGCAACGGCGGACGCATACAGACGCGCTTCCCGCCCGAACCCACCGGCTACCTCCACATCGGGCACGCCAAGGCGATTGCCCTCGACTTCGGCATCGCGCAGCAGTACGGCGGCAAGTGCAGCCTGCGTTTCGACGACACGAACCCCGTCAAGGAGGACACCGAGTACATCGAGAGCATAGAGCACGACATCCAGTGGCTCGGCTTCCAGTGGGACAACGTGTACTACGCCAGCGACTACTTCCAGGAGCTATGGGACTTTGCCGAGTGGCTCATCATGCAAGGACGCGCCTACGTGGACGAGCAGAGCGCAGAGGTTATTGCACAGCAGAAGGGCACGACGACGAAAGCGGGCACCAACAGCCCCTTCCGCGACCGTCCCGTCGAGGAGAACCTCCGCCTCTTCCGCTTCATGAACAGCGGCGAGGCTGTGCCCGGCACACTCGTCCTGCGTGCCAAGATCGACATGGCCCACCCCAACATGCTCTTCCGCGACCCCCTACTCTACCGCGTGATGAACATTCCCCACATTCGTACCGGCAACCGATGGAACGCCTATCCCATGTACGACTTCACCCACGGGCAGAGCGACTACCTGGAGGGCGTCACACATTCGCTCTGCACATTGGAGTTCGTCGAGCACCGTCCCCTCTACGACCTCTTTGTCTCCTGGATGCGCGAATGGGCTGCCGACCAGGGAGAGAAAGCGGAGAGTGGCAGCAAACTCTCAACTCTCAGCTCTCAACTCTCAACTTATCAGGGTCCGCGCCAAACGGAGTTCAACAAGCTCAACCTCAGCTATACGCTCATGAGCAAACGTAATTTGCTCGCACTTGTCACGGAGGGGCTCGTCAGCGGCTGGGACGACCCGCGCATGCCGACCATTTGCGGCTTCCGCCGTCGCGGTTACAGTCCCGAGAGCATACGCGGCTTTATCCGTAAGATAGGCTACACTACGTTCGATGCCCTCAACGAGATTGCCCTCCTGGAGAGTGCCGTGCGCGAGGACCTCAACAGCCGCGCCATACGCGTCAGCGCTGTGCTCGACCCCGTGAAGGTCGTCATCACGAACTATCCCGAAGGCAAGACCGAGCTGCTCACCGCTGTCAACAACCCCGAGAACGAGGCCGACGGAACCCATCAGGTTGCCTTCAGCCGCGAGATTTGGATTGAGCGCGACGACTTCCAGGAAGAGGCAGAGAAGAAATTCATGCGTCTGGCTCCGGGCAAGGAAGTGCGCCTGAAAAACGCATATATAATAATGTGTACCGGATGCACGAAGGATGCCGACGGCCGCGTCACGGAGATCCAGTGCACCTACGACCCCGAGACACGCAGCGGACTGCCCGGCGCCGACCGCAAGATAAAGGGCAAGACCCTGCATTGGGTCAGCTGCCAGCACGCCCTCCCGGCCGAAGTCCGTCTCTACGACCGCCTCTGGAAGGTGGAGAACCCGCGCGACGAGATGGCCGCCATTCGCGAGGCACAGGACTGCGACGCTGTTACGGCCATGAAGCAAATCATCAATCCCGACAGCCTGACCGTCCTCAAGAACTGCTACGTCGAGGAGTTCGCAGCCACGATGCCCGCCCTCTCCTACCTACAGTTCCAGCGCATCGGCTACTTCAACGTGGACACCGACAGCACCCCCGGGCACCTCGTCTTCAACAAGACCGTAGGCCTCAAGGACACCTGGGCAAAGAAGTAACCTGACGACGCGTGCTTAGTCAGTCAACGACGCGTGCTTAGTTTGCCAACGACACGTGCTTAGTTTGCCGACGATGCGTGCTTAGTCAGTCAACATTACGAGTAAAGTCATAAAACAAAGGCAATGGAAGACAACAACAGATACTACCAGTCGCGACACTTTCTCCGGCTCCTGCATCGCTACGAGAAGGCTGTCTCCGAGGGACACATGCCCTATCTGGAGGCAGACGAACTGACCGACATTGCCGAATACTACATGACCGGCAAGCAGGACGAGAAAGCCAACCAGGCCATACAGGCAGCCATCGACATGCATCCCGACGCGCCCGACCCGCAGATCTTCCTGGCCCGACAGAAGATGTTCTACGGACAACTCGACGAAGCACGCGCCATCATCGACGGCATCACCGAGCAGGAGGACTGCGAAGTCGTCTACGTCCGGGCCGAAATACTCATCAAGGAGGGACGGGCAGACGAGGCTTCCGACTTCCTCGACGAGCAGGCCGAAATGATGCAGGACAGCCTCGACACGTTCCTCTACGACTGCGCAGCCATCTTCATGGACTACGACCAATGGGAACTGGCCGAGCAATGGACGGCCAGGCTCAGGGAAACATTCCCCACACATCCCAGCCTGCCCATCATGGAGGCCGAGATAAAGATGGGACTCGACGACTACGAGGCAGCCATGCCTATGCTTCAGGACATCCTGGACGAAGAGCCCTACAACTCCGAAGCATGGAACCTGCTGGCCGAAACCTACGTAGCCCTGGAGAAATATCCCGAGGCACAGGAGGCCGCAGACTACTCGCTGGCCATCAATCCGCAAGACAGCAACGCCCTGCTCATGAAGGCAAATGCCTACATGCGCGACGAGCAGATGCTCTCTGCCATACAGCATTATACCCAATACCTCGAGAAACAGCCCGACGACCTCAGCGTACAACTCTCGCTCTCCGTCTGCTACAACAGTACGGAACGCTTCGACGAAGCACTCGCCCTGCTGGCAAAAGCCGAGCAGTATGCACGGAAACTGTCGGACAGGCAAACGGACCTGTCGCAAATCTACCTGATGCGAGCCTACGCCTTGAGCAGGCAGAAGAAGTTCCACGAAGCGCTGAAGGCCATGGAAAAAGCCAGGGGAATCGGCGGCGAACAGCAGTCGTGGCAGTTCGACATTGCCGAAGCGGAGATATATCTCTGGAACGGACAGACCAAGCAGGCAGAGGACTTCTTTGCCTCGGCCCTGGCGGAAAGTCCCGAACAAGGCGAGACACTCTTCAACATCGCCCTGGCCTACAGCAACGCAGGATACTTCGACTGCGCCATCGACCTGCTCGACGACGTCTGGACCATCTATGGCACACAGGAAGGTAAGTTCGTCGTACCCTATCTGGCTGACTGCTATCTGAACAAGAACGACATGGCGAATTTCCTCAAGTACCTGCAACTGGCACCTTCCTGCAACCGCGAAGCCACTCAGCGACTCTTTCGCGACCGCTACCCGGGCGTAGCGCCGGAGGAATACTATGCCTATGCCTATCGCGACGTCTTCGGGCACTTCCCCACGTCCGACACTACGGATAAATAATCTTTGTCCTGACAAATCTCCTGCCTCTCCACGGGGCGGGACAGGAAACTCCACGCTCTTATTTCGGAAGAGCCTCGCGCTTATTCCCGAAGAGCCTTGCGCTTATTTCAGAAGAGCCTCGCGCTTATTTCGGAAGACCCTCGCGCTTATCTCGGAAGAGCCTCGCGCTTATTTCCAATTCTCCGCGATAGCTTCGGGCAACTGCCACAGCTTTGTGCTGTTGCTGCCCTTGATGAGGATGGTGGCATGCTGAGGCGTGACTTCCCCAAGAGCATCCTTCACGGCCTCCACGTCGCTGAAGACACGCATGCCTTCCGCTGCAGCTTTCCCGAACTCCTCTCCGACAAGCCAGATGCGCTCCAGGTTCATCTCCTGCAATCTCCTAACGACGCGACGGTGTTCCTCCAGGCTTCCTTCACCAAGCTCCAGCATATCACCGAGTATCACCATCTTATGTGCATCGTCCACAAGGGAAAGATTCGTCAGGGCAGCCGCCATGCTCGACGGGTTGGCATTGTAGGCATCGACGATAAGACAGTTGGTCCCCACCCGACGCAACTCGCTGCGGCTGTTGGTGGGACGGTAGGCGGCCAGCGCCTCGTCTATCTGTTCCGGCGAGATGCCAAAATGAAGGCCAACGGTGACGGCTGCACGCAGGTTGCTGATGTTGTAGGCTCCTATCAGGTTCGTGCTGACAGTATGCCAAGGCTGGTCAACGTCTTCCCGCCATTGTATCTGCAAATAGGGAACGACCTGGCAGACGCGGCCCTCCACGTAGGGCAAGGCATCCTCGCCAAGGGTAAAGCCGCGCTGGAGGGCCATCTGCAGGATGTCGTTGTCCAAGGCATTCAGGAAGACCTGCTTGCCCCGCCGGCGGAGGTCGTCGTAGAGTTCTCCTTTGGTCTGCTTCACGCCTTCGAAGTTGCCAAAGCCTTCAAGATGAGCACGACCGACGTTGGTGATGAGTCCCCAGTCGGCCTGCACCAGCTTGCACAGGTCCGCAATCTCGCCCGGATGATTGGCGCCCGTCTCGATGACTGCCATGTCGTGCTCCCCGGGACGGATGCGCAGCAAGGTGAGCGGCACACCGATGTGATTGTTGAAGTTCCCCTCGGTGTAGAGCACCTTCTTGCCTTTGGCGAGGACACAGCTGACGAGTTCCTTGGTGGTCGTCTTGCCGTTGGTGCCGGTGACCTGAAGCACCGGGCCGCCCCACATGCGACGGTGATGCGCAGCCAGCTGTTGCAAGGCCGTCAGCACATCGTCCACCAGGATGAGACGTTTGTCCTGCTTCGCCACTTCTGCCTTGTCGACGACGGCATAGGCACAGCCTTTCTGCAGGGCCTGAAGGGCGTACTCGTTCCCGTCGAACGTCGCGCCGCGAAGGGCAAAGAAAATGGAAGCGTCGGGACATTTCCTACTGTCTGTCGTCACATGCGGATGCTGCATGTATATGCTGTATAATTCCTCAATGTTCATGTTCGTTTGGTGTTTCTTGTTTCGATTTACGCTACAAAGTTAAACATAATTTCTGAAATGTTTGCCTAAAAACTAAATAATGTATAATTTTGTACGGTAATAAACGCAAAAACTTGTCCACTGCATCAACATTCACCCTCAATGTCGGCGGCAAACTGCTCGTTCTCGACCCGCCGGCAGTCATGGGCATACTCAACGTCACGCCCGACTCCTTCTACCAACATCACGAGGGAGCCGAGGCCGTACGTCAGCGCATCCGGCAAATCCAGGCCGAGGGCGCTGCCATCATCGACGTGGGAGCCTGCTCTACACGACCTGGCAGCACGCCCGTCGGCGAAGAGGAAGAGATGCAGCGGCTGCGGGGAGCTCTGGAGCTGCTTCGCGCAGAGGCACCGGAAGCCGTAGTGAGCGTCGACACCTTCCGCGCGTCTGTAGCAAGGATGTGCTGCGAGGAGTACGGCGTACAGATAGTGAACGACATCAGTGGCGGCAGCCTCGACAAGGAAATGTTCCGCACCGTGGCTGAGCTCGGCGTTCCCTACGTGCTGACACACTGCACGCCAATCGCCGAGACGGACGACGCCACATTCATGGCCAGCTTCCTGCGCGACATGGGAGGCAAAGTGGAGGAGTTGCACGACATGGGCGTCTGCGACATCCTGCTCGACCCGGGCTTCGGCTTCGGCAAGACGCTCGAACAGAACTACATCCTCATGCGAAACCTGGAAGTGCTGCACGAGCTTCACCTGCCCCTGCTCGTCGGCATCAGCCACAAGAGCATGATATACCGCCTGCTGGAAACAACGCCGGACGAGGCCCTGGGCGGGACAACAGTCCTGCACACCGTCGCCCTGCAGAAGGGAGCGCACATCCTGCGTGTCCACGAAGTGAAGGAAGCAATGGACTGCATCAAGATCTGTCGCATGCTGAACGGCAGACCGTAAGGCCACCCGATGCCCCTTTAGAGAGAAAAGAAAGTAAATAGTAAATCAATAAATCGTAAATTACCTCGGTGCCGAACATTAGTTTCAAGGACATGGTGGACATCTTCCTTGTGGCCGTAGTGCTCTACTACTGCTACAAGCTGATGAAGCAGTCGCGCTCGGTGAACATCTTCTATGGTGTCCTGCTGTTCATCAGCGGCTGGATCATCATCAGCAAAGTGCTGGAGATGAAGCTTCTTGGCGGCATCCTCGACCAGCTGGTCAGCGTAGGTGCCCTTGCCATCATCGTGCTCTTCCAGGAAGATATCCGTCACTTCTTCTACTATCTCGGAGCCCGGCAGCAGGCCCACCGCTTCCTGCGCTTCTTCCGCCTTGACAGACACAAGCAGAACGGCGAGTTCCGCAACGAGCGCGACACCATCTTTCCCATCGTCATGGCCTGCATGAACATGAGCAAGCAGCGCGTAGGTGCCCTCATCATCCTGCAGAACGACCTGCCCCTGACCGAGTTCGTCCGCACGGGCGAAGTGGTGGAAGCCAAGATAAGTCAGCGGCTCATCGAGAACATCTTCTTCAAGAACAGCCCTCTGCACGACGGCGCCATGATTATCGCAAAGGGAAAGATAGCCGCCGCCGCATGCATCCTGCCCATCAGTCACGACCTGGACATCCCCAAGGAATTCGGTCTCAGACACCGTGCCGCCAAGGGCATCAGCAAGGAGTCGGACGCACTGGCCATCGTGGTGAGCGAAGAGACCGGCAACATCTGCGCCGCATACGCCGACATGATGCGCACACATCTCTCCGCCGAGGAGCTCGAAACACTGCTCATGAAGGGAAAATTCTAAACAACCATTCGGACAAATCAGAACATTCAGATAAACATAACCACAAAACTATGACACTATTAGAACAAATCATCGCTCGTGCCAAGTCAAGCAAGCAGCGCATCGTGCTGCCCGAAAGTCTGGAAGAACGGACGCTGACTGCTGCCGACAGAGCCTTGGCCGACGACCTGGCTGACATCATCCTGATTGGTGCACCGACCGACATCTATGCCCTCGCCGAAAAGCTTGGGCTCAAACACATCGCAGGGGCAACCATCATCGACCCTGCCACAAGCCCGAAGACCGAAACCTACGCCCAGCTCCTCTACAGCCTGCGCAAGAACAAGGGCATGACCGAGGAACAGGCACGCAAGCAGGTGCTCGACCCGCTCTACTTCGGATGCCTCATCATCAAGAACGACGATGCCGACGGACAAATCTCCGGTGCCCTCTCCACCACAGGCGACACGTTGCGCCCGGCCCTGCAAATCATCAAATGCGCACCCGGCGTCAGCTGCGTCAGCGGTGCAATGCTCATGATTACACCTGCCAAGCAATACGGCGAGGACGGCGTGCTCGTGATGGGCGACGTGGCTGTCACGCCCATGCCCGACGCCAACCAGTTGGCACAGATTGCCGTTTGCACGGCTCAGACAGCCCGCAGCGTGGCTGGCTTCAAGGAACCGCGCGTCGCCATGCTCAGCTTCAGTACCAAGGGAAGCGCAAGTCATGAGGTGGTGGACAAGGTAGTGGAAGCCACCCGTCGCGCCAAGGAGCTGGCCCCCACCCTCCGCATCGACGGCGAACTTCAGGCCGATGCCGCTCTCGTGCCGAGCGTCGGCGCAAAGAAAGCCCCGGGCAGCGACATCGCAGGCAAGGCCAACGTACTCGTCGTTCCCTGCCTCGAAGTGGGCAACATCGGCTACAAGCTGGTGCAGCGCCTTGCCGGAGCCGAAGCCATCGGTCCCATCCTGCAAGGCATAGCACGTCCCGTCAACGACCTCAGCCGCGGCTGTTCCGTCGACGATGTCTACCACATGATTGCCATCACAGCATGCCAGGCAATGGACACAAAAAAATGATTTTCTTTAGAAACGAATTGGAATAATTGGAATAATTAGAACCTCTCTCACAAGTCAGTCTAATTGCATGACAAGACAAGAGTATCTGGATATGTACGATGCGGTTGGAGTCGCAATGGAAGTCCATAAGACTTCAGGACGAGGCTTGGCCGAACAAGTCTATCAAGAAGCGTTTGCACTGGAAATGAGACTTCGAGGGATGCAGATTGAGCGCGAAAAAGAGCTGAGACTGCATTACAAGGGAATACTCATGGAGAAAACCTACTTTGCAGACTTCATATATAAAAATATCATCATAGAGTTTAAGTCAGTAGAAGAGATAACCTCAAACCATCGTGCCCAACTCATGAATTACATGCGTATCACTCAACAGGGACGAGGGATACTGTTCAATTTCGGTGAACAAAGGCTTTATGCAGAACGTTATCTATATCTTCCCTCTGAAGATGA
>JAFUVM010000098.1 GCA_017483665.1 Bacteroidaceae bacterium
CTCCGCTTTGCGTCAAAAACCGGAATGGCAAAAAGGAATCATTATGGCCTGTTACGTGACAAACGGGCATACTTCTTTTTGCGGATTGTTATGTGTAAAGGTAGCGCTTGATGCTCTTCTTCGGGGTCTTCTCGAACTCCTCGTCCATCACCCTGATGCTGCTGAGCTGGGCATAGGAGGGAAGGTTCGGATTGACGTCCTTGCGGTTCTGCTCCATGATGGATTCGAGGTCAGCACGCGAGAGGCCGAGCTTCTTCACCTGTTCCTGGTCGGGATAGACAAGGCCGACCAGCTTCTCGTCCTTCTGAATGACGAGGCATTCGCCCACGAGCGTCATGCTGCTCAGCTTGTCCTCTATCTCTTCGGGATAGATGTTCTGCCCGTTGGCACCGAGGAGCATCGTCTTGCTCCGTCCCTTGATGAAGAGGTTGCCTTGACTGTTCAGCACGCCGAGGTCGCCGGTGTGGTACCAGCCGTCCGCGTCGATGGCAGCCTTCGTGGCCTCTTCATTCTTGTAGTAGCCGAGCATCACGTTCAGGCCGCGTGTAAGGATTTCGCCCGGAATGCGAACGGGATCGGGGCTGTCTATGCGCAGTTCCTGGTGGATGACGTTCCGGCCGCAACTGCCCACAATCTGATCCTTCCAGTCGTTGTAGGTGATGATGGGCGCACATTCGGTGGCACCATAGCCTACTGTATAGCGGAAGCCGATGCTGTGAAGCAGCTGTTCAATCTCCTGATTGAGTGCAGCGCCGCCGATGATGACCTCGTAGAAGCTGCCGCCCAGGGCTTGTGTCAGTCCGTCGCATATACGCTTGCGGATGCGGTCGCCGATGACGGGCACGTTCATCAGCACGCGCACCTTGGGGTCTTGGATTCTGGGCAGCACGGCCTTGCGTACGACTTTCTCGATGATAAGGGGAACAACGATAAGGATGACGGGCTTCACGTCGGCAAGTGCCCGCATCAGAACCGTTGGCGAAGCGACCTTGGTCAGGAAGTTGATATGCACACCCTTCATGAACTCGAAGGTAAACTCGAATGCCATGCCGTACATGTGCGCCATGGGCAACATGCTGAGCACCTTGTCGCCCGTCTTGATATCATTGCCGAGAACATGCTCGGCGAAGTCGCAGTTGCTCCAAAGGGCGCGGTAGGGAATCATCACGCCCTTCGAGTTGCTGGTCGTTCCGCTGGTGTAATTGAGCACGGCCATCTCGTCGGGACTGTCCTGATAGTAGCTGATGCATTCGGGCAGGAAGCGGCTGGGGAACTTCTCGCCAAAGAGGCGGTTGAGGTTCTCGCGTGCGTAACCCAGTTTCTCATTGTGGCAAACGAGCAGACTGTAGTCGGTCAGGGAGATGATGCCTTGCAGGCCGGGCATCTCGTCGGCATTGAGGTTGGGCCAGACCTTGTCGCCCACAAAGAGGAGCTTTGCCTCGGAGTGGTTGACGATGTCGTGCACCTGCGAGGGATGGAACTCGTGCAGGATAGGCACAGCCACAGCTCCGTAGGTCAGAATGCTGAAGAATGCGGCTCCCCAGCGGCTCAGGTTGCGTCCGCAAAGGGCAATCTTGTCGCCCTGCTCAATACCGGCCTCCCCGAAGAGGATGTGCATCTTTTCGATGATGCGCGCCACGTCCTTGTATTGGAAAGTAAACAGACCATAATCCGACATCGAGTCGAGAAACCAGTGTTCCTGAATGCTCTGCCGGATCATCTGGTTATATGAAGGTACTTCTGTAGTGTTCATTTGCACATTTTATTAAATTTTGTGCAAAGTTAAATTATTTTTCCCATTGTTGCAAGTAACTATACAATTAAAATTGCACAAAAGAAGAAAAATCGTGCAATTGGACACCTTTAAGGAGAAATGGAGGCTCTGAGATGAAGACAAACGTGTAAATACGATTCATGGCAACCACATGTCCGGGGCGAACACGCAATTGCCATGAATATATAATAATGTATGGAGAGGCAAGTAGGACCTTGCTACCTTGCACTTGTGAACTCGTCGAGGAAGCGGACGTCGTTCTCGCTGAACATACGCAAGTCCTTCACCTGGTACTTCAGGTTCGTGATGCGCTCTATGCCCATACCGAAGGCATAGCCTGTGTAGACGCTGCTGTCGATGCCGTTGGCTTCGAGCACAGCGGGGTCAACCATTCCGCAGCCCAATATCTCCAGCCAGCCCGAGCCTTTGCACATAGAGCAGCCCTTGCCGCCGCAGATGGTGCAGCTGACGTCCATCTCGGCACTCGGCTCCGTGAAGGGGAAGTAGCTGGGGCGCAGACGTATCTTCGTGTCGGGACCGAACAGCTCCTGTGCGAAAAGCAGCAGAACCTGCTTGAGGTCGGTGAAGCTGACGTTCTTGTCAATATAGAGGCCTTCTATCTGGTGGAAGAAGCAATGGGCGCGGGCGCTCACAGCCTCGTTGCGATAGACGCGACCGGGGCACAGGATGCGGATGGGAGGCTGGCTCTTTTCCATCACACGCGACTGGACGCTGCTGGTGTGCGAGCGCAGGATGATGTCGGGATGCGACTCGACGAAGAAGGTGTCCTGCATGTCGCGGGCTGGATGGTCGTCGGCAAAGTTCAGACTGCTGTACACATGCCAGTCGTCCTCCACTTCGGGGCCTTCCGCCAAGGTAAAGCCGAGACGGCTGAAGATGTCGACAATCTCGTTCTTTACAATGGTGAGCGGATGGCGCGAGCCGAGAGTGATGGGATAAGGTGTGCGGGTGAGGTCCTGCGAAGCCTCTTCGGCGCTGGCAGCAGTTCCGGCACACTCCTTCAAGGCGTTAATCTTGTCGTATGCAAGCGTCTTCAGTTCGTTTATCTTCATGCCCACCTCTTTCTTCAGTTCTGCAGGCACGCTCCTGAAGTCGTTCATCAGCTGTGTTATCTCACCTTTCTTGCTCAGATACTTGATGCGCAGGGCTTCTGCTTCCTCGGCATTTTTTGCCTGAAGGTTAGCAATTTCCTGCATCAGACTTTGTATTTTCTCTATCATACTATCGTGTTGTTGCTTTTTCGGGTGCAAAAATACGAAATAATCCCTAATCCTTAATCCTTATTCCCGAATTTATTCGTATCTTTGCACGAATTTTGGGATTTAAGATGCAAAATGAGCGTTAAGTGTGACTCTATTCAGCTCGCTATTGCGGTTGCAGCGCTGCTATTGCTTGCTGGCTGCGGCGGAGGAGGAAAGGCATCCTTCCCTACCCAATTCTCCGAAGAAGAAGAGGCGAACGACACCCTGCCGTCGGCCCAGGAGACAGAAGAAGAAGAGCTGGAGGAAATGGGACTGGAGGCGAACGAGAGTTCCCTTGTCGACAGTGTCTTCAACGACTTCCTCTTTGCCTACCTGCACAGTCGTTCGCTCCGGCACGACCGCACGGAGCGTCCCTTGCGACTGGAACACAGCTCGCGCCCCACGGAGATGCTCGAACAGTTCGACCCGGAGTTCGAGTTCGGTTTCCTCTCCGGCGAATACTTCACTACGCTCTACGGCAATGCAGCACAGATGCGTGCCGAGGACAACAACGAAGAGGAGAACGACTCGGTGGTGAGCGTCCAGCGTATCAACCTGAACGACGGCACCATACGCAACTTCCTTTTCCAACGCGAGAACCGGCGTTGGCTGCTTGCCGCCATTCGCGAGACAACGTTTCAGGACGACGACCTTTGCGACTTTCTCAACTTCTATGCACGCTTCAGCACCGACAGCCTCTTCCAACGGCAATCCATCGCCAACCCTTTGCGCATCTCCCTGCAAGACCCCGACGACGAGGACCAGAGCATCGACGGCACCATTCATGCCGACCAATGGCAGACCTTCTGTTCGGAAGTGCCCGGAGGCATCATCTCGAACATCCGCAAGGCTCAGCACTACGGACCGAACAGAGTTGTCCTGCGCAAAAGCGGAATGTCCGACGGCATGCAGGAGATATTCACCTTCACCCGCGAACGAGAGACGTGGCGACTGACAAGATATGAGAACTGAACTGACCTACGATGCTCCGCTCATGGAGCTCAACACCTTCGGCATCCAGGCCAAAGCCAGAATGCTGCTGACCTACGACTCGGAGGCATCGCTTCGCGAAGCGCTTTCCGACATCCGTCACCATCACAGCAATCTGCCCATGCTGCACATCGGCTGCGGCAGCAATCTGCTCTTCCTTGGCGACTACCCCGGCATCGTGCTCAGGTCGGCCAACCGGGGCATACGTCTGCTCGGCGAAACGACAGACGAAGTGCTGGTGGAAGTGGGAGCAGGCGAGGTGTGCGACGACTTCATTGCCCATGCCATCCGGAACGGCTGGTACGGCATGGAGAACCTTTCACTCATTCCCGGACAGGTAGGAGCGGCTGCCGTGCAGAACATCGGAGCCTACGGCGTGGAGGTCTGCGACGTTATCCACGAGGTGAAAGGCATCAGTCTTTCCGACGGTTCGGAGCGTCTCTGGAAGCGAGACGATTGCGGCTACGGCTACAGACAAAGCATCTTCAAGTCGGAACTTTGGGGCAAATACGCCATCACCTACGTCACCTTCCGGCTCAGCAAACATTTCAACCCCAATCTTCAGTATGGCGGACTGAGGAAAGCGCTCGAACAATTCACATCCGACTCGCCCCAAGGGGAATGTCCCAAAACGCTTGGAGCATTACAACTGCGCGAAGCCATCATCGGCATCCGTCGTGCCAAGCTCCCCGACCCGAAGAAACAAGGCAACGCGGGCAGCTTCTTCAAGAATCCGGTCGTAGGAAAAGAAGTGGCGGAACAGCTTCTCGTCGACTATCCCGAGATGCCCCACTACCCTGCCGGCGAAGGGAAAGTGAAGCTGGCAGCAGGCTGGCTGATAGAGCAAGCTGGCTGGAAAGGCAGAAGTCTCGGCCCGGCAGCCGTCCACGACCGTCAGGCCCTTGTGCTCGTCAACAAAGGCGGAGCAACAGGGAGCGACATCCAAAGGCTTTGCGAAGCCGTCAGGAAAGATGTCGGCACGCGCTTCGGCATCGACCTGGAGCCGGAAGTGAACTTTATTATATGAATCCATGCAAAGCAACAAACTACGAATCCGTTTCCTTGGGACAGGCACAAGCATCGGCGTTCCGCAAATCGGATGCCAATGCGAAGTCTGCACCAGCATCGATCCTCACGACCGACGTCTGCGTGCCTCTGCCCTCTTCGAGGCAAGTGCCTTGGCGGCAGGAAACCCCGACACCCGCATCCTGCTCGACTGCGGCCCAGACTTCCGCGAACAGATGTTGCGCATCGGCATGCGCGACCCGCTGGATGCCGTACTCATCACCCACGAGCACTACGACCACGTGGGCGGCATCGACGACCTGCGGCCCTTCACCTTCGACCGCCAGCTGCCCCTCTATGCCGACGCCTACACCTGCGAGCACCTGCGCCAACGCTTGCCATATTGTCTGATAAACCACAGCTACCCGGGCATACCGCAGCTTCAGCTGAAAGAAATAAAAGAAGGCGACCAGATGCAGATTGGCTCGCTCCGGGTGACGGCAATCGGCGTGATGCACGGCAAGCTGCCCATCCTGGGCTATCGCATCGGCGACGTGGCCTACCTGACGGACATGACCGAGCTCATCCCGACCTCGCTGCCTCTGCTCCAGGGCATCCGTCTGCTCATCATCGGAGCACTTCGACATACACCTCACCTCACACACCAGACCGTAGAGCACGCCATCGGCTTCAGTCGCAGTCTGGGCGACATTCCCACATACTTCATTCACATGAGCCACCAGGTCGGCCTGCATGCCATCGAGGAAAAGAAGCTTCCCGCAGGCTTCCACTTTGCCTACGACGGAATGGAGATTGAGATGTAAATAATAATGTTGAAACCTTGAAATGTAGAGGCGTAAAGATGGAGCGACTTTTGTTTATGTTTGTTTGCTTGCTTGCAAATGTATTCTGCCTGCAGGCACAGGATGAGCCGGGCTACACCATTCCATCCGGGAAGGAAATCTACATCCCCGAAGAGTTGCGCGACAACGATTTTACCTCCCGAGCCTCCAACTGGAGCTATTACCGCATGGCCTGCACACCCAATGTGGTCTGCTTCTGGGAGAAAGGCTTTGGCGACGACCTCAGCCGTGCCCCTGAGCTGGACGGGCATCCGATGACCGTCGACCTGGACAACCTCCTCGCGCGCGTAGAATATTTCTATAATGTGTATCGCGACATGATGGGCTTCCTTCTGCCTGGCAGCAAAGCCGACAGGTACAGGATGATGGTGATGCTCAAATACTCGCTGGAGGGCACAGCCTACGGCGGCTGCTACGACAACACAATCGGAGCACTTTGGATTGCCCCCAACCGCGTGCAGGACAAGACGCTCAACTGCATAGCGCACGAGCTGGGACATTGCTTCCAGATACAGATAGGCTGCGACGGACGGTCGCACGGCATAGGCGGCAGCATCTTCGAGACCGCAGCCCAATGGATGCTATGGCAGGTCAACCCGCGTTGGACCACCGACGAATACTACCATTGGGACGCCTTCCGCAGAGACACCCACCTCAGCCTCTTCCATCCGCAGAACATGTACCATGCCCCGTTTGTGCTGGAATACTGGAGCCTTCTGCACGGCATCACCTACATGGCCGACATGTTCCGCGACGGGAAAAGCGGAGAGGACTTTGCCCAGACCTACATGCGAATGTACAATGTCAGCCTGGACAAGATGGGCGACGAGCTGCTGGACTGTTACAGCCGACTCATCACGTTCGACTTCCCCGATAAGCGACAGGAGAGCGTGCGCTACTCCTGCCAGATACAGAGCGAACTGCTCGACACGCTAAACGGATGGAAGACACCCGCAAGTGTGCCCGAGACATGGGGTTTCAACGTCGACGAGATACCCCTTCCCGCCGTCGGCAAAACAATCAAGGTGCAGTTCCGCGGACTTCCCCAGAGCAAGAACACAGGCTTTCGCTACCGCCTTGTGGCTGTTGCCGACGACAACACCCCGACCTATCTTTGCGCCCACTCCGCGCAGAAGCAGACCCTGACTTATACCAATCCCGGCGGCATCAAGAAGCTCTACCTCGTCGTCGTAGGGTGTCCCGCCCAGGCCTATAGTCCCGACACAGCCTCAGAGCAGTTCCCGTACTTAGTAAGATTCAAAATGCCATAAAGCACGCTTGTTGTAACAAGGACACGTCCTTATTGTCATCACGGCACGTCCTTATTGTCATCACGGCACGCTCTTATTGGTATCACGGCACGCTCTTATTGGGATAAGAGCACGCCGTGTTATCTGACACCTTAGCGCTCGGCTTTCAATAAACCCTGAGATACCTGCATCCGTGTGCGGGAATTGTGCAGCGAAGTTCGTCGGCAGACAAATCTTTCTGACGCCAGAGGTCGCGGACGGTCTTGGCAGGTTCCCAGGACGGGATGAATGATTTCATATCTGCTTGAAGGTCCTTGTCGCCCACGTTGAAGATGCCTACGGCAATGGCTCCGTCGGAGAGCGGACGACTCCACACCTCGATGTCGCCTTCCTTCCGGTCGCGGTCGGCCTGTTTGCCAAGGATGTCCTGATTGATGGCATTCACCTCGTTGTTGCAGAGCAGGTTCAGCGTGAATTCATCCATCTGTGCGATGTCGCAACCTATGAGCATATTGGAGGCAAGGAGGGTCCAAAGCGTGATGTGGCTGTATTGTTCGTCGGGAGTCAGACGCGTCTCGCGAAGGTCAGCTCCCCAACCCACTTTGCCTACAACCAGCATGTCGGGGTCGTTCCAATGGCCGACGGAAGAATACTTGGCCAGCTCCGCCTGTTGCCGGAACCCTACATCAAGAATAGACTTCCAAGTGTCGTCGATGTCTTGTGCCGTACGCCAACTGTTGCCGTCGCAGTAGATACCCCACAGATAGACCTGCGTCCCGCCCAGGGGGCCGAGGCTGTAGAAGATGTCGCGAGGCTGCTGGCGGACGAACTTCTGCATCAGCAGATAGGGACGCACGCAACTGGCGAAGCCCCAGTCGTTATCCTTCTCACGTACACGCTCGTAGCTGCACCAGTCGTATTTCAGATAGTCTACGCCCCATTTGTTCCAGACTTCAGCATCCAGCTGCTCGTGGTCGAGGCTTCCCAGGTAGCCGCCGCAGGAGGTCTCGCCGGGTGAACTGTAGATGCCGAACTTCAGTCCGCGCTCGTGAAGCCAGTCTATCATTCCCTTCATCGACGGGAACTTTTCGTTGGCTTCGATTGTGCCGTCAGGGTTACGCTCCGGGGCTTCCCATCCGTCGTCGATGTTGATGTAGCCATAGCCGAAGTCGGCAAGACCTTTGTCAATCAAAGCCTGGGCGGAGGACATCACTTTCTCCTGCGATACGCTGAGCCCAAAGCAGTTCCACGAGTTCCATCCCATAGGTGGAGTGAGGCCTATCATGTTCTCGCCCACCTTCAGCGTGAAGTCCTGCGAGGCCTTGCCCCGTGCATTCTCGGCAGTTACGGTGAAGGTCAGGACGCACGGCTTGTCTATTTTCCCGCTCAGGGCACCTTCGCTTTCCGAGAGCTGGAGGCCTTCGGGCAGATTGTTGCAGGCGAACTTCATGGGCTTTTCGCCCGATACGGGGAAACGGTAGATGATGGGCGAACCCGGACGCACGCCATAGAGCGGGGCATTGTTGAAGCGAGGCGTAGCAGGTGCCGCGGGAGTCAGGATGTACTTCATTTGCTTGCTCTCGCTCAGCACCTTTCCAGTCTTTGCATCGGTATAAGTTGCCGTCAGCAGACACATCTTGTGTTTGTCATAAGGTACGGACACGCGTGCCGGCCTGCCTCGCTTGATGGAAAGCCTTTTCGTCAGCGAAGTGAGCTTCGCCCCGGTCTCGCGGTCCGTCAGCGTAGCAGTAAATGTTCCGTTGGTTGCCGATGCGTAATCGCAGCTGATTTCGACCTCGCAGCGGGATTGTCCGTTGTTCTCTTCGGTAAGCTGCATGGCAAGTCCTTCAGCGGCATTAGGGCAACGCAGCGTCAACGGACGCCAAAACAGTCCGCCCGAACCGCCACGATTATAGACGCGGACGGCCACGACGTTCTCCGCATCCCAGCGGATGCCACCCTTCTTAACGTCTACCGGATAGTTGCGGACGATATCGACGCCGCAGAAATAGCCTGCCGGATCGGTCGGCATACGGCCAGTGCTGCCTATCAGTTTGCCGTTCAGGTAGCACTCGTCAACATCATCGGCCTTGGGCATTTCGAAGATGACAACATTCTGCTGGTCAGCACCACTGAGCAGACTCTTGGGTATGTTCACATGGATACGATACCAGCCGTATGCACGGTTGTTTTTCGGAAAACCCTGTTTGTCCCATTGCTTTGTGATGTCAATTTCACTCCATGATGCATCGTCCATCTCCGGCCTTGCCCAGTTCATATCGTCGCCTTGACGGAAAAACGCCTTGCTGACGCTGACATCCTGTGCATTTCCCCGCAGCCCCGTCAGGACTACCATTGTCACAAATAAAAGCTTTCTCATGGTTCGGTCTTAATTATTACTGATTAAACATTATATCTTGGCGTAATAATCATTATCTCTAAAAGCATAAAACCCCAGCTTTAACTGAGGTTTTGGAAAGTTTGTCTCGCAAGTTTTGTTAACCTGCCTGGAGTTAATTGTGATCCGGATGGGACTCGAACCCATGACCCACAGCTTAGAAGGCTGTTGCTCTAATCCGACTGAGCTACCAGACCAACCTTACGCTTTGAATCCGAAAATCATGTTTCCTTCGTTCAAAACGTCTGCAAAGGTACAACAAAAAGTGAGAAACGGAAAGTGAAACGTGAAAAATTATCACTTGGCTTCGTGTTTTTGTTCCTTTGCGGTGCAGATTCGGGGTTTAAAGTCCGACCTTCAGGCCATCCTTCTTCACCGAAGACGCTCCGCCGCTGTTCAGTTCGAGGCTTCCTGTCTGACCGGTCAGGGTGAGGTCGGATGCTCCGGAGCAGTTTACGTCGGCCCTTTGTGTGTGAATGTCGAGCGTACCGCTGGCTGCTCCCATCAGTTTCAATTCTAACTCCTTGGCGGTAAGCTTGCCGCAGAGGTGTGCCGCGCCCTCCACGTGCAACTCCACATCGTCCGTTATGACGACGTTGCCCATGTCGGCTTCACCTGCTCCGCTGACGGTCAAACCCAGTTCTCTTGCCTTGAGTTCACCGAAGCTTACTTTTCCTAAGCCTGCGAGCCTGACCTCCAGTTCCTCCTCCTGAGCTACATTATTAATATAGGCCACTTCGGAGGCTCCAGAGCCATTTATCTCCGTCAGGTAAGGAGCTGTTATGCGGACGGTGATGGCCGGCGTGTCCTTGTCTATCTTGCCGTTGTCGTCCTTCAGCGTCACCTCAAGCTCTTCGTCATCCACATTTACGGAATAGGCTTTGATGGCTTTCTCGTTTCCGTAGACCTGGATGGAATAGATACTGTCCTGCGTATATTCGAGACGGACTGCACCGCTGAGTTCCACCTCTTGGAAGGCAAGAGCCGGAAGGTCGACAGTCGTCACCTTTCCCCATTTCTCGGAGTCCTGGTACTCGTGGTTAATACTCTCCATTGCTGCCTGAAAGGCTTTGTCGACCAGCTTTTCGCAGGAAGTAGTCAGAGCTGATGCTGCTATGAGAGCAAGGGCTGCAAGGGTGTGCTTTGTCTTCATCTTTCAGATTTTGAATAGTTAGATTCGTTTGCGTCGATAGGTCTCTCGAAGGAGCGGCCTTCAAATTCGGCTTTCACCTCTTCGTAGAAGTTTGCCACGGTGCTCTGTACGTAGGGCCCCAGCCAGAAAGAGCCGATGCCAAGCGTCAAGATGCAGAGCAGGAACCACCCGATGAAGGACAGGTAGAGCCAAAAGAGGTCGGCCTTGTGTCCGCGCATCATCGCCATGCTGAGCTCGATGGCGCCGTTGTACTTGAGGTCGGGACGGTCGCGAAGGATGTATGGCGTCATGGCATAGGAGAAGGCCTTGATGATGCCGGGCACGATGAGCAGAAGCATCCAAAGGAAGATGTATATCCTCTGCAGGAGCAATGTCAGGAAGACGCGGACGAAGTCGCGATAGCCGTCGAAGAGATGGCCGATGCTGAAGGGGTCGTCGTCCTCGTGCCGGTGATTGGCAAGGAAGGTCATGCCGTAGCCCCATCCCATCGGGATGAGGAGGATGGACAGGGCTGAGCCCAGACCCGTGACGAAGAGGTCCGAGCCTGCCTGGACTGTACCGCTGAAGATGGCAGCAATGACGAAATAGACGAATGTGAAGAGGGCTGCTTCGCCCCAACGACCGCGAAGGTCGGTTGCGCCTTGTTGGCGCATTTTTGATGTTGAGGAAATCATATTATTATGGATCTATGTTGATAAGCGTTAAGATTGTTCAATGTCTTTTCTTCATGCAAAGGTAAGAAATTAATGTGAATGGCGAAAGCGCGGAAGCATTTATTTCACTCTTCTTCATTCACTTTTTCCTGTTTCAATACGTTTTCCACTTCTTCGGCCTTAATACCAAGGTTCTTCATCTGACGGACAAACTCGGGCAAGGTCTCTTGGAAGAAGGCTTCGCGCAGGTTTTGGCGGATGCGTTCGGCGGCTCCGAGGCTGACGTAATAGCCCATGCCGCGACGGCTGGCAATGATGTCCTTCTGGCTGAGCCATTCGAAGGAGCGGACCACGGTGCCTGGGTTGACCTCTGCCTCTGTCGCATATTCGCGCACACTGGGCATACGTTCGCCCTCGGGATAGCGACGGCCAAGTATCTCGTAACAGATGTGCTCGGCTATCTGCAGGAAGATGGGTTTATTGTTCTTGAATTCCATTGTTCTATAATTAGTCTTCTTCTATCTTCTTATTTCTTCTTATATCTTCTTCACGGATTTCGCTTCGTTGTCAGCTGTGCCCTTGTGTAGAGGCGGTAGGTCAGGAACCAGATACCGACGTAGAGCAGGGCGGCGAAGATATTCATGCCGACAATCCAGGCTGTGGGGTTTGTGCTGCTAATCCAGTCCATGAAGGCTTTGGCGCGTTCGGGAGTGATGAAATGGGCACCGAACATCAGCAGCAACAGCGGTACAAAGGTTTGCAGAAGGAAGTAGATGAAAAACGTCAGGGGAATGTTGTAGCGGTACTTCCATGCGTTGACGAGGCAGAAGCTGCGGACGTAGCAACATGCCATCAGCCAGAAGAACGTAAACAGGCCTATTGCGTTGCCGCTGAAAAAGTCATAGTTCATTAGCTCTACATAGCGGAAGCTGTAGGTTGCGGCTGTGATGGAGCGTATTTCGACATGAGGTATCGCCAGTCGGAAGAGGGCGTGAATCAGGTCGGCCATCGCGACGCCGACGAAATAAATCACATTGACACCTACGACGATGACGACGGCGTGCCACAGGAAACGCTCCAGGTTTGTGGCCGGAAGCGTGAGCTCGCTGATGCGGCCCTGCTTCGTGAGCAGATTGTGGAACATGTAGCCTGCTGAGATGACCATATAGGCCATGCCTACCCAGGCGATAGCTATAGCAAAGCCTTCGACGTTGTCATAGTCGGATATGTGGAAGCTGTTCGTGAGCAATCCGTAGAGGTAGTACAGCACGACAGGCATGCAGGTGACGGCCACCATGAGCAGAGCCGAACGGGTATAGAACTTGTTGTTGACGCTGAGGTCCCAGCGGGCAACGTTGAGGAAACGTTGGAAGTTAAATTTATTCAACATATCAATTTACTATTATTGCTTAACTTAATTGATTTTCTTACCATGAATTACTCCAATTTCACGAATTGGCTGCGCCATTAATGACAAGCAACAATTCGTGCAATTCGTGTAATTCGTAGTTTCTTATTTAGATATTTGGTTTTTGTTCGACTGTCTTGATGAACAGTTCTTCCAAGTCAATTGCCTGATCCTTCTCCACGAGAGGTTCGTTGAGCAGCACCTTGTTGCGTTCGATGATGCAGATGTGGTCGAGCAGTCGCTCCACGTCGTGCACCTGGTGGGTGGAGACGATGACCGTCCTCTCGTCAGTCATACTGTCGATGATGGCCTTGCGGAACTGGCTCTTCGAGAGGATGTCCAGGCCGTTGGTCGGTTCGTCCATCAGGAGATAGCGCGTGCCGGAAGCGATGGCGACGCTCATGTAGACTTTCTTCTTCTGCCCCATGGAGAGCTGCCCGAGGTTGACATCCGAGGTCATCTCGAAGTTGTCGAGCGTGCGCTCCAGCAGTTCCTCGCTGAATCGCGGATAGAAAGGTTTGATGGCGCGAACGTACCTGCTCAGTGAGATAGGCGGCAGGTCGTACTCCTCGGGCACGAGGAACATTTCGCTGAGCACTTCGGGGCGTCGCAATACCGCCGATGTGCCGTCGATGCTGACGTTGCCCTTCTGCGGACGCAGCAAGCCCATCATTAAATATAATAATGTACTCTTGCCTGTGCCGTTCTTGCCAAGCAAGCCGTAGATGCCGCCCTGAGAGAACTCGAGCGAGAAGTCGTCCAGTACCTTCTGGTAACTGTTGTAGCCGAAACTGATGTTCTGAATGCTTATCATATTGTTATGTTTTGGGGTGAATGTTAATGTTTTGAGGCAAGTATTTGCTGTATTAGTTAAGTAGTACACCGCAAAGGTAGTGCTCTTTGCGTGTATCTTCCAAAAATTTTCCCCGTTTTAACACAAAATTAACACTTCTGTGAGGCAGAGAAGACAAAACGAGGGGAAGCAGAAGTTACCTTCGGGACTGTTGACGGCGCAGGAACTTATTGTGGAAACGTCTGACAAAAAGAAGAGGGTGTCAAAATTCAGCCATTAGCTTTTAACCACGAATTGCACGCTCAGGCGGAGCGTGCAATTCGTGGTCAAATAAATAAAAGAGGGTGTGTGTGCTTGTTTTGACACGCCCTCGTTTGGGTCTTGTTCCTGAGATGAACTCAGGCAGGAACTGCTGGCCTATGTCTTAGAAGTAGTAGCTGAAGCCGACCTTCAGGCCAATCTTCGTGAAGTCCTTGAATTCGTTCAGGGCAAAGTCGCAGTAGACTGCGGGCTCGATGCTGACATGGTCGTTCAGATAGAAGCAATAGCCGACCTCAGGAGTGAGATAGACGACGTTTGTCTTCGGAACAAAGTGCTTGTACTTGAGGGCTCCGCTGAAGTAGAGACCGTTCTTCTTCAAGTAGTAGCGACCTGCCACGCCCAGATTGACGCTGCTTTCGCCGTTCTGATGTTGCCAGCCTAACTCGCCATAGAGCATCCAGCCGTCGCAAACGAAATAACCGGCATTAGCCTGCAGACCGATGTAGAAGTCGGTGTTCTTGCTATAGCCAAGGCCGAGGCCTGTCAGCGAAGCGCCTACATACTTGGTTCCCTTTTCAAACTGTGCCGATGCGCCAAGAGAAATAGCTGCGAGGAGCAACGAAAGAATGATTTTCCTCATAGTGATAATATTATTTAAGTGGTTTATGATTGTGTTGTTTCCAAAAGAAGAAGAATGCCAGTACAACCATCATGATGACTCCGGCAGAAAGGCCGACGGAAAGCGGAAGGCTGAATCCTTCGGGAGCAATAAGGATGTAGCTCGTGCAAACCACCGTCATGAAGAGTGCCGGCAGGAGGGCTATCCAATAGCATTTCTCCCTGCGGGCAAGCCAGACCGTAGCAGCCCAAAGCATGATGCTGGCAAGCGTTTGGTTTGTCCATGCGAAGTATCTCCACAGGGCATTGAAGTCGATGAAGAACAATCCCGTAGTGATGGCGAAGAGCGGCAAGCAGAGCATCAGACGCTTGGCAATGTTCTTCTGACTGATGTTCAGGAAATCGGCCACAATCAGGCGAGCGCTGCGGAAAGCCGTATCGCCGCTGGTGATAGGTGCAGCCACGACGCCCAGGATGGCAAGCACGGCTCCGACGGTTCCCATCCAACCCACGCTAATCTCCTTGACCACGATGGCCGGGTTGCCCAGGGCTGCCAGCTTTTCGTAGGCAGTCGCTCCTTCTTCCCCGGGCAGAGTGCTGGCAAACTTGACGGCAGCTGCAGCCCAGATGAGTGCAACGACGCCTTCGGTTATCATGGCTCCGTAGAAGATGGGGCGGCCCAGACGTTCGTTGGTCAGACACCTTGCCATGAGCGGACTCTGTGTGCCGTGGAAACCGCTGATGGCGCCGCAGGCTATGGTGATGCAAAGCATCGGGAAGATGGGCAGTCCCTTGGGATGATGGCTGACGAAAGGTGCGTCTGTCAGTTCAGGCATCCATCCGTCTTGCGTATAGATTCCCCAGCAGATGCCGACCGCCATGAGCAGCAAGGCAAGACCGAAGACGGGATAGATCCTGCCGATGAGTTTGTCGATGGGCAAGAGCGTAGCCAGAATGAAGTAGAGGAAGATGAAGGTCAGCCAGAAGCCGTTCGAGAAGAACCATCCGCGGTCGGGCACCATGTTGTCGAGCAACGAGGCAGGCGTCGTCACGAACACCGCACCTACCAGCACCAGCAACACCAAGGCTCCGACGCGCATCACGAGCCGCATGCCCGGGCCCAGTTCGTTTCCGATAATCTCGGGCAACGATACGCCTCCCTGACGGATGCATATCATGCCGCAGAGGTAGTCGTGGACGGCTCCTGCAAAGATGCATCCGAGCACAATCCAAAGATAGGCGGCCGGTCCGAACAGGATGCCCATGATGGCTCCGAAGATGGGTCCTGTGCCTGCAATGTTGAGGAACTGGATGAGGAAAACGCGCCAACCGGCCATCGGCATGAAGTCCACGCCGTCTTGCTTCGTATAGCATGGCATAGCGGCGTTGTCGTCAGGACGGATGACACGCTCCACGACAGTTCCGTAGAGCAAGTAGCCCACCAAAAGGCAGACGAGAGAAAGTGAGAAGGTTATCATTATTTATTATTTAACTATTTACCATTTACTATTTATACGTGTTTTGACGGTTTAATGATTATTCTTCGTTTGCGATTCTTCGATTCTTCTCATGTTCTTGAAAAGGAAGGCGACAGATACGATGGCGGTAAAGGCCAGGCCGATGGAATAGCCCGTCGTGGTGTCCAAGCCAAAGCCGTTCTCCTTGTCTATCAAGATGAAGCAGGCGCTGACGGCACACATGAAGACTGCAGGGAAGTAAGCTATCAGCCACGACCAGTGCGGCAGGATGCCACGTCCGTCGGTACGATGGTTCAGGAAGTGGGCTATGGTGAAGAAGGTGAAGGTGGCCAATACCTGATTGAACCATGAGACATAGAGCCACAGGACCTTGAAGCTGCTGACGTTCAGCATGACGATGGCAACGGCGAACAAGGGGACTGTGAGCAGGAGACGCTTGGCGAGGGGCTTCTGGTCGTAGCGACTGAAGTCGGCCACAATCATGCGTGCTGCACGGAAGGCGCTGCCGCCCGTACTCATCGGCGCTGCCACGATGCCAAGCACGGCCAGTACGAGACCGGCATTGCCCAGCCAGTCGTAGCACATCTGGTTGACCAGCAGGCCGGGATTCATCTTCACCGTTCCGCAGGCGGTCATGGCGTTATAGAGTTTCTCGTAGGGTGTGCTGCCCGTGATGTCGAGCAGGTCGACGTACTTCATTGCGGCGGCTGCCCAGATGAGAGCCACCACGCCCTCTGTTACCATAGCGCCATAGAAGCAGCGGAGGCCGTACTTCTCGTTCTTGATGCATCGAGCCATCATGGGGCTCTGCGTGGCATGGAAGCCGCTGACTGCGCCACAGGCTATCGTGATGAACAGGCCGGGGAAGAGCGGCGTGTACTCCACGGGATAATGGTCCGTGAAGGCATCGGCAATGCCGGGAATGTTGCCATCGTGCGTGAAGATGCCTACACCGATGAGCACGGCCATGATGAGCAGAGCCGCACCGAACACAGGGTAGATGGTTCCGATGACCTTATTGATGGAGAAGACCGTGACGGCAAGGTAGAAGACGAGGATCAGCACCGTCCAAATCAGGTTGGTGTCGGCCACGTCGAACAGGCGCAAGGTCAGCTGGTCCATCAGTCCGGCAGGAATCAGCACGAACGAAGCGCCGACACATATCATCAGCACCAGCGAGACGATGCGCATCACGAGGCGGCAGACGCTGCCCAGCTCGTCGCCGATAATCTCGGGGAGTCCCATTCCGTCGCGGCGTATGCTTATCATGCCCGACATGTAGTCGTGCATGGCTCCGCCCAGGATGCAGCCCAGGACAATCCAAAGGAAGGCAGCCGGGCCGTAGAGTACGCCCATCATGGCTCCGAAGATGGGTCCCGTGCCGGCAATGTTGAGGAACTGCACCGTGTAGACCTTCCATGTAGGCATGGGAATGTAGTCGGCGTCGTCCTGCCGTGTGTAGCAGGGAGTCTTTCTGCTTGGGTCTACGCCAAAGACCTTTTCCACGAAAGTGCCGTAGATGAAGTACCCGAGCACCAGGCAGACCAGGGAAATACAAAATGTAAGCATCTTTTTTATTTACTATATTTACTATTTGACAATTTACAATTTATTTACGATTTAATCATTTTGTTATTTTATTCCCCCTTAAGGGGGTTAGGGGGTCCTTTACAATTTAATCATTTTATTATTTTATTCCCCCTTAAGGGGGGTAGGGAGTCCTTTACGATTTTATCATTTTGTAATTTTATTCCCCCTTCAGGGGGTTGGTGGTCCTATGCGATTTGACGATGTTCATTTCTGTTTGCATGCGATAGGCATCGCATTTTCCTTTTCGCGTGCAAAGTTACAAAATAATTCTCAATTCATAATTCTTAATTCCTATTTTCTTTGTATCTTTGTAGCATGAAACACACATTATATATAATAATATATCTTGCTGCAACGCTTTTTTGCTGCAAAGCCAAGGCACAAGACCTTTTTTTCTCTGCACCTCCAGCCCCCAAATATGAGGTGAGGGCTGTCTGGCTGACGACAATCCTGGGCCTGGACTGGCCCTCGACAAGGGCAACAAGCGCGTCGGGCATAGAAAGGCAGAAGGAGGAACTCTGCAAGATACTCGACCAGCTGCAGGCCTGCCATATCAACACCGTCGTCCTGCAGACGCGTCTGCGCGGCTCGGTCATCTATCCGAGCGAGATTGAGCCGTGGGACGTCATCCTGACCGGCCAGTACGACCGCGCCCCGGGCTACGACCCCTTGGCCTTTGCCATCGAGGAGACGCATCGCCGCGGCATGGAGCTGCATGCCTGGCTCGTCACGGTACCGGCCTTCAAGATCGACGTGGCAAAGAAGATGGGCAAACGGAGTCTGCTCCGCACGCATCCGGAACTGCTGCGCAAGCATGGCGACCAATACTACCTCGACCCCGGGCTGCCCGGCTCTGCCGATTACCTTGCGACGCTCTGCCGCGAGATTGTGAGCCGCTACGACGTCGACGGCATCCACTTCGACTATATCCGTTATCCGGAAAACGCAGGGACCTTCTCCGACGCCGCTTCGTACAAGAAGTACGGCAAGGGGAAGGACAAACGCGCATGGCGACTGGAGAACATGACGCACATCGTGCGCAAGTGCTACGAGGCCGTCAAGGAGCTGAAGCCCTGGGTGCGCGTCAGCTGTTCGCCCGTGGGCAAGTACAAGGACATGTCCCGCTACTCGGCTCGCGGCTGGTCGGCCTACGGAGCGGTCTATCAGGATGCTCAGGGCTGGCTGCGCGAGGGCATCATGGACCTGCTGCTGCCCATGATGTATTTCCAGGGCGACCACTTCTACCCCTTTGCAGCCGACTGGCAGGAACACACCTATGGCCGTACCGTTGCACCCGGTCTGGGCATCTACTTCCTTTCGCCCAAGGAGAAAGACTGGGCGTGGGGCATCATCCAGCGCGAGCTCTGCTACCTGCGACAGATAGGGCTCGGCGGACAGGCCTACTTCCGTTCGCGTTTCCTGACGGACAATACGAAGGGCATCTACGATTACCTTGTCCGCGACTACTACCCCTACCCTGCCCTGCTTCCGCCCATGACGTGGCAGAGCAGCGAACGTCCCGCCACGCCGCAGCTCCTGTCGCGCGAACGGCAAGGCGTGAACGAGCATCTGCAATGGAAGCCGCAGGAGGGTTACCGCTTCGTCATCTATGCCGACACAAAAAGCCCCGTGGACACAGGCGAAGCGAAGAACATCGTCAAGGTGACTTCCGACACGGACTACACCTATAGTATGCTCGGAGCGTACTACCACAACTATCACCTCGCCATCACAGCCCTCGACCGCTACGGGAACGAGAGCCTCCCGCTCGAACTGTAGGGCATTCCGCTCCCCTATCCGCAAGCCTTTTATGCAGCCCCACACGGCCCGTGCATCAAACCGCCGTGCGCTTCTGAAATAAGCGCGAGGCGCTTCCGAAATAAGCACGAGGCGCTTCCGAAATAAGCACGAGGCGCTTCTGAAATAAGCACGTGTCGCGACAGAATTACCCACGTGTCGCTGGCAAACTAAGCACGCGTCGTGACAGAATTACCCACGTGTCGCAGGCAAACTAAGCACGTGTTTCCTTTCAAGCATCCGAAGACCGCTTTTCAGCACTTTTTGCATCGAAAATGGCAAATCGCAGTATGAAAAAAAGTCAAAAAACATGTTAAAAAGTGTATTTTTACATTTTATGCAAAAAATAATTCTTTTATCTTGTTCACTTTTTCTTCTTTATTTCTTAACTTTGTCCTTGTAAACTAAAACTAAAACTACACAACCATGAAAAAAATATCAGGAAAAGCACTAATCACAGCAGCGTTGATAATGCTCTGTTGCATCAGCTGTACCGAGGAAGTGGACACCTCTGCCAGATACGTCTTCAAGTACGACTGTGCCATGACCTATCTGGAGAAACACCAGGCATACTCCGAATATGTCGACCTCCTGAGAGTGACTCCCATCTCGTTGCGCAGCAACAGTACCGTCGGACAACTGTTGTCGGCACGCGGACACTTCACGGTCTTCGCCCCCACCAACGAGGCCATCCAGAACTATCTGCAGCAACTTTACGAAGAAGAGCCCGACCTGATGGAAACCCCTTCGTGGGACGGCTTCCGAAGCGACCATAAGCGCGACTCCATACGCCGTGTGATAGTGCACAACTCCATCATCGACTCGGGCGACAACGAGCAGGCCATCGTCTCGAACGACTTCCCGCACGAGACCGGCAACGAGTTCCCCCTGAGCAACATGAACGACCGCAAGCTCTCCGTCCGCTACCAAGGCGTCGACACCATCTTCATCAACAACGAGTGCCCCGTCAACATCACAGAACGCGACATTCTGGTCTCCAACGGCGTGATACACCGCATGGAGCGCGTCATAGCACCGAAGGACGTCACGGCATCCATGTACCTCCTGGAGATGCTCGAACAGAAGAAAGAGGGCTACCTCGTCATGGCTAAGGCCATCCAGGCCTGCGGACTGATGGACACACTCTCGAAGATAAGAGACGAAGTGTACGAAGGACTCTACCTGCGCGGACAGATTCCCGAGACGACCCACCTGTACATCGACGGACATTTCCCCGCAGGAGAAAACTGGACACCGCGCCACCGCCTCTACGGCTTCACTATCTTTGCCGAGACTGACGACTTCTGGCGCTCGCAAGGACTTGACCCGCAGGCTCCGGCATCCACGCTTCTGCCGCAACTCATGCAATGGATTCAGGACAACAAGCAGTACTCCGTCGACGACGTCTTCACGACAGACGAACACTACGACGAGGAGTCGAACCTGCTCTACCAGTGGACCACCTACCACATCCTGCCCTTCCGCACCCCGTCCGACCGTCTGGTGTTCCACCGCAACGAGTTCGGCTACAATCCCAGCAACCCCCTGCGCTACACCATCCCCATGTACGAGCTCTACA
Source organism: Bacteroidaceae bacterium (assembly GCA_017483665.1). Lineage (GTDB taxonomy): Bacteria > Bacteroidota > Bacteroidia > Bacteroidales > Bacteroidaceae > Physcousia. The sequence goes on from JAFUVM010000098.1 coordinate 20,873, forward strand.
CCACGATGGGCAAGCGGCGCCTGCTGAAAATCTACGAAAGTGCCGAGAGCAACGGCGTCTACCTGAACCGCTTCCCCAATCTCGAGAAAGACAGGACGGAGGTTCTCCACGAACTCAGCTGCGATGCCGACAAGGCAGGCTGCTTCGTCGACAGAGACCCGTCGAAGGCCATACTCAACGACATCATCAACTGCTGCATCTACCCCATCGATGCACCCCTCTCCTACAACGACAAGGTACGCGACAACCTGGCACGCCAGCGTCTCCGCTTCGACGGAATGACGCTTTTCCCCGAGGCCATGAACAATGAGATTCGCCTCAAGATGTCGTCCGACGTGAAGAACCAGGACGTATACATCCCCGCAACCGTCATCTACAACTACTTCGAGAACATGCAGATGAACGACCAGACCATCTTCATCTACCTGAATGCCTACGGATACCAATGGTGCAACATGCACAGCGACGAGATGAAAGCCAAGGGACGCTTCGACCTCACCTTCAAGCTCCCGCCCGTACCGCGCCGCACAACCTACGAACTGCGCTACGACGTCCTGCCAAATGGCGACCGCGGAATACAGCAATTCTATTTCGGCGACGACCCCAACCGCATGGCAGCCGCCGGCATTCCTGTCGACCTGACAAAAGGCATCGGCAGCATGAGAGTGGGATGGGAAGCCGACGGACGCGACGAAGACTACAACATCGAAGTCGACAAGCGCCTGCGCAACAACGGCGTCATGAAGGGAGCCAAGAGCGTCACGGCCGACGGAAGCTCCGGCGACATCGAACGCAACCGCAACTCCAACCTGCGATACATCATCATCCGGCAGACAATGGACCCCGACAAGACGTACTACATGAGGGTGAAGTCTGTCCTCGACTCCGAGGAAAAGGAATTCTACATGGACTACATGGAGTTCTGCCCCAAGGACGTCTATGACAACCCCGAGACTCCGGAAGATATCTGGTAAGGCAATCCGGAATTAAGAGCAACGCTTCTCTGCGGCCTACTTCATGCCGAGCTTCTCGCGCAGGAAGTGGGCCGTATAGCTTTCGGCACATTGTGCCACCTCTTCGGGCGTGCCGGAAGCCAGGAGGTTGCCCCCAGCATCGCCACCTTCTGGACCAAGGTCAATAATGTGGTCCGCACACTTGATGACCTCCATGTTGTGCTCGATGATGATAATGGTGTGCCCCCTTGCAATGAGGGCATCGAAGGCCGTAAGGAGCTTGCGGATGTCGTGGAAATGCAAGCCAGTCGTCGGCTCGTCGAAGATAAAGATAGTCGGGTCGTGCTTCTCCAGGCCGAGATAGAAGGCAAGCTTCACGCGCTGGTTCTCGCCGCCGGAAAGCGTAGACGACGACTGGCCGAGCTTGATGTAGCCGAGGCCGACGTCCTGCAACGGTTTGAGCAAGGCGGCAATACGCTTCTGCTTGTGTTCCGTGAAGAACTCCATGGCCTGGTTCACCGTCATGTCGAGCATGTCGCAGACATTCTTGCCGTGGAAGCGTACATCCAGTATCTCGGGCTTGAAGCGCTGGCCGTGGCAACTCTCGCAAGGCAGCACAAGGTCGGCCATGAACTGCATCTCGATGGTGACCGTGCCTTCGCCCTTGCACTCCTCACAGCGTCCGCCGTCGGTATTGAAGCTGAAATAAGCCGAGGTGTAGCCCATTTGCTGTGAAAGCGGCTGGGCGGCAAGAAGCTTTCTAATCTCGTCCCATGCCTTGACGTAGGTAACGGGATTCGAGCGCGTGCTCTTGCCTATGGGGTTCTGGTCGACGAACTCAATGGCTTTCACCATCTTCATGTCTCCCTCCAGACCAAGGAACTCGCCCGGACGGTCGGCGACTTCATCCAGTTGTCGCTTCACGGCATTGAAGAGAATGTCCCGGACAAGGCTGCTCTTGCCGCTGCCGCTCACGCCGGTGACGCACGTCATCACGCCCAACGGGAAGCGTACATCAATGCCCTTCAGATTGTTGGCCCGTGCGCCTTTCACTTCGATATAGCTGTTTGAACGGCGACGACACTCTGGAAGAGGAATGACCTCCGTGCCGGTAAGGAATCGGAGCGTGTGGGACGTATCGCCCGCCTTGGCGATACCTTCGGCAGGTCCGTTGTACACGACTTCTCCGCCCAGGCGTCCGGCATCGGGACCGATGTCGATGAGCCAGTCTGCTGCACGGATGATGTCTTCATCGTGCTCTACGACTATGACCGTGTTGCCCAGGTCGCGAAGCTGTTTCAGCACCTTGATGAGACGCTCCGTGTCGCGACTGTGAAGGCCGATGCTCGGCTCGTCGAGGATGTAGAGACTGCCCACCAGACTGCTTCCCAGCGAGGTGGCAAGGTTGATGCGTTGGCTTTCGCCGCCCGAAAGACTGTTGGACGTGCGGTTGAGCGTCAGGTATCCCAGCCCGACGTCCATCAGGTATTGCAGTCGGTTCCTGATTTCCGTGAGGATGCGTTGTGCAATCTTTTCCTCGTGGGGAGTCAGAGTGAGCCGTTGCATCCAGTCGGCCAGCTGGCTGACTGAGATATTCACCAGCTCCGTGATGCTTTGCCCGCCCACCTTCACATAGTTGGCCTCCGGGCGCAGACGGGTTCCGTGGCACTTCGGGCATACTGTCTTGCCGCGATAACGAGCCAGCATCACACGGTTCTGAATCTTGTACTGCCCTTGGCGAAGGTATTCAAAGAAAGCGTCGATGGACATCAATCCCCATTCCCTTTCCTCGGGCGCAACCTGCCAGTCGGCAGGGACAAGGACGTCCTTTCCTGCAAGCTTTTCTGTCTTGTAGCCCTGCACCGACTTCACTTCTCCCCCTTCTTGAGGAAGAGACAGGGAGAGGGAGCTTGGAACACCGTGCCACAACCAGTCCTTTTCCTGTTGTGTCAACTCGAAATAGGGCTTGAAGATGGGGAAGCCACGCTCTGAATTGAGGCGGATGAACCAAGTTTTCCATTCGCTCATCTTCTCGCCCCGCCAGCACATGACGGCTCCGTCGTAGAGGCTCAGGGCCGTGTTGGGAATGACCATCTGTTCGTCAATGCCGATAACCCGGCCGAAGCCTTCGCACTCAGGGCAGGCACCGATAGGCGAATTGAAGGCAAAAAGCTTGTCCGAAGGCTCCTGGAACGTTATGCCGTCAGCTTCGAAGCGAGTGCTGAAGACGTGGCGTTCGCAACTGGATGGGAACAGGAGAATCGCCTCGCCATGACCTTCGTAGAAGGCAGTCTCGCAGGAATCGACAAGGCGCGCGATGGTGTCGCGGTCGTTCTGGGCAGTCAGTCGGTCAACAACCAGAAAAAGTTCCTCCCGGCCTTTCCCTTTCCGAGGCGTGCCGCTGAGCATCGCGGACTGGTAGTCTTCGATTCGCATCACGGCAGGCTCCGTTTCGGGCGAAGAAGGAAGAGAGCCGAATACTCTTGCAAAACCGCTCTTACGGTACATCTCAAGTTGCTCTTCAAGAGTCCTGCCTTCGGGCAAGAGGATGGGACACATCACCATCAGCTTCGAGCCTTCAGGTTGCGAGAGCATACACTGGACGGCATCCTCCGTGGTGTGCCGCTTCACCTCCTTCCCGCTCACAGGCGAGAAAGTACGGCCAATGCGGGCAAACAGCAAGCGCAGGTATTCGTAGATCTCCGTACTTGTGCCCACGGTGCTTCGCGGATTGCGGCTCGTCACCTTTTGCTCTATGGCAATGGCAGGCGGAATGCCTTTCACATAGTCGCACTCCGGTTTGTTCATGCGCCCGAGGAACTGACGTGCGTACGAGCTCAGGCTTTCCACGTAGCGACGCTGGCCCTCGGCATAGAGAGTGTCGAATGCCAGACTGCTCTTGCCGCTGCCGCTCAGTCCGGTTATCACAACAAGTTTGCCCCGAGGTATCTCGAGCGAAATGTCTTTAAGATTGTTTACCCTCGCTCCTTTGATTTGTATGCTATCCTTCATCCCATTCGTCGAATTTTGTCCTGCAAAGGTACTACAAATTATTCAATTTAGCGAATAAAACGTAAAGTAATGCGCCGCCTCTTTGTTTTATTAACGAAAATTTATTAACTTTGCAACAAGATTTCATGCACTCGTCTACGATAACAACTAACTATGAAGCAGAAATTACTTATTTTGCTGCTCCTTGTCTCACAGGTAGCAATGGGGCAAAACCCCAAGAGAGAATTTCGTGGAGCCTGGATTCAGGCCGTCAACGGACAGTTCCAAAACATTGGGCGCGACCGCATGCAGGCCATGCTCGTCAACCAGCTGAACGACCTGCAGAAGGACGGCATCAATGCCATCTTCTTTCAGGTGCGTGTGGAAGGCGATGCGCTCTATCCAAGCCTGCTGGAGCCCTGGAGCCGCTACCTGACAGGCCAGCAGGGACTTCCGCCAGACCCCTATTGGGACCCGCTGCAATGGATGATTGAGCAGTGCCACATGCGACAGATGGAGTTGCACGCCTGGATTAACCCGTTCCGCGCCAAGACGAAAGGCACGACGGCCTTGGCTGCCAATCACGAGTATTGCCGCCATCCCGACCGCTTCTTCAACTACGACGGACTGTTCCTCTTCGACCCCGGACGGCCGGAGAACCGCGACTACATCTGCCAGGTGGTCCTCGACATTGTAAAACGTTACGACGTAGACGGCATCCACATGGACGACTACTTCTACCCCTACCCTGTGGCTGGAGTGGAAATTCCCGACGACGCATCATATTACACCTACGGCAGTCCCATGAATCGTGCTGACTGGCGCAGGCAGAACGTCAACCAGTTCATGCAGCAGATGTACCGTACGATACGCGAGACGAAGCCTTGGGTGAAGTTCGGTGTCGCTCCGTTCGGCATCTACCGCAACCAGCGCACCGACCCGGCGGGAAGTGCCACAACCGGCCTGCAGAACTACGACGACCTCTACGCCGACGTGCTGGAATGGGTGCGGCAAGGATGGGTGGACTACAACATTCCGCAAATCTATTGGGAAATAGGCAACAAGGCTGCCGACTATGAGACGCTCATCCACTGGTGGAGCAAGAATGCCGGCTCGCGTCCCCTCTATATCGGACAAGACGTGAACCGTACGGTCAAGTATCCCGACCCGACCGCCCCGAACCAGCATCAGATGCACCGCAAGTACCAGCTTCAACGCTCCCTGCCCGGCATCTTTGGCAGCTGTCAGTGGTATGCAGCTGCCGTCTGCGAGAACCCAGGCACCTATCAGGAGGCATTGCGGCAGATGTACCATAGCACGCCGGCCCTGCAACCTCTGATGCCCTGGATTGACGACCAGGCTCCCCGTAAGCCTCGTAAAGTCACCATCATCTGGACGGAGGACGGACCTGTGCTCTTCTGGACGGAGCCCGATGCCAGGTACTTAATGGACGTTGCGCAACAGTACGTTGTCTATCGCTTCGGTCCGGGCGAGAAGGTTGACCTGAACGATGCCTCACACATCCTGTGCATCACGAAGAACACGATGCTGCCACTCGAATACAAGGGAGGCCAGACGAAGTACACCTATGTTGTCACTGCCCTGGACCGCCTGCATAACGAGTCGAGGGGGGTCAAGAAGAAAGTGAAACTTTAAGCCTTCGCTTTTCCCCTTTGATGTATCGCTCTTGGCTGAAGGTATTCATCTTCCCGGTTCTGCTTTATCTTTGTGCCGGGGCAAGGGCACAGCGGATTGTGTGGTGGAACGTGGAAAACCTGTTCGACTGCCAGGACGATTCGCTCAAGGAGGACGAACAGTTCCTGCCGGAAGGTGAATATCATTGGACCAAAAACCACTACTGGAAGAAGCTTGACAACCTCTCGCGAACCATCGCAGCCATTGCCGGCAACGAGGACTGGCCGATAATTGTGGGGATGTGCGAAGTGGAGAATGACACCGTCCTGCACGACCTCACCCGCCGCAGTACGCTTCGAGTGGCACACTATGCTTACGTCCACGAGGAAGGACCGGACGTTCGCGGCATCGACGTCGCAATGCTCTACGACTCTTTGCAGTTCCGTTTACACGGTCACGAAGCAATTCGCATCCCCTCGGCCGAGCATGGCTATCGTCCCACACGCGACATTCTGCACGCCTGGGGACTTTGCCCCACCGTTCCTGACACATTACATATTATTATAGTACACTTGCCCAGCCGTGCAGGAAGCGGACGGAAAGGCGAAGCACACAGAAAGCTTGCCGCCAGCACACTATGCCATGTGCTTGATAATCTCTCGAATAAGAATGTCCTGCTCATGGGCGACTTCAACGCAGAACCGGGCGATGCCATCTTCCGCAGCATAGGCGAACGCATGACTTCGCTCATGCCGCAAACCCGCAGGGAACTGCGAAGGGCACAAGGCACCTACTACTTCCGGAACCTTTGGGGATTTCTCGACCACATCCTTGTCAGCCCTCGTCTGCATCCATATTGCCAGAAAGTCAAGGTGGGGCGCTTTCCCTTCCTGCTTACAGAAAAAGGCACGCCGTGGCGCACCTTTCAAGGTCCTGTTTACAAAGGAGGTTTCAGCGATCACCTGCCCATCTGGGTAGACTTGCATGAAGATAAGACTCCTTGAGCACGATGTCTAAGGAACATATTTATGTCTAAGGAGTTTAGGAGGAGAGGAGTCTCTTCTGATAAAAACTCCTCCACTCCTTGAATCCTTAGAGATAGTTTCAGGCGACCGGGATTATTTTGTCTAAGGAGTTTAGGAGTAAGGGAGGATATTCTGAAAAAACTCCTCAACTCCTTGACTCCATAGAGATAGTTTTAGGCGACCGGGACATTTTTATGTCTAAGGAGTTTAGGAGTAAGGGAGTCTCTTCTGAAAAACTCCTCCACTCCTTGACTCCTTAGAGATAGTTTCAGGCGACTGGGATTTTTTTATCTAAGGAGTTTAGGAGTAAAGGAGTCTCTTCTGAAAAAAAACTCCTCAACTCCTTGACTCATTAGAGATAGTTTCAGGCGACCGGGATTATTTTGTCTAAGGAGTTTAGGAGTAAGGGAGTCTCTTCTGAAAAAAACTCTTTGACTCCTTGACTCCTTAGAGATAGTTTATGGCTAAGGGGGCAGGAGTAGAATTCTTCCTTAGAGGTTGGTGTAGCGGGAGTTATATACTGCATGGATGCCGTCCTGCAGAGACTCTTCATTAAAATTAACAACATAGCCCATCTCACAGTTCTTTAGCACGAGGTAGGTGTAGAGCTGCTTCTCGAAGAGTTTGCGATACTCGGTGACACTCTTAAGTTCGAGGATTATGCAGTCATCAACTATGAGATCGAGGCGTAGGTCGTTCTGCATACGCTCGCCCTTGTAAAAGACAGGAACAGGCACCTGGCGCTCCACATGGAAGCCTTGTGCCGTGAGCTCCTTGGCGGCAGCCTCTTCGTAGATGCTCTCCAGAAGGCCTGGCCCCAGCTGGCTGTGTACCTCGTAGAGGCACTTCAGCAGACGGTATGTGTAGTTTCTGTCCATTTTCTTATTTTCTGTCTAAGGAGTTTAGGAGGAAAGGAGTTTTGTTATTCGGACGATACTCCTCAACTCCTTGACTCCTTAGAGATTAATTCTTTGGTTAAGGAGTTTAGGAGGAGAGGAGTTTTGTCGTTCGGAAGATACTCCTCAACTCCTTGACTCCTTAGAGACTGATTCTTTGGTAAGGAGTTTAGGAGGAAAGGAGTTTTGTTATTCGGAAGATACTCCTCAACTCCTTGACTCCTTAGAATATATCTTAAATGCGGGTGGACTTGTTGAGCAAGTAGGCATCGAGTATCGTGATAGCTGCCATCGCCTCAACGACAGGCACGGCACGAGGCAGGACGCAGGCATCGTGGCGACCGCGGGCAGTCAGTTTGGTTGGAGTGCCATTCTTGTCGACCGTTTCCTGCTCTCTGAGAAGCGTGGCAACAGGCTTGAAGGCAACGCGGAAGTAAATGTCCTGACCGTTGGAGATGCCGCCCTGAATGCCGCCACTGTTGTTCGTCCTTGTCGTGATGCCACCTTTGCCGTCAGGTTCGAACACGTCGTTCTGCTCGCTGCCTCTGCCGCTGGCACCAGCAAATCCCAAGCCATATTCAAAGCCCTTCACAGCATTGATGCTGAGCATGGCAGCACCGAGCTGAGCCTGCAACTTGCCGAAGGCCGGTTCGCCAAGGCCTGCCGGGCAACCTTTTACTACGCATGCAATAACGCCGCCAATCGTGTCGCCCTCGTCCTTAACCTCTAAGATAAGCTGGGACATTTGCTCCGCTACCTTGTCGTCAGGGCAACGAACCGCATTCTGCTCCGCCTTGTCGAGGTCATAGTCAAGGTAAGAACCAGGCAGGACTATGTTGCCAACCTGCTGCGTATAGGCTTGTACGGTGATGCCAAGCTGACGGAGGGCAAGTTTGGCAAGGGCGCCTGCAACAACGCGACTGATGGTCTCGCGAGCCGAACTGCGCCCGCCGCCACGATGGTCGCGGATGCCATATTTCTGCTCGTAGGTGAAGTCGGCGTGCGAGGGACGGAACACATTGCGCATCTCCTCGTAGTCCTGGCTATGTTGATTGGTGTTGCGAACAAGGAAACCGATGGGTGTTCCCGTTGTGCGGCCTTCGAAGATGCCGCTGAGAAGTTCCACCTCGTCTGCTTCCTTTCGGGCGGTCGTAAGATTGCTCTGCCCGGGTTTGCGGCGTGCCAACTCGCTTTGAATGAAGGCAACATCGACCTCGATACCGGCCGGCATGCCGTCGACGACACCACCAATGCCCGCACCATGACTCTCGCCAAAGGAGGTGAGGCGGAAAAGAGTTCCAAACGTGTTCATAGAGGACTATCTGAACGTACGAAGACCCAGGTTACATTTTATTCCTTTAACTTCTTCAGGACGCAAGCCGTACGCGTGGGAAGATAGAGCTTGAGCCAGCCTTTGTTCTCGCGGGCAAGGCGTCCGTCGTAGACCGTATAGTGGATGAGCTTGTCGTCGTTGAAGCCGTTGCCGCCGAAGTCGGGATTGTCCGTGTTGAGGATGTACTCGTATGCTCCCTGCTCGACCATGAAGCCGTAGCCTGTATAGGAGTTGAAGGGACTGAAGTTGAAGAAGAAGAGAAGGTCGCCACGGCGGAAGGCGAACACCTGGTCGCCGTCGTTGTGCCATATCTCAACGACATTCTGCTTTTCGAAGCCCTTGTGCTTCCTTGCCACCTTGAGCATGGCTGCGTCGAAGTCGCCGAGGAAATGATAGCAGAGCTCCTTGTTGTCGACGAGATTCCACTGGCGGCGGGCATATTTGTAGCTCCAGCCGTTGCCTTCGCGCGGGAAGTCGACCCACTCGGGATGACCGAACTCATTACCCATGAAGTTCAGGTAGCCGCCATTGATGGTGCCGAATGTGGCAAGGCGAATCATCTTGTGGAGGGCAATGCCACGTGTGACGGTGGAGTTCTCGTCACCTTTCTTGAAGTGCCAGTACATGTCGCTGTCAATGAGGCGGAAGATGATGGTCTTGTCGCCCACAAGCGCCTGGTCGTGGCTCTCGGCATAGGAGATGGTTCGTTCGTCGCGGCGGCGGTTGGTGAGCTCCCAAAGGATGGAGCTGGGCTTCCAGTCCTCGTCGCGCAGTTCCTTGATAATCTTTATCCAATAGTCGGGAATATTCATTGCCAGACGGTAGTTGAAGCCGTAGCCTCCGTCCTTGAAGGGAAGTGCCAGGCCGGGCATTCCGCTCACCTCCTCGGCAATGGTGATGGCATTCTTGTTCACGGCGTGGATGAGCTCGTTGGCAAGGGTGAGATAGGTGATGGCATTGCCGTCCTGATGGCCGTTGAAGTAGTCGCCATAGGACATATAGCTCTCGCCCAGGCCATGACTGTAGTAGAGCATGGAGGTGACGCCGTCGAAGCGGAAGCCGTCGAAGCGGAACTCCTCGAGCCAGTACTTGCAGTTGGAGAGCAGGAAGTGCAGCACCTCGTTCTTGCCATAGTCGAAGCAGAGACTGTCCCAGGCGGGATGCTCGCGACGGTCGCCCTGGTTGAAGTACTGACAGGGGTCGCCTGCGAAGTTGGCAAGGCCTTCCACCTCGTTCTTCACGGCGTGGCTGTGCACGATGTCCATAATGACGGAGATGCCCATGCTGTGAGCTTTGTCGACAAGCGACTTGAGGTCATCGGGCGTACCGAAGCGGGAGCTTGGGGCGAAGAAGCTGCTCACGTGGTAGCCGAAACTGCCATAGTAGGGGTGCTCCTGAATGGCCATTATCTGGATGCAGTTATAACCATCGGCTGCCACGCGGGGCAGGATATTGTCGCGGAACTCGGCGTATGAGCCAATGTCTTCCTTGTCCTGAGCCATACCGATGTGGCATTCGTAGATGAGCAGCGGGTTGGTCGTCGGGCGGAACTTCTCCACTTTCCACTGGTAGGCTTCCTCGGGGTCCCATACCTGAGCGGAGAAGATGTGTGTCTCGGGGTCTTGCACGACACGCGTTGCCCAGGCCGGGATGCGTTCGCCCTGACCGCCTTCCCAATGCACAATGAGCTTGAAGAGTGTGCCGTGGCGGAAGGACTTGTTCTTAATCTTCAGTTCCCAGTTGCCAGTACCGCGGATGCGCCTCATGGCATAGCGGGCACTTTCCTTCCATCCGTTGAAGTCGCCAACAACGAAGATGTCGATGGCATTGGGCGCCCATTCGCGCAGCACCCATCCGTCCTCCGTCTTGTGGAGGCCGAAGTAGAGGTAGCCGCTGGCGAACTCGCTGAGGTTGTTCGTGCCGTTTGTCAGTTCGGCCATCTTGCGCGCGGCCTCGTCGTGGCGGCCGTTGATGGCGTCGGCAAACTCGGAGAGAGCATTGTCGTTACGGATAATCTTGAGAACGCTGGGCACCGGTGCAGCTTTCTTGGCTGAAGAGGACGCCTTCTTACTGGTGGATTTCTTCGATGTCTTGGAATCCGTTGCTTTTGTACGAGCCATATTTTATAATGAATTTATTATTTTCTCGTTAGGTGGCGGGCTTGCTGAAACCTGCTTGTCAGGGATTGATGGGTACGCCGTTCCTGTATGTCACTTTGCGCAGGAGGAGGCCGTTCTTGTCTTTCTCGATGAATTCGCCATCTTTCTTGTCGGCGCTGAAGTTGCCTTCGTAGCGGATGCCGTCAGCGTCCTCCAGGATGCCTTTGCCTTCCTTCAGCCCTTTGCGGAACGTTCCCTTGAACCTCACGCCGTCTGATTGCCGGAGGATGCCTTCGCCGTCGAGCAGGCCGTCAGCCCACCCACCGTCGTACTCATCGCCGTTTGCCCAGCGGTACTTGCCTGTGCCGTGCTGCTTGTTGTGGCGCCATTGGCCTGTGTAGGTGGCTCCGGTGTGCCAGGTGAAGGTGCCTGTTCCGTCCTGTTCTCCGTCCTTGAAGTGGCCCACGTACTTGTCGCCGTTGGCAAAGGTATAGATGCCTTCTCCGGTGCGCTGGCCGTGGACGTACTGCCCCTCGTAGCGGTTGCCGTCGTGGAAGAGGAAGATGCCTCGGCCATGCTGCTGGTCGTCGCTCCAGTCGCCTGTATAGGAGTCGCCTGTGGAATAGGTGAAGGTGCCTTTGCCCGACTTCTTGTTTTCGCGCCAGCTGCCTTCGTAGCGGTTGCCGTCTTTCCAGTCGAACACGCCGTGGCCGTCCTTCATGTCGTTCTTCCAATGTCCTTCGTAGAATGCTCCGTTCTGGGCAAAGGTATAGCGGCCCTCGCCGTCGCGCTTGTCCTGGCTCCAGGTGCCGACGTAGGTGTCGCCGTTGTAGTAGTACATGGTGCCTTCTCCCTGCTGGAAGTCGCGGAACCATAGTCCTTCGTAGCGGTTGTTATTGGCAAAGTAATAGGTTCCCTCGCCGTGTTGCTGGTCCTGATACCACTCACCGTCGTACTTCTCGCCGTCAGCAAACTGGTAGGTTCCCTTGCCTTGGCGCTTGCCTTTGACGTACTGGCCTTCGTGGTAGTCTCCGTTGGGATAGACGGTCTTCCCTTGTCCGTATGGCTTCCCGCGGAACATTTCTCCCTGGTATTCGCCTCCGCCGGGGAAGGTGTAGTTGCCTATCTTTATCTGCTGAGCCCGGAGGCTGCATGCAGCGAGTATCAAAAAAGAATATATTGCAAATGCACGATGCATCTTTGTCCCTTATTATAATTCGCGGACAAAGATACGAAATAATTCCCGAACGGACAAATTCCTTGACGTTAAATTTGTTAAATATGCAAGATTGCAATAATTGAGAATTGTTTTGGCCGTTTCAGTCGAAGACAAGTTGCAGCTGGCCGACCATCTCGGCAACATCGGGATTTTGCTCCTGCATGACCTTGAGCAGCTCGGGTGCACTGTACGTTTTCACCACTTCCTGCATCTCGGTGAGCTGTGTTTCGAGGCGAAATTCACTGTTGCGAAGCTCTCGTCGCATCACGTCGAGGATTTGCGGCATCTGGCTCTCTACGGTCTGCTTCACCTGCGGGTTGCTGACGGAGATCAGGGCGGTATTGGCGTCCTTGACGGTCGGCTGCAGGCCCTTGAAGCGTACGGAGAGTGCCACGCTCTCGTGGGGAAGGGATTCGATGAAGGCGTACCAGGCGGAGGTGAGCTTCGTGTCGTCGATGGGCTCTTGCAGGTGCTCAGTCACCTCTGCGGGTTCTTGTTGCCGGGTTTCCTCTTCTTTCTTTCCTGCCCCGAAGTGCTTGAAGGTGACTTTGGGAAGCTTCCTTTTCCCTTCCTCCGAAGGTTGGGGAGAAGAAGCGGGAGCCTGAACGACTGGCTGAGCGGGAGCCAGAGCCGCAGGCTGAACGTGAGCCTGAACGACTGGCTGAGCGGGTGCCGGAGCAGGTTGCTGAGAGGCCGCTGGCTGGGCGGCGGGCTTGAATGTGGGTTTTAATGTTCCTGCAGGGCCTTGCCCGGAACCTTCGTCGGCATCGGGAACGGCGGCCTGGGCACATTGGATGAGGCATATCTCGACCTGCAGGCGCTTGTTGCGGCTGGTGCGGTAAGCCTGGTCGCAGTCGTTGGCAAGCTTCAGGCATTTGTAGATGAAGCGGACGGGCGAACGCTGTGCCTGCTCCTGGTAGCGTGTCCGCATCTTCTCGCTCATCTCGAGGAGCGGCAATGTCACGGCGTCGCGGCTGACGAGCAGGTTGCGCAGATGGGTGGCGAGGCCTGCCACGAAGTTGCCGCCGTCGAAGCCCTTCTGCAACACTTCGTTGAGCAGGAGCATGCAGTCGGGCACACGGCCTTCCAGGAAATGGTCCACGAGGCGGAAGTAATACTCCTGGTTCAGGACGTTGAGGTTCTGGCAGACGCTCTCGTAGGTCAGGTTGCCTGCGGAGAAGCTGACCATCTGGTCGAAGATGGAGAGGGCGTCGCGCATGCCTCCGTCGGCCTTCTCTGCGATGAGCGAGAGCGCTTCGGGCTCGGCCGTATAGCCTTCCTTCTGAGCCACGTACATGAGGTGCTCTACGGTGTTCTGCGTCGTCATGCGCTGGAAGTCGTACACCTGGCAGCGGCTCAGGATGGTGGGCAGAATCTTGTGCTTCTCGGTGGTGGCAAGGATGAAGATGACGTAGGAAGGCGGTTCCTCCAGGGTCTTGAGGAAGGCATTGAAGGCGGCGCTGGAGAGCATGTGCACCTCGTCGATGATGAACACCTTGTAGCGGCCCGTCTGAGGCGGGATGAGCACCTGCTTGCAGAGCTCGCGGATGTCCTCCACGGAGTTGTTGCTGGCGGCATCGAGCTCGTGGATGTTCATGGACCTCTGCTGGTCGAAGGCCAGGCAGCTCTCGCACTTGCCGCAGGCATCGCCGCCGTCCTGGGGATTGAGGCAGTTGATGGCCTTGGCAAAGATGCGGGCACAGGTGGTCTTGCCCACGCCGCGCGGGCCGCAGAAGAGGTAGGCATGGGCCAGCTTGCCGCTGCTGATGGCATTCTTCAGCGTAGTGGTCAGCGGACGTTGGCCGACCACGGAGTCGAACGTAAGCGGACGATATTTCAGGGCCGAAACGATGTATTCTTCCATATTCGCGATATATTTTGTGCAAAGTTACAAAAATAATTAAGAATAAAGAACGAAGAATGAAGAATTATTTCGTACCTTTGCACAAAATAGCAAATCTGCAATATAAAATCGTAAATAGTCAAACAGTAAATAACGAAGATGAGCAAGATACACTACGCCTGGCTTTTCATGCGCAGGCACAAATACCTGATAGCAATCGTCGTCATCGCCCTGATTGTGGGCGTAGTGGACGAGGACAGTTTCCTCAACCGCCATCCGCGCCGCGTGCACATCGACATGCTCCGGCAGGAGATAGCCAACTACAAGCAGCAGTACGATGCCGCCGACAAGAAGATCCGCGAGCTGGAGAACAACCCCAAGGCCGTGGAGAAGATTGCCCGCGAGCGCTACCACATGAAGCGTGCCGACGAGGACGTGTTTGTCTTCGTGGGCGAACCCGAGGCAGAACCGGCACCCGAGCAAGAGGAGAGCGAAGAATGAAAGAACTCACTCGCCTTCAGAACCTTTGTTTCCGCTGCGGTGCCATACTGATGCTCGTCGGTGCGGCCGTGTATATCGTCAGTCCCACGGCAAGCATGTTTGTCTACGGCATCGGCACCCTCATGTTCACCCTCATGCAGCTTCGCACGGAATACCAGGGCCGCGACGTCACCCTGCTGCGCCTCCGCCGCCAGCAGCTCCTGGCCTGCTGCTGCTTCGTGCTTGCCCTTGTCATGATGAGCATGCAGCTCCACGAATGGGGTCCCTGCCGCCGCCAGGAATGGGTCATTGCCCTGACGGTAGGCTGCGTGCTGGAGCTCTACACGAGCTTCCGCATCCCCCAGGAACTGGGCAAGTAACGCTGCCCTCTCCCACCCTCCTCCCAACGTAACATGTTACGCGTTACGCAGCCTTGATTTTTCGGAAAAGGCCGTTCTCGAGGCGTTCCAGCCTGCCGCTCTCTACGTACCTGGCGAGCTGGGTGCGGACGTTCTCGCTCTGCCCGCGACGGATGCGAACCTGGCGGAACTGCTCGGTGGTGAACACTTCGGGCATTTCGCTGAGCAGGGGCAGGACGGTCTGGCGGCGGTCGAACTGCTGTGAGAGGAGCATTTCAGACTCCTTCATGTCCTGGGCAACGCGCGAGGAGAAGATGTAACTGATGTTGTAGAAGACGTAGTCGCCGAGCCAGCGGATGTAGTCGAGCATTTCGGGCTGCTCCTCGCCGTAGAGCGCCACGAAGGGTATGGCAGAGCGCATCATGTGCTGGCCCACGCGGTGGCTGAGGTCGGCTTGGGCATCGGAGATGAGTCCGTCGTTGTACTTCTCTTCCAGGGCCATGTACCATTGGCTCACGACCTCCTGCGTCTGCGGCATTTCCAGCGTCAGGGTGTTTTCGCCCAGGGCTTGGTTTTTCTGCCAGAGGCTCATGATGAGCTTGTCCTGTTCTGCCTGTTCTTCTGTGTCGAGGGGCGTGATGCGCGGCGGCTGGAAGGTGCGTTTCGTGCGGGGGATGACGATGGGCATGAACCGTTGCATCATGCCGTTCTCGGTGTCGGAGAAGAGGCGTGTGATGACGGCCTTGGGTGTGCCGCAGAGCAGGACGGAGGCATTGAGGCGCGTCTGCGTGGAGCAGGAGCTTTCGGAGATGTAGTACTGGCGGACCGTTTCGCCGTCCCATGCCTTGCGCAGTTGCGACGAAATGTCTGAGAACTGTGCTTTCGAAGCCTTCACCAGGTCGTCGGCTTCGGGCCAGCGGCAGAGTATCATGCCGTTCTCGCCGAGGTTGGTCTGGAGGTCGAGCATGGAGGTCCTGGAGAGCGTCTCGCAGATGTGGAGCTTCGGGCGGTAGCGCACAGGCTTGTCCTTGGCGTTTGCCATCTTCTCGCGGAGCTGCTGGTTCTCGCGTACCTTTGCCCATTCCTGCGCGTCGCTGGCCTGCAGGGTGTGCAGGGTGATCTGGTCGAGCAGGTGGGTGAAGAAGTACTTTCCCGAGCCGCTGGGTGCTGCCACGGAAGCAAAGAGTCCCGGGCCAATGGTACGCCCGTCGATGTAGTCGGCGCGGAAGTGCGAGGCATGCGGAGCGAGGCCTACGCTTCCCACCGGAGCCAGCATGGGGCGGTACTGCTCTGGGTAGGGCTTCACGAGGAGGTCGATGAGCCGCGGCAGCTTCCCCGGCATCTGGGGCGGGAGGTAGTTCTCCAGGAAGCGGTCGAACGCCTCGTCCTCGCTATCCCCGGTTTCCGTCTGCGCCCGGGCATTGATCTTGCGCAGGGAAGTATTCATCCAGCCCTTGTCGGCAGAGTATTTGTCGTAGAAGTAATCGATGAGCTTACGGCAGTCCTCCGTCTGCGAGTAGTTGGGCAGTCGGTGGCGTATGACGGCCTCCAGCTGCTCGCGGCTCATGAGCTTGGCAACGCCCACCGAGAGCACCGCCATGAGGTTGTTGTGCCAGTTGTGCTGCCCCCAGACGTCCATCTCGTCGGGTTTCAGCCCGGCCTGACTCACGCAGAGGTCGAAGGCACGAAGCGTCCCACGCTCGACCTCACCCAAGGGGGAGGAGACTCTTTCTGACTCCGGGGACTCCCCTGACTCCGCCTTTGGGGGGAGAATACCCTTCCCCATAGAGGGGGAATGGTCGGGAAGAGGGTCTGCCGGGGCTGTTTGGGGAAGGTCGGGAGAGAGGCTGAACAGTTCCTCGTCCAGGTAAATCAGGTCCTCCTCGCTTGCCGTTGTGGTGAAGAACACGCGGGTGATGTCCTTGGCACCCTTGTCGTACTCCACGCCCAGCAGGTTGCTCGCCCAGCGGAGATTCTCCTCCTGGCTCAGCTCGGGGCGGCGGCGGAAGGCGAGGTGATACCCTTCGCGGCGGGCACTCAGCTCGAGCATGAGCAGACCCAGCTCGTCCTTCCTGGCGAGGATGCGTTCCTTCACTTCGTTCATCTGCTCGGGCGCGATGTGGTCCACGTCCATGCCCACGCTGCCCGCCTGGCGCGTAGCTCCCCTCAGGCGTCCGTCCTCGCCGGGCAGGCAGGAGTAGTTCATCTGCACAAGTCCCCGTTTGGCCGTTTCGTCGCCCTCGGCAGCCTTCCTTCGATTCCTGACGTTCTTCTTGGAGTCACGTATGCTCCGGTACTGCTCGCCGGAAAGGACGGGGCGCATCATCTTCGCCCCGCCCTTATAATATATAATGTGGCAACTCATGCGGCCTCCTCCATGAACAGGTACGTTCTGAGAGCCTCCGTTGCCACCTCTGCATCGCAGGCCATGATTCTGTCAGGACGTGGTTCGTACTCGCTCACACGGATGGTGAGCAGGAAATCGCCGGCCAGCGTCTTCGTCAGGCGTCCGTGTGGGAGTTTCCTGATCAGCTTAGCCCGCGAACGGTGCCAGTCGCCGGGGACGAACTCGAAGGTACCGTCGCTCGTCTGTATGGCAGTGCCGTTCCTCTTGTAGCGCTCCACCGTGCCCTGCACGGGTTCGTCGGGGAAGAAGGAGAAAGTGGCGGAACACTGCGCGAAGGTTGCGCTTCCGCCGATAGTCGTTGTTGTGATGGTTGTTTCCATTTCGTTTTGTTTAGTTTGGTGATAATTAATTTAAGTTTCAGGAGTTATAAGATGGAGTTAAAGAAGTTTAGGGGTTAGTGGTTAGGGGTTAGGGGTTAGAGGATAGTTTGGGAAGCTGGTTTTGATTGGCGTTTCAGCGAGTAGTGGTATTCTCTAACCTCTAACCCCTAACCTCTAACCCCTAATTCCACTTTAACTTCAGATACTTCGGTAATTTTGCAAAGCGTTTCCTTTGTTTCTGCCACAAAGGTACGACGAGTTTCCGAGGTATAAATACCCCTTTCTTATACTCTGCGCAAAAGTTCCCTCAGGGAGTTTCTCGCCTCGATGCTGAGACAATAGTTGCCGCACGAACAATAGTATTTGTTTCTGCGGGTACTATGTTCCAGAGTCAGGTGCAGGGTAAGCATCGGTACATCCCGACGATACACGCCCAGGTTTTGCAACCTGCAGACGAGGTTCGTCACGGCGTAGCGGTTCAGGTGTCCCGCCTGCGGTCCCTTCTTCATCGAGAGGCAGGGCTCGAAGCACGGCGTCTCCACAATCCGAGCCCACAGCCGCCCGATGTCCTTGCGCCACAAGTCCGTGGCGAAATCCTCGATGGAGCGTACATACTCCAGCGCCTCGCGCTTGTACACGTCCCTGTCAGTCACTCGCGGGCAATCGACATATACCCTGCCCTCGCTCGTCAGCTTTTTCAGGAGAGCTGCATCGAACTCCGTCGGCAAAAGCCTTCTAAAACTTGTGTTCATTTTATCCAAGTTTTGTGAGAAGGCTGAGGTGATGCATCTTTCTCTCGCGAGGACTCTCACGCAACTCGGGGTTAATGAATATACACGCAGGGATTCTCCCTGCACGCAGTGAAGCGGACTCTTTTGTCCGATCTGCGGTGCAAAGATAAAGAGTTTTTTTGAATGTAAAACGACTATCCGGAATAATCCCGAGCAGCACAAAAAAAAGAGGGTGTATAAAAATACAACCAATTATAAAAGAGAGTATGTTCGTTTGTTATGACACACCCTCTCGGGGGTAACACCAATCTCTCGATTTAGATAATCTTCCTCGTCCCGTTGCATTCGGGGTATCTGCTGCAACTCCAGAACGGCTTGCCCGAATTCATCCCCTTCTTTGCCACGCGCCTTATCATGGGCTTGCCGCAAAGGGGGCAAGCAGGGGCATCGGCTTGCACGGCCTTTTCCGTGCGGGTGGCAAGGCGCTCGGCAGTGAGGCCTTCCGTGAAGCCGCCCTCCTCCTTGAACTCGGCAAGCAGATGCTCTATGTGGCGGCGCAGCATCTGGACCAGCCTGTTGCAAAGCACCAACATGCAGTTGGCAGAGAGCAGGGAGTCGCCGCCGCTGAGCCAGGTGTCGAATTTATGCTTCTGAGCCAGGATGTGAATGGTGCTCAGGTGCAGAACATCGTCGCTATATGCAGGGCGGTCCATCTGAACGGTCAGCACAGCCTTGTATTCCGGCGAGTTCATTGACCAGGGAATACTCTCGTGCAGCATGAGCCAGTTCAGATAGTCATTGGCAAGTTCGGCCAAGCTGGCGCGTGCCACATCGGTGAGTTTCATCTCCGTCTCGCGCGAAGTGGAATGACGCGAATTGCCCTCAGCGATATTGGCGGGAACGGAACGCGCTGCCTGAGTCATCTGGTCGAACTGTCGCCCGCAGGGGTCATTGCTGCGGTTCAGATGCCGCAAACAGAAATCCTGTGTCGCCAGCTGAATCACGTTTGCCAGCACCCAAGTGTCGAGCCAATAATAACCGAAGTTTCTGATTTTCATAATGATTTTTCGACTTGTTTTCAGATGTCGTAATATCGAGTTTTTCGAGATGTTGAGTTTTCGAGATGTCGAGTTTTCGAGATATCGAAATATCGAGTTTTTCGAAATATCGAAAATCCTTATCCTTCATTACCGTTTTGATATTGTTCCCTCCGCCTGCAAAGTTACGAATTTATTGGAACACCGCAAAACAAATACGCCTGTTTTAGCTGCATGTTGTATCGTCCTTTATCTTCGTCGCTGAAAGCGACATATCTCCTTTTATCTACATTTATCTCCAACACATGCGATAGTTGAATTAATTATCTTTTGCGGGAGGTATTTCCCTTTCTTAACCTAAACGTACACTACCCTTGCGTATCAATTGCCATAACAGCTCTCAGGTTCGTGTCGGTGAACGTCCGCCAAATCGTTAGCTTGATGGGCTTGTACTCTTTGAACAGCTGTTTGACGAATTTTATTTCAAACACCAGACGGAAGTCATTCTCGTCTGCCGTTTCCATAAATTCATGCTTGGTGCCTACACGAGCCACCTCAATCTGATAAAGGTCGCGGATGCCTTTGCCCTTGGCGTACGGCATGAAGTAGTAGAGTTTATTGAGTTTCACCGTTGAAGGGAATTTCTTGCCTGTAAAATAAGCCTTGGCTCTCTGATTGGTATATGGTTCCAAGTATTTGTCTGGAACAAGGCTTATAAGGACATTCTTCGAATCATCTAAGCCACTATTATTGGTAATTCCCTTGCGGACAAACGGATTTGTAACGATGCTGACATCTTTGGGGTATAGTTCATGCATATTGAACATGTCCAGCTCAAAGAGTTGCGGAGGCAGCATGTCATGTCCGGCTTTGTTGGCTTCTTCGTAACAGCTCTGTTCTGGGTGCCGGGAATCAATTTCATTGAATAGCCGTATAAGTGAGCGTCCAATGGCAAAAGCGAGGTTTACAGGCACAGCATTGCCAATCTGCTTGTACTGGTCTGACATATTTCCGACAAACTCCCAGTAGTCAGGGAAGGTTTGGATGCGTGCATATTCACGTACGGTCAGGGGACGTGTCTCTATGGGGTGACAACGTTCCGTTTGCTTTTGAGCAGGAGCGCAAGTCAGAGTCAAGGAGGGCTCGTCCATTGATAAGCGGCGAGCCATACCCGTCTTCCCTCCTTCAAGATAGAAGCTGCCCCCCATATACTCTTTTTGTTCCTTTACGGGAAGATCACGCCAGTCACCGCCTTCCGGCACCATTGCCATTATGCGAGCCTTTTTAACAGGATAGAGCTGGCCTTCTGACTTCGGCACATCATTCTCGAAGAGTTCACCACTGAAAAAAGCATCGCGCAGAGTCATTACGCGACGATAGGGGTCAGGCCATTTGAAACGGAATCCCTGCTCCCAAATGTCATTGCGAATAGCTATGAGAATCAGCCGCTCGCGTTTCTGTGGAACCTGATACATGATAGCTTTCAGAACACGCGGCTCTACCAGTGTATAGCCAAGTTCTGCAATAGCATTTCGGATGACGTCAAGTGTCTTGCCATCATCGTGAGACAATAAGCCTTTAACATTCTCGCCCATGAACACCTTGGGCTGAATCTCGCGTATCGCACGAGCCATCTCGAAGAAGAGTGTACCACGGGTATCGTTCAGTCCGCCCTTTTTCCCGGCATATGAAAATGCCTGACAGGGGAATCCGCCCGAAAGAAAGTCAACTTTTCCACGTAGGGGAGTAAAGTCCACTTGATGGATGTCACCTTCCAGAACATTCCATTCGGGATGATTGAGGCGAAGTGTCTGACAGGCCATTGCATCCATCTCGTTCAGCAGGACATGACGGAATCCTGCCAGGTGCATGCCTAATGCCAAACCTCCTGCACCGGCAAAAAGTTCTACGGAAGTATAGTCACGAAGTGGCGCAACATGAAACTCTTCGTCCCAGTTGGTACCAAGCATCATGCGAACAGGCTCCACGTTGGTCAACTCCTCCATGTAGAAGCCGCACTTGCCCTTTTCGTTCCTGTGATATGGGTATAAGCCGCTCTCGCCCCACCTCTGTGCCGTAGCGAGTGAAGTTCCGGTAAGGTCGGCCAGATTCGTTGCAGATAAAAATGTTGGCATTGTTTTTAGAGGCCTCCTTTTTCCTCGATTTCCTTGGCAATGCTCTTGACTTTCATCAATATAAGCTGACTGCCGTCAATACTGTCTTCCTCTACGACGTCACCGAAAGCTTTTGCAAGCCGGTGATAGAATACTTTGTCACCCGTCAGATGCTCCCAAAATTCTGCTCCGCAAAACACGGGATATGTCGTAGCTATGGTCTTATAATTCGCAGACAACTTATGGGGCGAACCATAGAGAACACCAACTATCAAGTCATCGTCGGACACATGGAGCTTATTAGTTCGTGCAATACCCTTAAATTGCCTGAAATGCGAAAGAATAGTGTCAACATCGTCGTGATTGATTGTCTGCGGTCCGGCCTTGCATTGACAGTACTTCTTTCTCCCGTCAAAAGCATCTTCGAACTCGATGTCAATACCGGGAATGGCAGACCCGCTACTTACAATAGCTTGTATCTCCGAAATGAAAGACTGGAGGCTGGTTCCGAATGTGGTATTGATGCTTGTTCCAAGCACTCTTGGATAGACCAAAGCTTTAGCCAAAGACTCGGGCTCTGTATTGCCGCACAGGAAAGCAGCCAAATAATTTATCAAGAACGGATTAATATTGAAGTCCTTAAGTTCTAACCCGCTTAAATTTTTCAAATGGGCTGGTATGATTATTTCCCGGAAAAAATTCTTTCCTCCCTCAATGATTTGACGTTTTTGTTCTTCTGTCATAGTTTAAGCTATTCTTATTAAATTTAACGTTATTCTTCTACATAAGGATAAAACTCCCTTTCTGTGCAAAGATACTTATTTGATATGTTCCCTCCGCCTGCAAAGTTACGAATTTATTGGAACATCGCAAAACAAATACGCCTGTTTTTAGCTGCAACCTTTTCAGAGACCTTGGCGGAGGGAGCGGGGGACGCTTGCGGAGCGTAACATGTTACGCGTTACGGCAGAACGCTGATTAAAAGCACGTGAAGCGGTTGATTGTCAGATGATTCAAGGGACTGTGCGTGTTCGGTGCGTAACGCGTAACATGTTACGCTATGTGCCCCTCCCTTATATACACAGATAAGGTCTATTATTATATTATATATATAATATAATAATAGAATTTCA
>JAFUVM010000099.1 GCA_017483665.1 Bacteroidaceae bacterium
ACTTTGCCGGTGGTCGGACTGCAGTTGCAGAAACTCTTCTTGGGTCATAAATCTAACAATCGTAGTTGGGTTGCACTATTGCGACTGCAAAGGTACAACGAAACTACAACGGCTACAATGGGTATTCGCTCGAATGCTTACCGATGCTGTCGGATTTCAAATCTGACAGAACGTTACCGGAAGCGGCGTGCGCTTATTTCAGAAGAGCAAGGCTCTTATTGCGGAAGCGGCGTGCTCTTATACAACAAACGCCCTGCGCTTCCGGGTGAAGCGCAGGGCGTGCTTTTTCTGTGTGGCGGTCTCTCGGGAAGTTTCTACTTGATGTTCGGTTCCTCGAGGCCAAGGCCTTTCTTCCGGTCGACGACCTTCAGCACGAAGCCCAGCAGGAGGGCTGCGACGCCAAGGCATGCCAGCATGACGAGCGGAGCCGTGTAGTTGAACTGCGTCGGGTCGGTCACACCGGGATTTGTCTTGTCCAGAACCTTACCGATGAGCAGGGGGAAGAGCCACAGACCGATGTTCTGAATCCAGAAGATGAGGGCGTAGGCAGAACCGATGACCTTGGCGTCGACAAGCTTGGGCACAGAAGGCCAAAGGCTTGCGGGCACGAGGGAGAAGCTGCTGCCAAGCACCAGGATGGTGATGTAGGCAATGGCGACGCCGCCCACGGCCGAGTCCTTGAACAGAGGCAGCACGAAGGCAAACGTCAGGTGGCAGAAGATGAGCAGCAACGAACCCAGGATGAGCATCGAAGCCGCCTTGCCCTTGTGGTCGACATAGCTGCCCAGGATGGGGGTGATGAGCACGGCCAGCAGGGGGAACACCGCGAAGATACTCTCGGCACTCTGTCGCATGTAGCCCATGTAGCAGTAGGTGACGAGGGCAAGGATGCTGAGGGCCAGCAGGGTGAACCTGCTGGCGCTCTTCTTCTGGAAGTTGCTGGCGAAGCCGGTTGCCGCTACGAAGAGCATTATGACGTACTGCACGATGGTGACGCTCTCGCTGGCCCAGAAGGAACCGGCATCGGGAGCAGACAAGGTGAGGTTGCACTGCAGCATGTTCACGGCGTATTTCTGGAAGGGGAAGATGGCGCTGTAGTAGAGCACGCAGAGCAGGGCGACCAGCCAGAAGCCGCTCGAAGTGAGGATTTGTCCCAGGTCGCTGATCTTGAAGGGGTCGTCCTTCTCCTCAGCCTCGCCCGTCTGTGCGTCGAGTTTGCTGTCCATCACAAAGTAGACGATGCTCATGATGATGGCAATGCACATCAGCACTACGCCAAAGGCAACCGAACGGCTGACGCTCACCTGGCCGCCCAGACGGGCAAAGAAGGGCGAGAAAATCATGCATGTAGCCACACCGAGACGGGCCAGAGCCATCTCGCTGCCCATAGCCAAAGCCATCTCGCGGCCCTTGAACCACTTGACGATACCACGGCTGACGGTAATGCCGGCCATCTCGCAGCCACAACCGAAGATCATGAAGCCGCAGGCTGCAAACTTGGCAGAGGCGGGCATGCCTTCGTAGAAAGGCGACACGCCCAGCTCGTCGAACACGGGTATGTAGTTCAGGTGGTTCGTGAACCAGGCCTCCAGGCCGCTTCCGTAGAAGCTTTCACTCACGGCATACCACTTGATGACGGCGCCGATGAGCATCACGACGGCAGAAAGCACCATCGTGAAGCGCACGCCCATCTTGTCGAGGATGATGCCTGCGAAGATGAGGAAGAAGGCAAAGACGTTGAGGAAGACCTCGGAGCCTTGCATCGTGCCAAAGGCTGTGGAGTCCCATCCTCTGGTCTCCTGCATCAGGTCCTTGATGGGGGAGAGGATGTCCATGAAGATGTAGCTGCAGAACATGGCAAGCGCCAGGAGCAGCAAAGCAGTCCAGCGCATCGCGGCGCTGTCGCGGAGAGTCTTTTGAATTGCTTGGGTCATAGTTTGTCGTTGTTATGTTATTGCATTATACTTTATATAGTCAATAGATATTCTCGCGTTCCCATAGCATAAGGCCTTTTTCGACAAGCTGACGGTTTATCTTCCTGGCGAGAACATCGCGAGCGTCAAAGAAGCGCATGAACACGGGGATGTCCTCCTTGGGAACAACATAACGTATGGAGCTGCGGCTGAAGCCATGCGTCCCTTTAGCCGTCTTCACACGAGTCATGCGACGGTCATTCCGTTTGCTCACCTCTTGATAGCCGGCTGAACTCTTACCCATGATGGCATTCGTTATGTCGTAGAAGCTGTCGTTCCAGTCTTTGTCCCGGTATGTGTCGTTGCGGTGATAGAACAGGAATATGTCGAGAGCGGCATTATACAGTTCGAGTGCCTCCTGCGAGAAGTTGTACTGACGAATCCATTTGCGGAAGTCGAAAGCGTCTTCCCACAGGTTTTCATTGTCCAATGGCAGCTCACCTGAGAATCGCTCTGCGTAATAGTCCTCGGGAAAAAGTACATTGAGGTCGTTAGGAGAACAATGTAGCTCGTCTGCTGTGAATGGCACGATGAAATTGCGGACACCTTCTTTGTTGGAGAAGTCACATCCCTTGTAGAAGAGGGAAAACATGATGGAATCGGAATACAGGTCCCCATCAATATCCTTCGTAGCACCCTTGTAAATCAGGTTGCTTGTCTCATAATACTTGGCATGTGTGTTGAAGTTCAGTCCCTTCAGCAGCATGGTATAGCCAAGGTTGCGTGTTGTCACCGACTGTGCATGGGTATGCCTGTTGCTGACGACTACACAGTAATGGTCGTTAGCCCATTGCCCAAGTCTCATGCCGCTGGCGTTTTCTTTGATATTCTTCTCCAAGTCCTTCAGGAGATTGGGACGTACATTGTCGTAAGTATATGTCTGTTTATAGTCGAGTTGATGGGTGCGACGATTGTACTCATAGCGGTCAGCTTTGATGTACTTGCCGGTTAACGTTTCTCCTCGCTCCTTGTCGAAGACAACTTGACTAACGGGCCATTCGGACAGTTTGAATGTCTTTTGGGCATTGCTGAAGATGTGCGATACGACCTTATAGCCTGAACGCACATAGTGTTGGACCGTATCACGTAAGAAAAACTCTGTCTTACAATAGTACACTATTACGTCCGGTTGAAGCCGTACCACCTTGTTGAAGAACTCTATGGCCATATCGTTCTTGAAGCCCTTGCGTCTGACGTATGGCGGATTCATTACCACCATGAGCTTCCGTCCTTCGCGTCTGGCAATCTCCCGGATGTCAAGTTCTTCTCCGCGATATTTCCACTTGGGCTGTGCGTCTATGTCAGCAAAGTAATCAAACTGGATGGCATTGTCGAAGCCCTTCATCCTGCATGTGTCCACATCCATGTGAACCAAAGTAGAGAGATAGCAATGCTGCTTGAAGTCCTTGCCGAACTCATTTTCCAGATTGCCGACTCCGGCGCAAGGGTCGCATACAATGAACTCGTCCATGTCGTAATGCTCACGCAAAATATCGTTTTGCTTTTCTACGAAGCATGACGGAGTATATTCGCCACCTGTGTCGCGACGGTACCTGTCGGAGTAGAGCATATTGCTGTACTCCTTTATCTTCATGAAATCCTCTCGTTGTGGCGGACGCTTGAATTTGCTCCAGAAAGCATCATAGCGAGCCTTGTCTTCTATCGTATAATAGAATGATAGGGGATAGCCTTTGTACTTGATGCCGTCAATCTCACCGTTATCAAACATTATGCGGTAGTTGAGGAGGTTCGTCCCTTCATGTATCAGCACAGTGTTCGTCTTGGCGTATGTCTCGCGGTTGAGCAGGTCAACCAGGAAAAGGTTGATGTAATCTTGCTCATCATCGATTCGCTCATAGAACTTTATCTCTTGCCTCCATTGATTGTAAACAACGATAAAGTTCCGTTCCGTTATGTTGATGATAGCGTCTTTGCCTTTCTTTATCTGTACGTATGCAGCCTTGATATCATCCTCGCCCGTGAAAGTCCTTATCCTTCCCGCCACCCGGTCGTTGATGCGGTTGATGGCATCTTTTGATGGCTCGCTTGCCTTTTCTTTCTCCCAGTTGATGTCATTATTGTACATCACGCTGTTGTCCGAGCAGTCTATCCATTCCAGCACATCCTCTTCCCGTGCATTTCGATAGAAAAGGGCAACATGCGACAGAATAGCATCTTGTTTGTGATTAGTTAGGATAATCTGAGCAACGGCTTTGCGATGGTCAGCCTCATTTGTGATGGATGTCTTCGATTCGATATACAGCAAGGCATGACCCTTCTTGTCCGTCAGAAGCACATCCACTTTGTTCAGCACATCAAGCTGCCAACACCCTTCGTCAAAGTAATGCAGGCAGAAATCTTTCTTGTAGTTAACCTCGCTGCTCATAAATTGTCTTTGATATTATTTAGCCTTCAGCCACTTGTCGAGCCAGGCGAAGTAGGTGCGCTGCCAGAGGATGCCGTTCTGTGGCTTGAGCACCCAGTGGTTCTCGTCGGGGAAGATGAGCAGCTGGGCTTCGATGCCACGCATGCGGGCGGCGTTGAAGGCCGACATGCC
This sequence comes from Bacteroidaceae bacterium, assembly GCA_017483665.1. Lineage (GTDB taxonomy): Bacteria > Bacteroidota > Bacteroidia > Bacteroidales > Bacteroidaceae > Physcousia. The sequence goes on from JAFUVM010000099.1 coordinate 4,531, forward strand.
CTGGGTGGCGTTGATGCGGTAGTCCTTCTCGCCATGGATGCAGAGGATGGGCGTGTCCCACTTGTCGACGAAGCGGTGCGGGCTGTTCTCGTAGGTGCGGCGGGCGCGGGCCGTCTGGTCTTTGTTCCAGTAGGCATCGTCGTACTCCCAGTTGGAGAACCAGTTCTCCTCCGTCTCGGTGTACATTGCCTCGAGGTTGAAAGCACCGTCGTGCGCGATGAAGCACTTGAAGCGGCCTTCGTGATGCCCTGCCAGATAATAGACCGAGAAGCCGCCAAACGAGGCTCCGACGGCACCGAGGCGGTCCTTGTCGACGTAGGGAAGGTTCTCCACGGCATCGTCAATGGCTGAGAGATAGTCCTGCATGCACTGTCCTGTCCAGTCGCCGCTGATTTCCTCGAGCCATTCCTGCCCGAAGCCCGGCACGCCGCGACGGTTCGGAGCAATCACCACATAGCCCTGCGAAGCCATGATCATAAAGTTCCAACGGTAGCTCCAGAACTGGCTGACGGCACTCTGCGGACCGCCTTCGCAGAAGAGCAGGGTGGGGTACTTCTTCGAAGCATCGAAGTGAGGCGGCAGGATGACCCACGTCAGCATCTCCTTTCCGTCGGTGGTCTTCACCCAACGCTGTTCGACGGTGGGCTTCGCAAGCTGGTCCAGGATGTCTTTGTTCACTTCGGTCAATTGCTTTATCTGCGTGTTGGCGATGCTGTCGCCAGGCGTTACGACGTAGAGGTCGGCAGGAGCCGTGATGCTGTGACGCTCTGCAACAAGTTCCCTTTCATTAAGCATCTGCAAAGAGCCAAAGTCGGCCCAGTCGTTGGAGAGTTGCTTCACCTCGCCCTTCAAGTTGGTCTTGTAGAGATTCTCTGTGGCGTGCCAAACTGCTATATAATATAATGTATAGGAATCGGGCGCCCAGCAGAAGTCATCGACGCTGGAGTCGAGGGACTCCGTGACGTAGGTCTTGGTGTTCTCCTTCAGGTCGTAGATGCAGAGACGCTGGCGGTCGGCCTCGTATCCGTCGCGCTCCATCGAGAGCCAAGCCACATAGCGTCCGTCGGGAGAGAATTTCGGATTGAGGTCATAGCCGACGTTCTCATCCTTATGCTTAACGTTGATTTCCTGATCTTTCAGTGTCTTGGTGGGATTCAACTGCTTTCCATCGCCATGATAAGCCATCTCATTGCAGCCAAGTATACCAAACTCTCTGAACTGCTTACACAGGTTCTTTGTGTGCTCAATATTGTTAAGGTCGCGAGCTTCAACTTCATAAAGGAAGATGTCGCTATCGGTCGAGATGCTATACTCCAAGCCGGTCTTGCAGCGACAAGTAAAGGCGATGAACTTCGAGTCAGGGCTCCAAGCCAGTTGTTCGATGCCGCCGAACGGTTCCATCGGGCACTCGTAGGGATAGCCGTCGAGGAGGTCCTGGCCGTCGGTGGCGATGGCAAAACCATCGCCCACAGTGAAGAGGAAGGGATGCTGGATGCTCTCCACGTAGTGGTCCCAGTGGCGATACATCAGGTCGTTCACGACGCGGCCGGTCGCTTTGGGCAGGTCTTCGGGGTTCTTCTGGATGATGTCGTTGAAGTCGATGCTCTTCAGCAGGAGCACCTTCTTGCCATCAGGAGCAAAGAGGAAGCCCTCGACAGCGCCGTCGGTCTGGCTCAGCTGCTTGCGGCCGTTGCCGTCAAAGCCCATCTTCCAGACCTCGCCTTCGCGGAGGAAAGCGATGGTCTCGTTGTCCAGCCACTGCACATCGGTCTCGTTCTCGGCATCGGTTGTCAGTTGTCGTTGCTCGCTGCCGTCGGCGTTCATCATCCAAAGGACTTGGTGGCTCTTGTTCTCCGCCACGCTGTAATAGCCCATCTGGAAGGCAATGTGCTCTCCGTCGGGCGATGCCTGATAGCCACCGATGCGGCTCATAGCCCAAAGAGCCTCAGGCGTCATCAAGTCACCCTCGAGCTGTACGGTTTGCTTCTCTATGTTCACCTTGTCACTTTCCTTCTGTGTACCGCAAGACATGAGTAATAATGAAAGAATGAAAAAATGAAAGAATGAAAAAATGAAAAAATGAAAGAATGAATGGTTGTTGCGTATCATCTTTAATCCTTAATCTTTAATCCTTAATCAATTATCTTCGCTTCGCCTGTTCCTGCTGCATCTTCTGCAGGGCCTCGAGGCGAGCCTGCAGGCCGGACGCTTTCTTCGGGTCGTTCTTGTGCTGCTCGTGGTAGGCTTCGAGGCCGGCCAGGAGCTTCTTGTCGTCCGTTGACCAGCGCAGATACCACATCGTGAGGATGCTGATGAGGCCCGACACGAAGTAGTAGTAGCTCAAGCCGCTGCTGTAGCCGTTGAACATGAAGAAGAACATCAACGGCATGAGGTACATCATCCACTGCATCATCTTCATCTGCTGGGCCTGTTCGCCCGTGAACTGGTTCTGCTGCTGGCGCATCGAAATCCAAGTGTTGATGAGGTTCGTCGCACTAAAGAGGACGCAGAAGATGCTCAAGTGGTTGCCGATGAGGGGCAGGTCGGTGCTCCAGCGGATAAGGTCGTCATAAGCGGAGAGGTCGTCAGCCCAGAGGAAGCTCTCGCCGCGCAGGTCGATGGCATTGGGGATAAAGTTGAACAATGCAATCCAGATAGGCGCCTGTATGAGCATCGGCAGGCAGCCACCCATTGGGCTGACACCGTACTGGCTGTAGAGTTGCATCATGGCCTGCTGCTTCTGCATCGCCTGGTCTGGATTGGGATATTGCTTGGAGAGTTCGTCGAGCTTCGGCTTGAGCACACGCATCTTGGCACTGCTCATGTAGCTCTTCTTCTGTGTCGGCCAGACTGCCACCTTGACGATTACCGTCAGCAGGAAGAGGACAAGTCCCATTGGCAGACCGGCATGTTTGAGCCAGTCGAAGATATAGAGGATGGACCAGCGGTTGATGAAACGGAATATCCACCAGCCTAAGTAAACGAGTTCGTCGAGGTCGGCATCCGAGCCGTAAGCAGTCATCTTGCTATGGTCCTTGAGGATGTGGAAGTCGTTCGGGCCAAGGTACATCTGCAAGTGTGAGTCCTTGCCGGCAGTTGCGTCGAAGGCAATCTCTGCCGTGGCTTCGTACTCCTTGAGCCAGCCTTCGTGCTTGTCGCCGGGCTGCGTCGTGGTGAGCGTGGCCTTGGTCATAGGCTTCTCGGCAATGAGGACGGCGCTGAAGAACTGGTTCTTGAAGGCAATCCACTCGAGGGGTTCCTCAATGTCCTTGGTTTCGTTGCTTGTCTCGCTGAGATGCTTCACGCCCTTGTCCTGCCGCTTGTAGGTGAGGGAGCTGTAGCGGTTCTCGAAGTCGGCGCCCTTCTCCTGCTGCAGGATGGTGGCCTTCCAGTCGAGGAGCAAGGCGGACTGTCCGGGCATCGTCATGCCTTCCAGACCGCGCGACGTGATGTCCATGTCGAGCATGTAGGCATCGGGACGCAAGGTGTAGCGTACTTGTAGTTGCTTGCCTTCCTGCTCTACGGCGAAGGTAACGCTGGAGTCGCTCTGTTCCGTGACGTTGAAGACGAGGTCAGTGAGGCTAATGTTCTCTTGCTTAAGGGGCAGGGTGAGCTTCATCGAAGCGTCCTCCTTGCCGAGAATCACGACGTCGCCTTCCTTGCGGCGGCTCTTGTAGCCGATGATTTCAGCAGACTCCACGGCGGCTCCCTTGCTGTTGAGGCTCACTTTGACCTTGCTGTTCTGAAGAAGAAGGTGAACCCCCTCTGACTCCCCCTTAAAGGGGAAGAACAAAGATGACGAGTCCGTTACTGCCGGAACAGCAAGTGCCTCCTTGTCCTCCCCCCTTAAGGGGGAGTCAGAGGGGGTCTGTGCGGCAGCGATGCTGTCCCTTTGTGCCATTGCCTCCAGCTCTTCCTTGCTGGGCTGGCTGTACCAGCTGAAGCCGATGACGACGAGGGCAATGAGAATGAATCCTGTGATGGTGTTCTTATCCATAGTGTGTAGTGTATTATGCTTTGCTTTTCAGCATTTAGTTCTAAAGGAAAGGCAAAATTACGAAATAATTCTTAATTCTTGACCCTTAACTGTTATTTTCTTCGTATCTTTGCACAAAAATAGAACAAATGAAGCGTTTCGCCATACTATTCCTTCTCTCCCTGACCGTCCTCCGGGCCAGTTGTGCCTTGAAGGCGGAGACCGAGGAGAAGGCCGACACCTCCGCTCTGCTCCGCACCTATCTGCTGGCGCTGGACTCGTTGGCTCAGGAGCGTGACTCGCTCAATGCCATCGGCAATACTCCCCAGCCCAATGCCTACTACTACCAGCTTCTGTCGCAACCCACGCTCTACTCCTCGTCCCTGAAGCAGATGATGAGTCCCGACGAACCGGTCAGCACCGACCCCCAGATGCAGCGGCTCTATGCCTCGCGCCGGATGCTGTCGCATCTCTACACACTGGCTCCCCTGCTGGTGACGCAGACGGAGAGCGACATCCTGGGTCAGACGGCCCTGCGCACCGACGTGAACGAGGTGCTGCAGGACAAGGACAAACTCTCCGACAAGGTGGCTGCCGCCACGCTGGCCCCGCAGGTGGAGGAGGCTGTGGAGGTCATCACGCGCAGGCCCAACTTCTGGAAGTTCTCGGGCGACGCTGCCCTGCAGTTCTCGCAGAACTACTTTTCGAACAACTGGTATCAGGGGGGCGAAGATAACTTCTCGGGGCTGACCACGCTCACGCTGCGTGCCAACTACAACGACCAGCGCAAGATTACCTGGGACAACACCCTGGAGATGCAGCTGGGATTCCAGACCACCGAGAGCGACAAGGAGCACTCCCTCCGCCCGACCAACAACCTGCTCCGCTACACCACCAATGCCGGCTACAAGGCTTGGAAGAGCCTCTACTATTCTTTGCAGGTCATTCTCAAGACGCAGATTATGCCCGTCTACAAGGCCAACACCACGCAGAAGACCACCGACATACTCTCCCCCCTGGACGTCACCATCGGTCCCGGTATGAAGTGGGACATCTCGCTGGGCAAGAAGAAGCAGTTCACGGGCACGCTGCAGGTGGCGCCGCTCGCCTTGCGTATACTCTACGTCCACGACGACGACCTGGTCACGAACTACGGCATCGAAGCGGGAAAGAACCAGAAGACGACGTTCGGTCCCAGCGCCACGCTGAGCACCCGTTGGCAGATATGCAAGCAAATCAACTGGGTGAGCCGTGTCTATTGGATGAGCAACTACGACTACAACATCTGGGAGTGGGACAATACCATCAACTTCGCCGTCACCAAGCTGATTTGGGCGAAGCTGTTCATCTATCCCCGTTTCGACAACAGCAACGAGCGATACCGCTCCGGCGAGAACCACGACGGCACGTACATGATGTTCAAGGAGTGGTTCAGCCTGGGGCTGAACTATAGTTTCTAGGAACTAGAAGCACGAGATAATCTAGATAATCTAGAAGTTCTAGAAAAACTAGAATATCTAGAAGCTCTAGAAAATCTAGAAGCTCTAGAAGACCCATAAGTACTATTAAACAATGATTAAGTCAGCCGAATACTTCATCAGCAGTGCCCGTGTGGAGCAGTGCCCCGGCGGGAACTTGCCGGAGTTCGCCTTCATCGGGCGAAGCAACGTGGGCAAAAGCAGTCTTATCAACATGCTAACGGGCAGGGCAGGCCTTGCCAAAACGTCTGCCACCCCGGGGAAGACCGTCCTCATCAACCACTTCCTGATAAAGGGGCAAGGGGCTGCCCCTAAAGATACCTGGTACCTCGTGGACCTGCCTGGCTACGGCTACGCGCGGCGCGGTATGAAGCAGCGCGACGAGCTGCAACGCATGATATCGGGCTACATCCTGCGGCGCGAACAGATGCTGAACCTCTTCCTGCTCATCGACATCCGCCACGAGCCGCAGCGCATCGACCTGGAGTTCATCGAGTGGCTCGGCGAGAACGGCATTCCCTTCAGCATCGTGTTCACCAAGGCTGACAAGCTGTCGAAGGGCAAGGCCGCCGGCAACGTCAAGCGCTACCTCGACGAGCTGACGAAGCAGTGGGAAGAGCTGCCGCCGCACTTCGTCACCAGCAGCGAGACCCGGCTGGGACGCGAGGAGGTGCTCGGCTACATCGAGGAAATCATTGCATCCCTCGGCGCTGAGTAGACAAGGGAAAGCCTGCAACAATAAACGGCGCCCCGTGCTTCGAAAATAAGCACGGGGCGCTGACGTATTAAGAGCCTTGCTCTTCCAAAATAAGCGCCAGGCTCTTCCAAAATAAGCGCCAGGCTCTTCCGGAATAAGCGCCAGGCTCTTCCGGAATAAGCACGAGGCTCTTCCGGAAGAGGCGCGTGGAGTGTTATTTCTTCTTGCTCAGGTCGAGTACGCGTACGGCACGGAACTTCAGGCCGGCACCATGACCGAGGAAGCCGATGTGGCCCGTCTTGTTGAACATGCCGGGGTGGTTGCGGTGGTCCACCGTGTAGGGGTTCGTGTCGCTGCCGTCGGGAGCTACGTTATGACCCTTGCAGGCTTCCTTGATATCGCCGTCCACGATGACTTCGCCGTTCACGGTGACGGTGATGTGGTTGCCCTGCACGCGGATTTCCTCCTCGCTCCACTCGCCCAGAGGCTTGTGCTTGATGCGCTTGGCGGGAATCACGCCATAGACGGAGCCGTGCACCTGATACTCGCGCAGACCGGCGTAGATGGGGTCGTCGTGGTCGAGAATCTGCACTTCGCACATGCCGTCGTAGGCAGCGTCGACGCCCATCGGGGTGCGGACACCCACGCCGTTGTTCACGCCGGGACGCAGGAAGCAGAACTCGAAGCGGAAGACGAAGTCGCGATACTCCTTCTTTGTGTACAGGTTGCTCTCGTTGCCATAGTTGGCCGTCACGTTGATGCAGCCGTTGATGGGCACGTAGCCCACCTTGTTGCCCACGAAGTTGTCGAGGTTGGAGCCGTCGAAGAGGAGCTCGAAGCCCTGCTTCTTCTCCTCGTCGGAGAGGACGTAGAGGGGAGCCGGCTGCATCTCGGAGAGCTTCTGGCGGAGTGCATCGACAGCATAGCCGTCGTCGGCATCGCCTGTCGCCTTGAAGATGTTGATGCACTTCTCGAGGCTCTGCTTGGCAACGTCGTACTCGATGTCCTCGGTCGTCTTCGTGATAATCTCCTTAGCCGTAGTGGCGGCTGTGTAGCTGAGGTCCTTGTCGTCGAGCTGCTTGGAGGCAAGCAGGAAGGCGTTGCGGGTAGGAGCACCAGCGAGTTTGGAGAGGATGGTCTTCTTGTTGTCGGTGCTCTTAGCCAGGCCGAATGCCTCGCAGAGCCTTGCAGAACGGCCGTCCATGCTCTGCTCCTTGCTGCTCACCAGACGGACGTAGCTCATCAGGGCGTTCTCGTTGCCTTTCTTTGCAGCGGCAAGCAAGGGCTTCGCAGCCTTGTAGTTGCTTGATGTGCCCAGGGCGGTCAGGGCAGCGGCGTCGCCAATCTTCTCCAGGTCGGCCACGGAAGCATCGGTGCCAGTGGCTGCGAGCAAGGGATAGAGGCGCTCGCGGTTAGGCATGTTCGGCTGGTTGGCAAAGAGGGAAATCCTCTTGTACTGCTCGTCGGCAGGCAGTGTCTGCAGGGCAGCGGCACAGGCCTTCTGCCAGGCGGAGATGTTGCCGGCATTCTTGTCGAGCACGGTCAGCGAGCCGACGATGGCGTTAATCTGGTCGGGAGTCACCACGCCGGGCAGGGCGTTGAGGGCAGCCTCACCGTAGGTCTTGTCGGAAGTGAGCTTCAAGATGTCCTCGGCAACGTTCGTCTGGCGGCGTGCCGATGCGAGCTTCAGCAGAGAGAGCTTCTTGTCGCCTGTGGCAGCTTTCAGCGCCTCCTGCAGGTTCAGCTTCTCGGGGAAGGAGCAAAGGGCACGGAAAGCCTCCGCATTGTTCTCGCCGCCCAGCTGGTCGACAAGCACCTGTTCGGCATCCTTGCCGCCAATCTTGCCCAGAGCCTCGATGGCAGCCTTGGCAGGCTTGCCGCCCTGTACGACAGCCTTGGCAAGCAGAGCCTTCTGGCTGGCCTTCTTGTTGTCGCCGAGCCAGTAGAGGACGTCGCACTTGGCTTCCTCGCTGAGCGACTTGTACTTCTTCGCTACGGCATCGGCCAGCTCGTCGGTGACGAGACCCTTCTCCGTGGCGAACTTCAGGGCCTGCATGCGCAGGGCATGGTCCTTGCCCTTCACAGCCTTCACAACCTCTGCATCAGCCTTGTCGCCCAGGGCCACCAGCTTGTCGTAAGCCTTAGCGTAGGGGTTGGCACCCTTCTGTTCGGTGTAGGTGACGTCGTTCTCCTTCGAGAGCAGACGGAGCTCGTTCTCCAGGAACTGCTTGGCGTCCTTGTCGCTCTGAGCAGCAATAGCCTGCTTGAGTCCCTCGCGAACGGAAGAGGCCCATGCCTCGTTGGTACCTGCCAGGCAGACAGCGCCGTGGATGGTGTACTCCACCTTGGCATTCACGCGCTGTGCCGCAGGCTTCAGCATGGCGGCAAGCATGGTGATGGATTTGGGTGCAGCCTGTACAAGCGGCTTCAGCTCGTTGTTGAAATCGGACTGCTGCTGGATGGGCACCAGGGCAAGCACGTCCTGCACGATGGTCTCTGTGGAGCGCTGGCGTGCATCCTGTGCAAAGGAGGACAGGCTGAGCAGCAGCGCGGCTATAATAATATATAATGTACGCCTCATGATATTTGTGATTTTACGATTTACTATTTACGGTTATTTATGATTTGGCGATGAGTGTGTTTACAGAGAGGGAACTCCCATTTTTCATTTTTCACTTTTCATTTTTAATTGTTCACTTTTCATTTTTCATTTATATGAGCTTCCCCCATTCGCCGCGCATGGGCTGTTCCACGAGGCGGTTTGCCGCATCGTCGTTAATGAAGAGCTGAGTCTTCGGGTCGAAGTGGAGCGTGCGGTTGAGGCGCAGGGCGCATACACCCATGTTGACGATGGTGGCGCTGTGGTAGCCGTTGCTCTCGTTCAGGGCGAACTGGCGGCGTGTGCGGACGCACTCCAGGAAATCGGTGTTGCGCTCTTCGGGGTCGGGCAGTTCGTTGATGATTTGCTGCACGTTGGGAATGGTGCATTCGAAGCCCTTGTACACCTTGCCCTTCGGACCCTCGATGTAAGGCACCTTGCCCTCGCTTTCGAAGCCTTCGCCTTCCAGAATGATCTGGCAGCCGTCGGCATACGTATAGGTGATGTTTCGCCAGATGCCCACTGCGTCGGGGTGCTGCTGCGGAGCGTCAATCTCCACCTTGACGGGGAACTCGTCGTCCTTGCCGAGGATGTACTGCACGGGGTCGATGTAGTGCTGACCCATGTCGGCCAGTCCGCCGCCGTCGTAGTCGAAGTATCCGCGGAAGGTCTGATGTGTGCGATGCACGTTGTAGGGCTTGAAGGGAGCCGGGCCGAGCCAGAGGTCGTAGTCGAGCTCTTTGGGTACAGGCTGCACCTCGAGGTTCTCCTTGCCCACCCAGAAGAACTTCCAGGTGAAGCCCGTTGCGCCGGAGATGCGCACCTTCAGGGGCCATCCCAGCAGGCCGCTGTCGACAAGCTTCTTGAGGGGCTTGACTTCGGTGCCGAGGCCGTAGAATGTATCTTTGAAGCGGAACCATGTGTTCAGGCGGAACACACGGCCGTTGCGCTTCACGGCTTCCTTCACGCGTTTGCCCTCGCCGATGGTACGCGTCATGGGCTTTTCGCAGAAGATGTCCTTGCCGGCATTGGCGGCCTCAACGGACATGATGCCGTGCCAGTGGGGTGGGGTGGCGATATGAACGATGTCCACGTTGGGATCGTGAATGAGGTCGCGGAAGTCGTGATAGGCTTTCAGGTCCTCCCCCCAGTTCTTCTTGGCAGCTGCCACGGCAGAGTCAAGGTGTTTCTGGTCCACGTCGCAGAGTGCCACGAGACGGCAGTTCTGGTCGCTGATAAAGTGTGAGCTCGAGCGGCCGATGCCGCCCACGCCAATCAGGCCGCGCGTCAGCTGGTCGCTGGGAGCGATGAAGTTGTTGTTGCCTCCCATCTTGCCAAGCACTTCGCGGGGCATGATGCTGAAGAGAGCAGCGCCTGCCGCACCCTTCGTAATGAATGAACGTCTGTTTAGTTTCATGGTAAAAAGTGTTTGTCTGAATACTTTTTCGCTCCAAAGTTAGCTCTTTTTCCCGACACGACAAAACTTTATGCACGAAACTTACGCTAAATTCACATTTTTATTCGTACCTTTGTGGCATGAAGCTGCATTTCGGACGATGGAATGCACCATTATGAAGCTATGAAAACAAAACACAAGACTTTTCTCCTTCTGCTTTTGCTCCTGTGCCTCTTCACGGGCTCTTCTGTCCATGCACAGGGCTTCCTCTCGGTGCAGGACGTAGGTGTCCGGCCCGACAACACGCCCGAGGCGAACCGCGACAGCCTTCAGGCAGCCATCGACCGCATGAGCTCCCGCGGCGGTGTGCTCTATGTGGAACCCGTCGAGGGCGGCTATCCCATGCAGGGCGGCCTTGTGCTCAGGCGCAACGTGACGCTGCTGGGCGCTCACGGACCTACCGGAAGAGGCACGGCCCTGCCAGACCGTTCCGGTCCGACGGGCTCGCTTTTCGTCATCACCGACCGCGAGCGGCCTTTCCTCACCGTGGAGTCCGCCACGCAGGTCCGCGGCATACAGTTCTATTATCCCGAACAGGGATGGAACGACCCCGGCCGCCTCATTGCCTATCCCACGACCATCCGCATGTCGCCCGAGCAGAATGTGCAGGGCGTCACGCTGAGCTGCCTCACCTTCTACGGCGAGTACATGGCGATGGACTTCAGGGCAAAGGCTCCTCTGATATGCGAACAGATCCTCTTCGAGCATTGCTATGGCTATCCCCTGAGCGGACAGTTCATTGCCATCGACCGCTGCTACGACGTGCCCCGCATCCTGCACTGCCACGTCAACCCCGCCAACATGCGCGAGTTCTGGCGCACCTTCACGCCGCCGGTCATTGACTCCGTGGTGCGCCGCAAGGCCTTTACCTATTGGATAGACCATACCGACAACGCCCAGCTCATGGACCTCTTCACCTTCGGGAACTACGGAGGCATCTACTTGGGCAGCGAGACCTACGGACAGCTCACGAACTTCAACTTCGACTGTGTGGGCGTGGGCATCCACAAGAAAGGCAGCCAGTGGACGAACCGCAACTGGCAGATAGCGCAAGGAAGCATCATTGCCAACGTGGGCGAACGCCTGGAGGACGTGCATCCCATTCTCATCGAGGGAAAAGGCCACACCTCGCTTGCCAATGTGGAGAGCTTCTCCGGCGGCAACGCAGCCCTGACCACCCTCGGCGCCTCGTGGGACTACATCACCGTCAACGGCGAGGCCAGCGTCACCATGACCGGGTGCAGGATGCAAGGCTACAAGGCCGATTCGCCCATCCACGTCAGTCCGTCGGCACAGCTTCACGCCATTGGGTGCGAAGACCGCGACAACAAACCGATTACCATCCAGTAGCGACGTATATAGGAGAAGATGATGCAGACAGGACTACCGCAGGACTTCGTGCGTCTCATGCACGAGCATTACGATGAAGCGACGGCCGATGCGCTCTGCCATGCCTTGGACGCGACGGAGCCCGACGTGTCCATCCGCCTGAATCCGCGCAAGCTTTCTGCCGACGAGGTGCTGGCCTTCCGTCCGGACCTGGAGCCTGTGCCTTGGTGTCCCAACGCCTTCTTCCTGCCCAGCCGTCCCCCCTTCACCTTCGACCCCCTGCTGCATGCTGGCGCATACTATGTGCAGGAAGCCGCATCGATGGCTATTGCAAGTCTCATCCCGAAAGCCTCCCCCGTCCCCTCCTCTCCTCTTCTCGCCCTCGACCTCTGTGCCGCGCCGGGCGGAAAGAGCACGCTTGTGCAGAGTCTGCTGCCCGAAGGCTCGGTTCTCATCAGCAACGAACCGGTGCCGAAGCGTGCCCAGGTGCTGAGGGAGAACATGCAGAAGTGGATGATGGGCCAGCCGGAAGAGGCTCCGCGATGCATCGTGACGCAGAAATACCCCCACGAGTTCGGTGCGCTGACCGGCCGTGTCGACCTCCTGCTGGCGGACGTGCCCTGCTCCGGCGAAGGCATGTTCCGCAAGGACGAAGTGGCCCGGCAGGAGTGGAGCCTGGAGAATGTGGCGAAGTGCCAGCAGAGGCAGCGCGACATCCTCTCGGACATCTGGCACGTGCTCAAGCCCGGCGGACTGCTCATCTACAGCACCTGCACCTTCAACCGCCTTGAGGACGAGGACAACGCCCGCTGGATATGCCAGGAGCTGGGCGGCGAACTGCTCACGGAGCGCCACTTCCTGCCCGGCCGCGACCGCGGCGAAGGCTTCTATATGGCGGCGATAAAAGCCCCCGGCTCCCTGCCCCTTGCCCCTTGCCCCTTGCCCCCGGCCCCCTGCCCCCCTGCCGACGAGTCGCCTCGCATCGAGCTCACCTACGACCAAGCCCTGCAATACCTGCGGCGCGAGGCACTTCGCATAGAGGCACCCCGCGGTCCCGTCACGCTTTGCTATCGCGGTCTTGTGCTCGGTCCGGGCAAGGGCGTAGGCAGTCGCATCAACAATC
>JAFUVM010000100.1 GCA_017483665.1 Bacteroidaceae bacterium
CTTTGCCGGTGGTCGGACTGCAGTTGCAGAAACTCTTCTTGGGTCATAAATCTAACAATCGTAGTTGGGTTGCACTATTGCGACTGCAAAGGTACAACGAAACTACAACGGCCACAATGGGTATTCGCTCGAATGCTTACGAAAAAGGGTCCGCGAGGCGAAGAAAAAGGGAACGCGAGGCGAGGTCCTACTTCACGTACTGCACTTTCGATGGGTCGCGGGGACGGGCCTCGGGTTGCTCGTCGGGATAACCGATGGCAAGGATGAGGGTGAGGCGGTAGTCTGCGGGGATGTCGAGGCGGTCGAGGAAGAACTTGGCCTTCGGACTGCTGGTGAGGAAACGGACGGGACCGCCCAGGGGACAAGTGCCGAGGCCCAGGGACTGCGCCGCCAGCATCATGTTCTCGGCCAGGAGCCCGGCGTCCAGCTCGCCGCCGCTGGTCGGGGTGCAGATACAGATGATGTTGGGGGCATTACGGAACATGTTCTTGAAGCCCGGGTCGCGCATCACTTGCTCGGCGTTCTCCTGCTTGTAGACCTCCGTCACGTCGGCGATGAGCTTGCTGTCCTCCACGACGCGCACCTGCCAGGGCTGGCGGTTCATGCCGCTGGGGGCGTTGATGCCCGCGCGGACCACCAGCTCCAGCTTCTCGTGCTCGACGGGGCGGTCCAGGTACTGGCGTATGGAGCGACGTGCCATGATGGTGCTCAGCACGGGATTCAGCTCCATCCGGATGTCGGCCTCCACGTCGGCGAGCTTGTCGGTCGGCTCGTAGCGTTTTACCACACGGCCGTCGCCGGAGACGAGAAACTTCGTGAAGTTCCACTTGATGTCGGCACTCTTGTCGTAGTCGGCATCCTGCTTGCGCAGCATCTCGTCCATCATCTTGCCCGTCTTGTCGCTGGTGTCGAAGCCGCCGAAGGCTTTCTGCGACTTCAGATAGGTGTAGAGCGGATGCGCTCCGGGCCCGTTGACCTCTATCTTGTCGAACTGCGGGAAGCGGATGTCGAAGTTGGCCGTGCAGAACTGGTGTATCTCCTGGATGGAGCCGGGCGCCTGTGCGCCGAACTGGTTGCAGGGGAAGTCGAGGATCTCCAGCCCTTGCGAGGCGTACTTCTCGTAGAGCGCCTCCAGCTCCTTGTACTGGGGCGTGAAGCCGCAACGCGTGGCGGTGTTCACGATGAGCAGTACCTTTCCGCGGTAGTCGGAGAGCGAAACATCCTTGCCGGCATCGTCCTTCACCTTGAAGTCGTACACGCTCTGTGCCTGGAGGGTCAGCATGGCCGTCAGCCATACGACAGAGAGAATCATTCTTTTCATAACGTTTGTCCTTTAATGAATTCTATCCTGCAAATGTAGCAATAGTTTTCCTTCTGTACAACATAAAAGCTGAAAATCCTTGTCTAATGAACAAAAAGTGGTAACTTTGCAGGGAAATAAAGCTTTGGGAAAATGAAATCGCTGACCGAATACTTCAAGAAACTGCAGGACATGAGCCAGGCCCAGCGCGAGACGTTCCTCATCCACAGCTGTCCGGAGCTGATAGAGTGCGTGCGGCAGGTAGGCTTCCTGCCCCTGCTGGAGAGCGGCATCGTGGGGTTCTGCGCCGAAGGGCTGATGGCCGAGGAGTGCCGCTTCACGCAGTTTGCCGACGGCTCGTGGGAATGGCCGCTGTGGGGATGGAAGGGTTCCGTGGTGCGCGAGGCCGGCTGCCTCTACGGGAAGTTCTTCGCCGGAAAGACCGGCTTCGTCAGTCGCGACTGGTGGCCCGACTTCTACAACTGGCGTCGCAGCCGCTACCCCTCGCCCGAGGAAGACAGCATCGAGAGCCTCATCCTCTGCACCCTGCGCGAGCACGGCAGCATGATAGCCCGCGAGCTGCGGGCCGAATGCGGCATGACGGGTCCCAAGATGCGCAGCCGCTTCGACGCCTTCGTCGGTCGCCTGCAGATGTCGTGCCACATCGTCACGGAGGACTTCGTCTACCCCGTCGACAAGCACGGGCGGGAATACGGCTTCGGATGGTCGCTGCTGACGACTCCCGAACGTCTCATTGGCACGGAGGTGTGCCGCACCGACCGCTCGCCGCAGGAGTCGTACCAGCGCATGGAGGCCTACCTCGCAAGCCTGCTCCCCGGCGCTTCGCCGAAACAAATTGCCAAGCTGCTGAAGTAAAGGATGAAATAGCAAGACTCACATGCCATGAATGGAAGACTGACCATTGGAGAATTTTCGCGTTTCTGCAAAGTGACGATAAAGACATTGCGCCACTATGAACGCATGAGGCTGCTCGTCCCCAACGAGGTGGACGAATGGACCCGCTACAGATACTACACCGTTTCGCAGATGCAACAGCTGAACGCCATCCTGCAACTGAAGGAAATGGGCTTCTCGCTCGAGGAAGTACGCGAACTGCAGGACGAGGGGACAAGCTGCCCGAACGTCCATCAGCTCGAAAACAAGATAAGCCAGACGGAAGAACTGCTCGACTCGCTGCACGACCGTCTGGAACTGCTCAAGCGAATGGCTGTTACGCAGTCGAAGATGGAGGCGATGGAAAGAATCTCCATCCAGCGCCTGCCCGAAATCATCGTAGCCGTACACCACCATGTGCTTGACAGATGGGAGGACCTGCCTTCGGTCTGTGCAGGCACCATGGGACCAGAACTGCAGCGCCTCGGCTGCAAACGCAGCCTGCCAATCAACTGGTTCATTGTGGAACACGACAAGGGAATCAAGGGGAAGAATATCGACATCGACATCTTCGAGCAGGTAGAGGACCTGATGCTCGACACGTCCGTCCTCAAGTTCCGCATACTGCCAGAGGTGCCGACCGCCGTTTGCATGAAATGCCAAGGCCCCCACAACCACTTCACCGAACAGTTTGCCGAGCTGCAGGACTACATCAAGGAGCACGAGTTCCAGGTCAGCGGACCACGCCGCATACGGTTCGTCAAGAGCATGTGGAACCAGAAGAACCCCGAGAAGTGGCTCTCCGTCATCCAAGTGCCCGTCACAAGAGACAAGAGGCCCCGGCTGGCGAAACGGCTGTTCAAATAATGTCCTTGCGACGGACTCGCAGGGGGAGGCTGCCTAAATATTATCTTCAAGCCACCGGCAGAGGTAGTCGACCTGTGTCTTCGTGTTGCCCATGAAGACTGCACATTCCTTGTGTCCCTCAAACTGCGGTGACACGCCGTCCATTGCACTGAGGGCAGAAACAGTCAGCAGCTCACGCTCGGCAGGAGAGAACTGGTCGCAGGCATAGATGTCGCCAAAGAGGTGCGACTTCATGTAGTAGTCGGCTTGGGGGCAGAATGTATAGTTCCATGGCGTGCCGCCCTCATCACGGGTCTGCATCTCCGTGCCAAGTTGCAGAGCCAGCTTTGCATCGTCCCAGATAGCTGGGCGACGGAACGGCCGGCCTTCATTATCGACAATCCCCGCTGACTGGCGCTTCGAGAGGACGCCGTCCAGGGTGTTTAGGGCATTCAGCGAACGGGGAAATCCCGTGTAGGCATAGAGCCCTGCAAAGGCATCCTTCAGCTCGTTCACGCTTACGCCGCCGTCGAGCGCATCGCAAATGGCAGCATCCAACCGTTGCAAGTCTCCTCGTGCCTCCAATGCCGCGCAGGCACAAAGCAAAAGCATCCGCTGTGAGAGTATTTCTTCTTTCATACAAATCCTGATTTATCTGTCTGGCAAAGGTACGACAATTCATCGAAACTGCAAAACAAAGTAAAAGAAAAGCCGTCGGGGAGCTGTCCCAGACGGCTGATTAGGCAACAGAAAGCATCACGCGCTCACGCTATCCGCCAGTAATTGACGATTTACTAACGAGTTATTGGCAAACTACTCACATGTCGTTGGAGGACTTCACTGCAAGGTTTGTTTCACTCTTCGAAGATTTCGGCCAGCTTCGCCTGCAATTGCTGCCGTTCGTCATCGACAAACCCATGCTTTTCGTAAGGGGGGAAGATGACTTGTCCGTCGGGGGCGAGCAGGACAAACGTCGGGAGATATTCTATGGCATACAAGGCTGATGCGGAGGTGTTACCTTCCCAGGAAGCAGTCGTTTCGCGCAGCATGGGCCAGGGACACGCGTGCTGACTGAGCGCATAACGCCAGGCGTCGGGGTTCCTGTCGTGAGAGATGCCGATGATGAGCAGGCCTCGGTCGTGATACTTCTCGTGCAACTCCATCAACATGGGGAAAGAGCGGATGCAACTGCCACACCACGATGCCCAGAAGTCGAGCAGGACATACTGCCCCTTGCCTGCATATTCGGAC
>JAFUVM010000101.1 GCA_017483665.1 Bacteroidaceae bacterium
ATCAGCTTTTAACCACGAATTGCACGAATTACACGAATTTATAATTAGCTAACAATCAGCAGCCAATCAATTCGTGTAATTCGTGCAATTCGTGGTTAAATTATAAAAGAGAGTATGTTCGTTTGTTATGACACACCCTCATGATTACTTTTTGCGGCGGAAGACACGCTCCTCTATCACGCGGAAGACGATGAAGAGGGCGGGCACGATGAAGAGCAAAGCCACGGTGCCGACGAGCATACCGCCTATGGTGCCGACACCAAGCGAGTGGTTGCCATTGGCGCCGACGCCGGTAGAAAGGGCCAGGGGAAGCAGACCGAAGACCATCGTCATCGACGTCATCAGGATGGGACGCAGGCGCACAGCAGCCGCATCGAGTGCCGCATCGACGATGCTCATGCCCTGTCTGCGGCGCTCGCTGGCGTATTCCGTGAGTAGGATGGCCGTTTTGGCAAGCAGACCGATGAGCATGATGAGACCCGTCTGCATGTAGATGTTGTTCTCCAACCCCCACATCCTTGCGAAAAGGAACGAGCTGGCAAGACCGAAAGGCACGCTCAAGATGACGGCCAACGGCACGAACAGGCTCTCGTAGAGGGCGCAGAGTATGAGGTAGATGAAAACGATGCAGATAATGAAGACCAGCGTCGTGGTGTTCTCTGCCGAAGCCTCTTCGCGCGTCATGCCACCGAACTCGTAGCCGTAGCCCTCGGGCAGCTCCTGGCTTGCCACTTCGCGGATGGTCTGTATGGCCTGGCCTGTGCTGTAGCCCTCGGCAGGCGTTCCGCTGACGCTGATGCTGGGGAAGAGGTTGAAGCGCGACAGGGTCTCGGAGCCATAGACGCGCGTCAGCTTCAGGTACTGGCCGATAGGCGACATCTGCCCCTTGTCGTTGCGGACAAAGATGCCGCCCAGCGACTCCGTGTCGAGGCGGTACTGGGGCGAAGCCTGCACCATGACGCGGTAGAGTTTGGTGAAGCGTACGAAGTTCGAGGCGTAGTTGCCGCCCACGTAGCCGCTCAGGGTGCTGAGCACGTCGGCAGGCGAAACGCCGTGACGCTTGCAGAGCACGGCATCCACCTCCACGCGGTACTGCGGATAGTTCATCGAGAAGTTGGTGAAGGCACGACTTATCTCGGGCCGCTCGTTCAAGGCCGCTATCAGACGATTGGTGTACGCGAGCAGGTCCTCCATCGTGCCGCCCTTCTTGTCCTGCACGTAAAGTTCAAAGCCATTGATGCGTCCGAAGCCGGGAATCATCGCTTGCGTGTTGACCTGAATCTTGGCGTTGCCGATGTCAGCCGTGCGCCGGTAGATTTCCTCCATCACGGACTGCACGTCGTCGCCCTTTCCTTTTCGCTGGTCCCACTTCTTCAGTTTCAGGGTGAAGTTGCCGTTCGAAGCCGACTGCTCGAAGCCCACGCTGTTGCCCGCCACGAGGGAATACGTGCGCAGCTGCGGCAAGTCCTGGATGCGACGCTCCACCTCTTGCAGGATGGCATAAGTCTCCTTCAGGGTAGAGCCCGGCGAAGCCTGTACGTTGATGAATATCGTGCCCATGTCCTCGCTGGGCACCAGTCCGGTCTTCGTAGTGCGGATGAGCCAGCCAAGCCCTGCGACAGCCACCACTACCAGCACCGCTGCCACCCACCGATGCGGGAAGAACGCGCCCACGGTACCCTTGTACTTGTCGACGATGCGACGGAAGGCGGCATCGAAGGCCAGGTGGAAACGCGACGAGAAGCTGAGCGAGGACTCGTCGACGGCATGCGGCGTCATGATGAGCGCACAGAGGGCCGGCGAGAGGGTCATGGCGTTGAACAACGATATGGCTACGGCAATGGCCATCGTCAAACCGAACTGTGTGTAGAACGTGCCTGTGACGCCGCTGATGAAGCTGACCGGAACGAAGACAGCCATGAAGACGAGCGTGGTGGTGACAAGTGCGGTGGTGATGCCGTGCATGGCGTCGACGGTGGCATCATAAGCGGACCTGTAGCCTTCGTCGAACTTTGCCTGCACCGCCTCCACGACCACAATGGCGTCGTCCACAACGGTGCCTATGACAAGCACCAACGCGAAGAGCGTCAGCATATTGAGCGAGAAGCCGATGGCATAGATGGCTGCCAGCGTGCCGACGAGCGAGACGACGATAGCCACGGCAGGTATCAGCGTAGAACGGAAGCTTTGCAGGAAGATGTAAACCACGAGGATGACCAGCAGAAGGGCTTCGAGAAGCGTCTCCATAACGCTGGCTATTGAGGCATCGAGGAAGTCCTTCTTCGACTCCAAGTCCTCGATGACGATGCCAGGCGGCAGGCCGGCACGGATGTCTTCCATTTCGCGGTCGATTGCCATGATGATCTCATTGGCATTCGAACCGCTGATCTGGTTTATCATGATGTTCACGCCGGGATGTCCGTTCGTCTCGCCTATGAAGTTGTAGTTCTGCGAGCCCAGCTCCACACGCGCCACGTCGCCCAGCCGCAGGACGTCGCCCGTAGGCAAGGCACGCACGACCATCTGCCCGTATTCCTTCTCCTCTTCGAAGCGGCCGCGGTAGCGCAGCACATACTGGAACGTGTTCTCCGAGTCGGCACCCAGCGTGCCTGTCGCCTTCTCGACGTTCTGTTCGTCCAGGACACGGTTGATGTCGTCGGGCGAAAGGCCGTAGCGGGCCATCTTCAGCGGGTCGAGCCAGATGCGCATCGAATAGTCGGCACCGATGACATTCACTTCGCCGACCCCGGGAATACGACTGAGTCGCGGCTCGATGTTGATTTTCGTGTAGTTGGCAAGGAACGTGCGGTCGAACGAATCGTCGGGGCTGTAGAGCGTAATCTGCTTGATGTTGCTCGTCTGACGCTTGCGGACGGTCAGTCCTCCCTTCACCACATCGCTCGGCAAGCGCCCTTGCACGGTGGCGACGCGGTTCTGCACGTTGACCATCGCCATGTCGGGATTCGTGCCTTGGCGAAAGAAGACGCTGATGGAGGCGTTGCCTGTGTTGGAAGCCGTGGAGGACATGTACATCATGCCCTCCACGCCGTTGATGGCCTCCTCGAGCGGCACGATGACACTCTTCTGCACCGTCTCGGCGTTGGCACCCGTGTAGGTGGCGTTCACACGAACCGTAGGCGGAGCAATCTCGGGGAACTGTTCCAGAGCCAGCCGCGACAAGGCTATGAGGCCCACCAGCACAATGAGTATCGAAATGACGCCCGACAGTATCGGTCTGTCTATGAAAGTACGTACGTTCACCTTCGTTCTTATTCTTTATTCCACCAATGGGACAAAACAATAAAGCCCTAATCCCTAATCCCTAATCTCTAATCTCTATTCCTTCCTTCAGCAGTCCTGCCCCTTCGGCCACGATGGTGTCGCCGATGTTCAGGCCTTGCTCCACGATGTAGTCGTGTCCGTCGTTGAGTCGGAACAGCTCGACCGCGGTGGCTTTCGTCTTGCCGCCAACCACTTTATAGACAAAGGTGCGGTTCTGCAGCTCGTACGTAGCGCTCTGCGGCACGACGATGCATGCGGCGCGATGCGTAGGCACGACCACCGTAGCCATACCTCCATTGTGCAGGAGGCGCGACGGATTGGGGAACGTGGCACGGAGGGTAACGGCTCCGGTCTGTTCATCGACCGTTCCGCTCATGGCATCAATGCGACCTTCGCGGCCATAGGCTTTGCCGTTGCTCAGCAGAAGACTGACCGGAGGAGCCTGACGAATGAACTCGGCCACGGAACCGTAGTGCTCGATGAGGTCGAGCGTCTGGTTCTCCGTCACCGAGAAATAGGCGTAGACCTCGCGGTCGTCAACCACGGTGACCAGCGGCTCGCTGATAGTGCTGCTCACCAACGCCCCGACGTGCCAGGGAATCATCGACGCAACGCCGTTGACGGGACTCTTCACCACCGTGTACGACAGGCTGTTGCGGGCATTCGTCTCTTGGGCTCGTGCTTGCGCCAAAGCTGCCTCGGCCTCCATGAAGACGTTGTGCGAAGTCTCGACGGAGAAGTCCGAGACGACATCGTCCTTTTGGAGCAGACGCTGACTCTCGTAGTTCATCTTTGCCGTAGCGAGCTTTGCCTCGGCACTCCGACGGGCGCTGACGGCCACTTCAAGTGCGGCCTGGTACGGCACCTGGTCGATGACGAACAGGGTCTGCCCCTGCCGGACGGAGTCGCCCTCGCGGATGCAGATGCGCGTGATGTTGCCCGACACCTGCGGACGCACTTCCACTATCTGCCTTCCCGTCAGGCGGGCGCTGTACTGCTGGTTCAGCGTCACGTCGGCCGACGCGACTATCATCGTCTTGTAATGCACCTTTTCGCCGGGCGCTTTCTTCTTTTCGCTGCACGACAACACGGAGAGACACGCCAGGAGGAACGTGCCCAGACGGCATAAAACGGATGTTTTCTTATTCATTATCACTTTGACAAATGGCGCGTTGAATGGTTTAATCTTTCGGACGAAGCTTGCCGAGCTTGCCACGAAGCCGGCATATCAGGCGGATGAACGGCCAGCGGAGCAGCACTTCACCCGAGGCATGATAGAGGTCCGTCTGCCTGTAGAGCATGGAGCGGAGGAAGTCGGAGGCTCCGGGGGAGAAGACCGACATCCGCAGGGCACGCCATGCGTACATCTGCGTCTCGAGCAGCTGGCGGATCTTCTCTGCCGAGGGGCTTGCCGAAAGGCCTGACTCGTTCCATATATAATAATATGTGCCCAGGTGCGCCGTAGCGACGACGGGGCCTCGTTCGAGCATCCGGACCAACAGATGCATGTCCTCGCAGAAAAGCCTGTCGGCGAACCGCACCTCCTCGAAGCACTCGCGTCGGAAGATTTTGTTCCATGCATAGCTGTGCCACCAGGCACGCGTCTGCATCCAGTACTGCCGTGCGTCCCTGTAGACGGCGTCCTCCAGGAACTGGTTCTGGGTGTCGTCCTTCATCATGCAGAACTCATATTCCATCACATCCACCTCGGGATGTTCGGCAAGCCGCTGCATCAGAGGCAGATAAGTATTGGCAGCAAGGAAGTCGTCGCTATCGACGAAGGTCACGTAAGCCCCGCGGCAGATGTCGAGACCGGCATTGCGGGCGGCCCCCAGTCCGCGGTTGTCCTGATGGACGACACGGATGCGCTCGTCGCGCCGCGCCCATGCGTCGCACATCTGCGGGCAGTCATCGGGCGAACCGTCGTCCACGAGGATGACCTCCATGTCGCCCGGCACTTGCTGCCGCAGCACGCTCTCTACGCAGCGGTCCAACGTTTGTCCGACCTTGTAGACAGGGATAATCACCGACAATTGCACTTGCTTCATGCTCATTTTTCTGCAAAGATAGCAATTTTTTGTCAATCAAGTCCTGCCGAAGTTCACAAATCGACGTTAAAAAGCAAAAATGGCAATTCCTGCAACTCAAAATGAAACTGACGAACAGCCTTCGGACAGTTTTTCCTTCCGCCACAGAGAGAAATCCTTTCCGGCACGACAACAATTTCCCGGCCACGTGCGACAAAACAATTTCAGTGGCTTGGAAATTTATTTCAAAGCCTTGGAAATATATTTCAGAGCCACGGAAATATATTTCCAAGCCACTGAAAAAGTTTTTATCCGCGGCGAGGAGAATTTGTTGACGTGTCGAGAAGAATTTGATGTCGTGTCAGAAAGAATTTGTTGACGTGTCGGAAAGGAGTTGCTGACGTGTCGGAACGGATTTGTCTCCGGGGCGAAGGGAAGTACCTGTCACTCAGTATCGGTGGAATCCCGCTGCCAAACGGGGTCGGGATAAGTGGCAACGGGCGTGTACTGCAAGTTGAGTTCGGGCACTTCCGGCAGGCTGTCCTCCTCTGCACGATAGGGCACCACCTCGGGATGGAAAGGCGTAATCTCCACTTGGCAGAAGCCGGCCGCGAGGATGCCGAGCT
The DNA here is from genome assembly GCA_017483665.1 of Bacteroidaceae bacterium. Taxonomy (GTDB): domain Bacteria; phylum Bacteroidota; class Bacteroidia; order Bacteroidales; family Bacteroidaceae; genus Physcousia. Next base: position 5,936 of record JAFUVM010000101.1, read on the forward strand.
TTTTGGCGGCCGCACGGCTCAGGTCGATGATGTAACGCTTCGAGTAAGGACCGCGGTCTGTGACGCGAACGATGACCGTCCGGTCGTTGATGGGATTGCGGACCTTCAGCATCGTGCCGAACGGAAACCTCAGATGGGCGCACGTCATACTGTCGCGATGGTAGAGCTGCCCGTTTGCCATTCGCCGCCCATGCAACTTGTCGGAGTAGTACGAAGCCTTGCCCTTTAACATTTCCTGCGCTTCGCAAAAGAGGCACAAAAGCAGGCAAAGCAGAAGCATTTCCAATCGTTTTTTCATAGGCATTAGGCGCTTGATATGACTTTTTCGGCTGCAAGTTACCAAATCTTTGCAACAAATCGCACTATTTCGGCAAATAAATTCACTTAACAGCTTCATGTTTATGTTTTTTTTAGTACTTTTGCATGCTAAAATATAAATAAGGTAATGAAAAGGACACCACTTTCGCTGATAGCTTGTGCCATGTGCTTGGGGCTGATGACCTCCTGCATCTCGAACAAAAAGATGATTTATCTGCAGGGAGCCACGCAGACCTATGCCGTCCCGCAAGAGATAGAAGACCATTTCGAGCTGCAGGTACAGCCCGACGACCAACTTGCCATCTCGGTAGCAAGCAAGGACAACGAACTGATAAAAAGCTTCAACAACAACACCCTCATCGGCGGCGGCAACAACTCGCAGACGGGAACAAACACCATCAACGTATCCTCCGGCGTCTCGTACTTCCAGGTCGACAAGGACGGAAACATCGAGTTCCCCATCTTCGGCACACTCCACGTGGGCGGCATGACCACACGACAAATCTCCCTGATGGTGCAGAACCGCATGATCAACGAAGGCTACATCAAGGATGCCGTAGTGAACACCAAAATCATGAGCTTCAAGGTGACCATCCTCGGCGACGTCAGAAACCCCGGCACACAAACGTACCAGGGCGAGCGACTGACCATACTGGAAGCACTCGGCAAAGCCGGCGACCTCACCAACAGCGCCCACCGACACAACGTACTGGTAGTGCGCGAAGAGAACGGCACACGAAAGACCTACGAAATCAACCTGCTCGACAACCAGTCAGTCTTCAACTCGCCGGCATACTACCTGCAGCAGAACGATGTCGTCTACGTGCAGCCCAACAAGAGCCAGCGCGTGAAAGGCAGCACCAGCTACACCTGGCTCACCGTCGGCAGCACGGTGGTCGGCATAGTCGTCAGCATCGTATCACTCATCGTTGCACTCAAAAGATAAACCCACGAAGAAATGGAAACCAACAACAATAGCACATCGGCCCACACACGTCGCAAGAGCTCAACCGTCGACGAAACGCTCACCATGCGCGACATCCTCGACACGTTCCTCAACAACTGGGGCTGGTTCCTCTTTTCCGTCATCGTCGCCCTGGCCCTCTCGCGCCTCTATCTGGCCACCAAGTCCAACGTCTACCAGCGACAGGCCGTAATGCTCGTCAAGGACGACAACGGCTCCGGCAGCGGCAGACGCTCCAGCATCAACACCGACGCCCTGATGCAACTCAACGGCGTCCTCGCAGGCTCCAGCGTCAAGAACGAGGTCTACATCCTCCACTCCTTCCAGCTTGCACGCGAAGTGGCAAAGAACCTCCGGCTCGACGTGCTCTACAACACACGCATCGGACTGCGGAACGTATCGCTCTACAACAACCGACCCTTCACCGTCACCTTCCTCACGGACTTCACCGTGCCGGCAAGCTTCAAGCTGACCATCGACAATAACCGGGGCGGAACACTTTCCGACGTCTGCTTCGGCCCGCTCATGGAGGAGTCCGACTTCACCGCTAAAGTCGAATGGGGCAAGACCGTAAAGACACCCTTCGGCGACTTCGTGGCAACACCCAACGAGGAAATGATTGCCGAATTCATCGACAAAACCGTCAGCGTGCAGCGCATCAGCATAGAAGACGCCGCCATCATGATCTACAACAAAGTCAGCAGCAGCGAAGTCGACAAGGAAAGCACCCTGGTACGCATCACCTGCACCGACACCAGCATCAAACGTGCCGACGACATCCTCAACGGCCTGCTCGACGCCTACAAACGCAGCATCATCGACGACAAAAACCAGATAGCCAAGAGCACGTCGCAGTTCATCGAGGACCGCATCGCACTCATCCACTCCGAACTGAGCGAAGTGGAAGGCCGGATGGCGGACTTCAAGCAGAACAGCGGCCTGGTCGACTTCAAGGCAAACAGCGAGGCATTCATCACACAAAGCAGCACTGCACGCCAGCGCACCGTGCAGGCCGAGACACAATACGCCATGACTGAATACCTCGTCGACTACCTGACGCAGAACAGCAACGGCAACAACCTGATTCCGGCAATGGGCGGCATCACCGATGCAGGCATTTCCACACAGATAAGCAACTACAACCAACTGATGCTGCAACGCAACCGACTGGCCGAGAACTCTTCGGAGAGCAGTCCCATCGTACAGGACATGGACAACAACCTCGCACAGATGCGTTCCACCATCACAGCGTCGCTCAAGGGCTACAGCGCAAGCCTCAAGCTGCAAGTGGACAAGGCCAAGGCCGAGGAAGCCGGGCTGCAAGGCAACCTGAACAGCGTGCCCCAAAAGGAAAAGACAGCCATCGACATCACACGCCAGCAGACCATCAAGGAAACACTCTACACCTTCCTGCTCAACAAACGCGAGGAGACAGCCCTGCAGCTCGCCATCACCGAGGCTAACATCCGCGTCGTGGAACAGCCCTTCGGCAGCCGCATCCCCATTTCGCCCCGCAAGCTGGTCACGATGCTCGCCGCCCTGATCCTCGGCATCGTCATTCCTTTCCTCTACTTCCGCCTGCGCATCGCCTTCGACACGACGGTGCACGGACGCAAGGACATAGAGAAGTACACCACCATACCCATCCTCTGCGATGTGCCGCACACACAGTCCAGCAGCAAATCCGCCGAGCTTGTCGTCCTGAACCAAAACGACGATGTCATCGTCGAGGCGTTCCGCATGATGCGCTTCAACATGCCCTTTATAAATAAGGACGCGCGCGTAATCATGCTCACCAGCACTATGCCGGGCGAAGGCAAGACGTTCATCAGCCGCAACTTCGCAGCGACACTTGGCCTGAGCGGCAAGAAGGTGGTGCTCATCGACGCCGACATACGCAAGCGCACACAGAGCCGCCTCTCCAGCATGGGCGGCAATCTGGGCCTCACCTCCTTCCTCTCCGGAGCGGAAGACGACGTGCTCAGCATGGTAACGACGCAGAGCAAGGAGTGCAACCTCGACTTCCTGCCGGCCGGCATCGCTGCGCCCAACCCGACAGAACTGCTCATGAGCGACCGTCTGGACCTCTGCGTCGAGGAGCTCAAGAAGCACTACGACTACGTTGTCATCGACAATGTTCCCGCCCAAATGGTTGCAGATGCCGGCATCACAGCACGTGTGGCAGACATGACCATCTACGTCCTGCGCGAGACGAAGATTGACCGTCGCTTCCTGCCCGAGCTGGAACATTTGCATCAGGAGAAGAAGTTCAACCACCTCTGCATCGTCATCAACGACAGCCGAAGCCAGCACAAGAAATACGGTTACGGGTATGGCTACGGATACGGCTACGGCTATGGTTACGGCTCGAAGAAGGAGAAGAAGGGCTGGAACCCGTTCCGTAGAAACAGGGAATAAACGTTAACCTTGCGCCTGCACAGCAGGTTGCGAGCACAACATCACTCCTTAGCAGCATGTCGCTCGGCATGCTGCTTTCTTTTTCCCTTCTCTGCGTTGGTGCACTACGCCTTGGTAAGCATTCGAGCGAATACCCATTGTGGCCGTTGTAGTTTCGTTGTACCTTTGCAGTCGCAATAGTGCAACCCAACTACGATTGTTAGATTTATGACCCAAGAAGAGTTTCTGCAACTGCAGTCCGACCACCGGCAAAG
>JAFUVM010000102.1 GCA_017483665.1 Bacteroidaceae bacterium
AAACAGAGGTGTTTTAGAACAAAATCGGTGAAATGGCGGAATACTTTCAAAAATGTAGGCAACCTACATTGTGTAAGCTTTTGAACGGCAATGCGTAAAGCATGATTATGTAGGTATGTAGGTTGTTTTTGTATTTTTCTCTTGACGAAAAATTAGATGTGAGCAGAATGTCACGATAATTCCGTGAGCGATTCGTTGGGTTTTCGTGTCAGTGCACGTCGATTCCGTCGAAGTACAGCTCGGCGATGACGGTATCGTCGTAGCGCGAGCCAGGATAGACGTCGAGGATCTCGAACCTCAGCGTCCAGTCGGGCTTCGTACGGTCGTGGTAGCCCGACGAACGCGTCCTGCACCACATCTTCCGCATCGTCGAGATTCCCGAGCCGGTAGCAAGCGTATTGCAGCATTCCCTGCCGCTCTGCCGCCATCAGCCGCTCAGCTTCCTTTTGACTTAGTGCTTCCATCATCTGTGTGCCTTCACTTATATGACGCAAAAATACGGAAAAAGACTTAACTGATGAAGGTTATTTTCAGGAAAACTCCAATTATCGTGATAAATGTGGCCTTATCTGGCAGTTTACATTCTGCCTTAACCCTTGTTTATCTTAGTTGGAAGAATATGGTCAGCAATAACAAAGCATTCTACAATATCTTTGAATCTGGAAATAAACATTTCAGTTCAAATTAATTTTGGAACGTGAGAACTGTTTTTGTGGCTACACTGGAACGCCGGTGCGCATGACGTCGTCGTAAAGGGACGATTTGCTGGTTAAAGGAAAAAACTCATGGTGGCAAGATTGTCACTTGTCGTTGTAATGTTCCTCGGCCTGAATTATCAGCACGGAAACATGCTCGTCATTAATATCGTATATGATGCGGTCATTGGCTGTAACTTACCTCATAAGCTATCGAAGTATTGTTGCATCTCCTCGGGGGTACGGCATGAAATGGTTTCACCTTTGGCGTATTCCCTACGGGCTTTATTAATCTTCCGAGACAAAGCAGGCGAGATATGGTTGTCAGTTTTGACATTGGCTGTGTGTACTGAAGCCACGCCCCGCATCAGCTTCAAGGCTTTTTTAATATCGGCAACGATGGCATCAGGTTCCAGCGTGACAATAATCTGGTTCGGTGAGGGAGATAAAGTTGCTACATTAGCCATAGTGCTTGCTATATTTTGTGTTTACGAGGGCAAAGATACGAACTTTTAAGCGAAAAAGTGAAGAGTGAAGAACAAAAAAACAGGAAGGAGGAATAACTTTCGTCACTTTCATCCTTTTTTTCCTTGTTTTTCGTTCTTTAGACTTCAATTCTTATTTCTTCTTTCTTAATTCTTAATTATTCTTTGTACCTTTGCAGCAAACTTTTCGGCTGACCGAAAGCAGAGGCGTTTAATAACACCTCGTTGAGGTTAGTTATATAGAAGCCGAATAACAAAACAAGAGCATGACACAGAAAGAGATTGCGGAAGACATAAGGACTGCCGTGCAGACGTTGAGGCAGGGCGGACTTTTCCTGTACCCGACGGACACGATATGGGGCATTGGTTGCGACGCGAGCAACGAGGAGGCCGTGAGGAGAATCTTTGAGCTCAAAAGGCGCGAGGACTCGAAGGCGATGATCTGCCTGGTGGACAGCGCGAACCGCATGCAGCGATACCTGCGGCAGGTGCCCGACGTGGCTTGGGACCTCGTGGAGTTTGCCGAGAAGCCGCTCACGCTTATCCTGGACGGAGCCGTGAACCTTGCGCCGAGCCTCATTGCCGAGGACGGCAGCGTGGGGCTCCGTGTGACGCGAGAGAACATCAGCCATGAGCTGTGCTATCGCTTCGAACGAGCTGTCGTGAGCACCAGCGCGAACATCAGCGGCGAACCCTCACCGGCTTGCTTTGCCGAGGTGTCCGACGAGATAAAGCAAGGCGTGGACTACATCATGAAGTCCCGCCAGAACGACACAAGCAAGGCGAAGCCCAGCCAAATCATCAAGCTGGGGCCCGACGGACGCATTCAAATCCTCAGGAAATAAATAGTAAAATGGTAAATGATTTAAGTTTCGGAAGTTATAAAATGGAGTTAAATAGGAAGTTATGCGCTTCTTCGCTTCGCTCAGGCGCAGGCGGAACGCACAGGGAGTTCTTGGATGCTTTAGCACCAAGGCGCGCTGTTAAGGCGCGGAAGAAGCCAGCACGCTGGCTGGACGATAGCTTTGGATGCTGACAGCCTATATAGTATTGTCCTTTTATAACTTCTTGCACGCTTTAGCGGCAAGGCGCGCTGTTAAGTGCGCGGAGCCACGAGCGTAACGAGTTTACTTCAATTTTAACTTCCACTTTAACTTCAGAAACATGAGTAAACTTTATTATATTAGAAACAAACAAGTGGGCAGCCCCGAAACATCTCCGGACTGTCCGCTTTGTGTTATTGCATTATATTTATATTTATACAGGAACGCCAGTGCGCATGACGTCGTCGTAGAGGGGCGACTTCCGGTCTTCGGCCATGAGGACCGGCTCGATGAGGAAGCTAACCTTGTCAACGTCATGCCAAAGGCTTTCGGCAATCTCGAACTTACGACTGCCGTAGGAGGGCACGATGACAGCCACGTCAATGTCGCTGTCGGGATTGGCATAGCCTTTACTGTACGAACCAAACATCATCACCTTCGGCTCTTTTTCAAAGCGAGGGCAGATGACAGACTTGTATTGCCTGACGAGTTCTAATGCCTCATCGCGGCTGAGAGTTCGTCTTTTATCCATTTCCGTAGTTGTTTTGTTTCGTTGATGATTTGTCGGCAGAAGTCCTTTGTAAGCATTCGGGAGAGTCCCTCCTTGTCCTCGGGGTATCGTGCCTCGATGTTATAATTGGTGATTCTGTTCAATAAGCGGTGGTGGCTGTCACTCATCTTTTCATAAAGCCCGCAACCATCTGCCAACCGTTTGTGGTTATGGGTGTAGGGAGGGTCGTCTGGCTGTGTGCCGCACCAATAGGCTTTAAGCGTCTTTTCGATGACCTGATGACACATGAAAGCAACATAGAGCCAACGCCCTGTCTGGTACATTGCCTCAGCTGTGTCAAGATCGTAGTCTGCAATGTCGAGCCAGTATTGTACTTTCTCTTCTTTGGTCATAATGTCGTGTCCACTGGTTTCCGAGGGCAAAGATACGACTTTTAAGTGAATAATGAGAATTGAAGAGTGGAAAAAAAGCGGAGCACATGTCATTTTCCTCTTTTCGCTTTTCGCTTTTCGCTTTTTGTCGTATCTTTGCAGTCGAATATCAAAACAAGAGCATGACACAGAAAGAGATTGCAGAAGATATAAGGACTGCCGTGCAGACGTTGAGGCAGGGTGGGCTCATCCTGTACCCGACGGACACGATATGGGGCATCGGTTGCGACGCGAGCAACGAGGAAGCCGTGAGGAGAATCTTTGAACTCAAAAGGCGCGAGGACTCGAAGGCGATGATTTGCCTGGTGGACAGCGCGAACCGCATGCAGCGATACCTGCGGCAGGTGCCCGATGTGGCTTGGGACCTCGTGGAGTTTGCCGAGAAGCCGCTCACGCTGATTCTGGACGGAGCCGTGAACCTTGCGCCGAGCCTCATTGCAGAGGACGGCAGCGTGGGACTCCGCGTGACGCGAGAGAACATCAGCCATGAGCTGTGCTATCGCTTCGAACGAGCTGTCGTGAGCACCAGCGCGAACATCAGCGGCGAGCCTTCGCCGGCTTGCTTTGCCGAGGTGTCCGACGAGATAAAGCAAGGCGTGGACTACATCATGAAGTCCCGCCAGAACGATACGAGCAAGGCGAAGCCCAGCCAGATTATCAAGCTGAGCCTTGACGGACAGGTGAAGATAATAAGAAGTTAGAAAGCCTCACCCCTAACCCCTCTCCGAGGAGATGGGAACAAATGGAAAATGATTAAATGGTAAATGTGCGTGACTTCATAGCTTGGCTCATCCGATGGCGACGGAGACACTTCTCCGACAACAACTTCGTGTTGCTCGTCAGCTTCTTTGTGGGCATCTTCACCGCCTTGGCGGGGCTGCTGCTGAAGTGGCTCATTGCCCAGATTGAGGAACTGCTCACACACAAGTTCTCCGTGACGAATGCCAACTGGCTCTACCTCGTTTATCCCGTCGTGGGCATTTGGCTGACGATGCTCTTCATCCGTTATGTTGTCCGCGACGACATCAGTCATGGCGTCACGAAGATTCTCTTTGCCATAGCCCGCAAGCAGAGCCGCATCAAGCCGCACAACACCTGGACCTCCGTCGTAGCGTCTGCCATCACCGTCGGCTTTGGCGGTAGTGTCGGGGCTGAGGCTCCTATTGTCTTGACCGGCAGCGCTATAGGCAGTACGTTGGGACAGGTGTGCCGGCTGGAGGGCAAATATATGATGATGCTTGTGGGCTGCGGAGCTGCGGGAGCCGTGGCGGGCATCTTCAAGGCGCCGATAGCCGGACTCGTCTTCGTGCTCGAGGTGCTGATGATAGACCTGACGATGACCAGCCTGCTGCCCTTGCTTGTGTCGAGCGTCACGGCAGCCGGCCTCACGTTTGCCGTTTCGGGCACCAAACCCATCTTCGAGTTCCACCTGCAGAACGCCTTCTCCGTGGACCGCATACCCGCTTACCTCGCTTTGGGCATCTTCTGCGGACTGGCCAGCCTCTACTTTACGCGTACGATGAACATGCTGGAGGGGCAGTTCCGCAAGCTTGGCGGTGTGTACCGGAAGTTCGTGGTCGGAGCCGTCATGCTGAGTCTGCTCATCTATCTCTTCCCCTCGCTCTACGGCGAAGGCTACGAACTGATAACGCTCTTGCTCAACGGCACGGGCCAGGAGGATTGGAACACAGCGATGGACCGGTCCCTCTTCTACGGCAGCGACCACTTGCTCGTCTACCTGTTCCTCATTATCATCTTCAAGGTGTTTGCTTCTACGGCGACGAACGGCGGCGGCGGTTGCGGCGGTATCTTTGCGCCCAGCCTGTTCCTGGGCTGCTTGTGCGGTTTCATCTTCTGCCGTTGGTGGAACACCTACGAAGTGCTGGGCATCGACGTGTCGGAGCGCAACTTTGCCATGCTGGGCATGTGCGGCCTGATGAGCGGCGTGATGCACGCGCCCCTGACGGGCATCTTCCTGATTGCCGAGCTTACCGGCGGCTATGCCCTGTTCATGCCGCTGATGATTGTTTCGGTCGGTTCGTACCTTACCATCAAATACTTCGAGCCGCACAGCATCTATGCCATGCGACTGGCACAAAGGGGCGAACTGCTCACGCACCACACGGACCGCTCCATCCTCACGCTCATGAGTATGGACAGCGTCATTCAGCATTACGACCAGGTGCTCTATCCGGACATGAACCTGGGCGACGTAGCTACGCAGGTCTCGAACAGCAAGAACCACGTCTTCCCCGTCGTGAACCGGCAGATGCAGTTCGTGGGGGCCGTCTATCTCGACGACATCCGCCACCTCGTCTTCCGCACGGAGCTGTACAGAGACTTCACCGTTTCGCAGCTCATGAAGCAGCCCGAGGCACGACTCTCCGTGAACGATTCGATGGACGTCGTGGTGAAAGTGTTCGACCGCACCGGCGCGTGGACGCTTCCCGTAGTCGATGCCGACGGAATCTTCGTGGGCTTCATCCGCAAAAGCTCAGTCCTGACTGTCTATCGCCAAGTGCTGGCCGACTTCTCGAACGACTGACATTTCCCCCAGACCATTAACCCCATTATCTATGACCATGAAAAAGAATCTTATCTGTTTGCTGGGCGCTTTGATGCTGACGGCTGTCTGTGCCCAGGCCAAGACGTTGCGTGAAGGGAGGTCCGACGACCGCAATGTGACGTTGCTCTACTGGAACATCCAGAACGGCATGTGGGACGGACAGACCGACGACTACGCGCGTTTCACGTCGTGGGTGCAGGCTCAGAAGCCCGACATCTGTGTGTGGTGCGAGGCGCAGAAGCTCTATGTGACGGGTACGGCAAAGTCGGAGGTGGAGAGCGAAGCAGAGTGCCTGACCCGATGGCAGCGGCTGGCCGGACGTTACGGCCACACCTACGTCTACCTCAGCGCCCATCCCGACCACTATCCGCAGCTCATCACCTCGCGCTTCCCGTTGGAGCCCGAGAAGCTCATCAAGGGGAATGCCGACACCATCGTCTGCCACGGCGCTTCTTGGTACAAGCTGCAACGCGGACGCCGGACGCTGAACATCGTCACGCTCCACACGTGGCCGCAGGGTTACGGCTACAAAGTCCCCCAAGACCAACGCGAAGCCAGCCGCAGCCGCAACGAAGGCGACCTGTTCCGCCGCGCCGAGATGGAGTACATCTGCCGGCAGACCGTCCTCACGCACCCCAAGGCCCGCAAGGAGCTCTGGGCCATGATGGGCGACTTCAACTCCATTTCCCGCATCGACAACGCGACGTATCAGCTCCCCGAGAACTCCACGCGCTTCCTCGTCCACGACTATATCAACGAGCAGACGCCGTACGTCGACCTTGTCCACGCCTGCCATCCCGACCAGTTCATCAGCACGACCGGCGGCAAGTCGCGCATCGATTTCCTCTACGTCACGCCAGCTTTGCAGAAACGCGTCCGCGACGTCTCCGTCATACGCGACGACTATACGTCTCCCGTACGCAACCCCGAGAAGATATCCAACTTCTGGCATCCGTCCGACCATTGCCCCATACTCCTTCATTTCGACTTGGGTAAATAGGGCTGCGACACGTGCTTATTCTGGAAGCGCCCTGTGCTTATTTCGGAAGCGCCTCGTGCTTATTTCGGAAGCGCCTCGCGCTTATTTTGGAAGCGCCTCGTGCTTATTCCGGAAGCGCATGCGTGTGTTTTTCCTCGCCGCGTGCGCTATCTGGTGCGGAGGCGTACGATGGCAATCAACAAGGCCCCGTAAGTGAGGGCGACCCAAATGCCGTCCGGGTAGAAGCCGGTCAGTGTTCCGCCCGGAATACTGCCCGCCAGGTCGACAACCTCCTGTTGCAAGGCTCCCAACAGGTTCAATACCTGTCCCAACGGAGCAAGCGGCAAAACCAGCGTGGCGAGCGTCAGGTAGATGATGAGCGTGGTGAGCGGTATGAGCGCGAGGTTGAAAAGCGGAGCAAGCAGCGGCAGCTGATGGAAGTAGTAGAGTGTGAGCGGCATCGTGCCAAGCTGGGCGATGCAGGACACAGCCAGCAGCCTGACAGCCCACGGCAGTTTCGGGAAGCGTTTCTCGAGCGGTCCCCAAAGCGCGATGATGAAGAAGACGGCGCTGAAGGACAGTTGGAAGCCGATGCTGAACAAAGCCATGGGAGACACCAGCAGGATGATGATGGCACTCAGGGCCAGCGGGTGAAAGGTGGCGGTGGCGTATTGCCGAAGCCATGCGACGGTGAAGACCGACAGCATGATGGCGGCTCTCACCAACGAAACGGGTTTCCCGGCCACCAACGTAAAGCTCCACAGAATGAGTAGGATGAATGGCAGAGCGTGCCATCGCCAACGGCTAAGGCGTACCCATCGGATGAGGACGAGATAGAGCAACCCATAGATGATGCCCAGATGCATGCCGCTCAGCGCCAACAGATGGCTGACCCCTGCGCGGGCATAGGCTTGGCGTGTCTCGCGCGTCAGGCCGTCCTTTTTCCCAAGAACCAATGCCGAGCAGAGAGCCTGGGCGCTCGGGGTGAGACGGGCTTCTTCGAGTCTGCCTGCCAAAGCGTCTTGTATCTGGCCTGCCTTCTGCAACGTCTTCTGTACGAAAGCGCTTGGCTCCGACGGTCTGCCGCTCGTTTCCTGACACACATATGCCCTGCTGCATCCGATGAGCAGCCATACGGCAATCGTCAGCACATCATGCAGATGGCTGGATTTGCGCAGCAGGAAGCATGCAATGAGGGCTGCCGCAAGCAGAGGCAGGTAATAGGGTAGGGGAAACAGCAGTCCGACAGCTGTGCCCGCCGCCAACAGGACGGCACACCAAAGCAGCAGATGCTGTACAATCATAGCAGGGGCGGGATGGTGCGAACGCTCAGAGCGCAGACAGAGCTTTGCAAGCCTTGGCCGGGTCGGGGGCTGAGAAGATGTAGCTGCCGGCCACAAGCACGTCGGCGCCTGCAGCCTTCAGCTGGCGTCCTGTCTCCAGGTTCACGCCGCCGTCCACCTCAATGAGTGCCTTGCTGCCGGTGCGGTCCAGCAGCCGGCGCAGCTGTGTCACCTTCTCCAGGGTGTGCGGGATGAACTTCTGTCCGCCAAAGCCCGGGTTGACACTCATCAGCAATACCAGGTCGACGTCGGCCGCGATGTCCTCCAGCACCGAGACGGGTGTGGCCGGATTGAGCGTCACGCCAGCCTTCATGCCGGCTTCGTGAATCTGTCCCACCACACGGTGCAGGTGCGGACAGGCCTCGTAGTGCACGTTCATCAGGTAGGCCCCGAGAGCCTTCACCTCGTTCACGAACTTCTCGGGCTGAACTATCATCAGGTGCACGTCCAGCGGTTTGTCGCAGATGCGGGCCACATGTTTGAGCACCGGGAACCCGAAGGAGATGTTCGGAACGAACACGCCGTCCATCACATCGATATGGAGCCAGTCGGCAGAGCTCTGGTTGAACCACTTCATCTCTGCTTCCAGATTGGCGAAATTGGCAGAGAGCAGGGAAGGAGATATCATGTCAGGCAAGTGTTATGTTGTAGGGCTGAGGCCGGAAAGTCCGTGCGAACTGACGTATCTTGGCAATGACTGCCGTACTTGGCTGAAAGAAATTTAGGGGTAATGTTTGTTCCATAGGCACGATTTCTTTAGGTGGACCGTATTCGTTTTGCAGCAAGGTTTTGTTCCCTTCCTGTATTAAGAACGGAGAAAGAGCCCTAATTATTGTGAACATCTGCACGGAAGAACACATTTCTTGCCAATTTAGATTTCCGAGAAATAGATGCCGGCGGACAGGCTTTTCCGCATATTCCCGATAAACACGGCACAATGTGCAGGTTGAGGCGGTTCTGCGTGCCTTGGCCTGCAAGGTTGAGTTCTGTGAAAGTGGCTGATTCCTACGAGAATAGAGAAATGCAAGTGCTCTGGTAACGTTTCGTTGTGCCCTTTGATTTCAACGTTTGAAAGACAAAGCGTTACCTCTGCAGTCTTATTTTTGAAAGAGGGAAAATGTTTTGCCGAATGCAAAAAATGTGGTAATTTTGCATCGTCTTTGCCAACGCAGTCCTGGCTTAACAGAGGAGGACGAACGGCATCGTCAGCACATACATTATTATATATATAGAATAAGCACTTGCCAGAATGACGGAAGAGCTACAGATATTATGGTCGCGTTGCATGGAAATGTTTCGCAGCAACGTGACCGAACAGCAATACCGGACTTGGTTTTCGCCCATGAAAATCAAGTCCTACGATGCTGCTCGGAAGGAGCTGACGGTCTACATACCGTCCCAGTTCTTCTTCGAGTATCTGGAGGAACATTTCCGTCGGCTCATCCATGTCACCATCGGACGCTTCTTCGGTGCCGACGTCACCCTTACCTACATGGTGGAGGTGGCCGACGATGTGGTGGTAAACCAGGAGAGCGACAGCGCAGCCGTGCTCCCTGCCGTCACCTCGAGCCGCGAGGCCAACAAGTCGCCCGAGCTCGCTCAGGCAGTAGGTCCGGCCGACGACCTCGACTCGCAGCTCAACGAACGCCTCTGTTTCGCCAATTTCATCGAAGGAACGAGCAACAAGCTTCCGCGCAGCGTCGGGCAGGCCATTGCCGAACACCCCGAGCAGCAGACGTTCAATCCGCTCTTCATCTACGGCCCCAGCGGCGTGGGCAAGACGCATCTCGTCAACGCCATCGGCATCCGCACCAAGGAGCTGCATCCCGAGAAGCGTGTCCTCTACCTGAGTGCCAACCTCTTCATGGTGCAGTTCACCGATGCCCGCAACCGCAACGTCTTCAACGACTTCATGCACTTCTACCAGAGCATCGACATGCTCATCGTCGACGATGTGCAGGAGCTCGTCGGTCTGAAGGGCACGCAGAACGCCTTCTTCCACATCTTCAACCACCTGCGCCAGAACGGCAAGCAGATTATCATGACCTGCGACCGCCCGCCCGTTGCCCTGCAAGGGCTGGAGGACCGCCTCGTCACACGCTTCAAGAGCGGACTGATGGCCGAGATGGAGCGCCCGGAGGAAAGCCTGCGCCGCAACATCCTGCACAGCATCGTCAAGCACGACGGCCTGAACATCCCCGATGAGGTGCTGGACTTCATCTCCAGCAACGTCACCGGCAGCGTCCGCGAGCTGGAGGGCGTCATCCACAGCCTGCTGGCCTATTCGGTCGTGTACGGCAAGGATGTCGACCTCAAGTTTGCCCAGCGCATACTGGCCGGCTGCGTGAAGGTGGAGAAGAAGCCCATCACCATCGACCAGATCATCACCTGCACCTGCGAGTACTTCAATGTGCGCGAAGAGGAGCTCTTCGGCAAGAGCCGCAAGGCAAACATCGTCATCGTGCGACAGATGAGCATGTACCTGGCACACAAGCACACGAAACTCACCACCAGCAAGATTGGCGTCTACGTGGGCAACCGCGACCATGCTACCGTCCTGCACGGCATCAAGACCATCGACGGACGGCTGAAGGTGGACAAGGAACTGCGTCAGCACCTCACGGAACTCGAAAAGAAACTATTGAGCTAATACGACTATGGACATCAGGCACCGGCGTACCATCCGCAAGTACACTCAGCAGCCCGTCAGCGACGAGCTGCTGAACCGTTTGATAGAAGATGCCTCGCGCACTCAGACGATGGGCAATCTGCAGTTATACAGCGTCGTGGTGACGCGTTCGGCGGCTATGAAGGAGCTGCTGGCTCCGGCCCACTTCTGCCAGCCGATGGTGACGCAGGCTCCCGTCGTGCTGACCGTCTGCGCCGACTTCCGCCGCACTACCGACTGGTGCCTGCAACGTCAGGCGGCTCCGGGCTACGATAATGCCCTGAGCTTCCTCAACGCCGCAACGGATGCCCTGCTCTTCACGCAGACATTCTGCTGTCTGGCCGAAGAAGAGGGACTCGGCATCTGTTTCCTCGGTACGACCGTCTATCAGCCGCAGGCCATTATCGCTGCCCTCGAACTGCCCGAGCTTGTTTTCCCCGTCGCTACGCTTACCGTGGGCTGGCCCGCAGAGCAACCCGACCAGACCGACCGCCTGCCGCTTCAGGCCATCGTGCACCAGGAGACATACAGCCCCTTTACGCCCGAGCGCATCGATGCCTGCTATGCCCGTCGCGAATCGTTGCCCGAGAACAAGCATTTCGTGGAAATCAACAACAAGGAGACTTTGGCACAAGTCTTTACCGATATCCGTTATACGCGGAAGGACAACGAAGCGATGTCCGAGGGGCTCATTGCGGCGCTGACCGGACAGAAGTTCCTGCAGGAGGGCGCTTTGCAGGGAAATGCGCCGACTGTCGTGGAGCGTCGGCCCGATGTGCTGGAGTGCGATGTGGTGCGCTTCCAGAACAAGAAGGAGAAGTGGGTGGCGTTCGTCGGCCTGCTCGACGATGCTCCCTACGAGATATTCACCGGCCTGCAGGACGACGACGAGGGCATCGCCATCCCGAAGAGCGTCCAGAAGGGATTCATCGTGAAGCATTACGACCGCGACGGCCAGAAGCGCTACGACTTCCAGTTCGTCAACAAGCGTGGCTACAAGACCACGATTGAAGGACTGAGCGAACGCTTCAATCCCGAGTACTGGGACTATGCCAAGCTCATCAGCGGCGTGCTGCGCTACCGCATGCCTATCGACCATGTCATCCGTCTCATTTCCTCCCTCCAGCTGGAGAACGACACGATAAATTCCTGGACAGCCGGTGTGGCCCGCGTGCTGAAGAAGTACCTGCCCGACGCACAGCAGCTTCCCGACGACGACGAAGCAGAGAAGGAATGAACTTCTGTATCACCATCGACCGCCTCAAGCTCCATGCCTTTCATGGTGCCCTGCCGCAGGAACGGACAGTAGGGGCGGACTTCTATGTCTCCCTTTCTGCCCGGACGGAAGTGGAGCCTTCCGCCTGGCAGCACGACCTTTTGGAAGGCACGGCGAACTATGCGGACTTCGTCGCCATCATCCGGCGCGAGATGGCTGTTCCGTCCAATCTTTTGGAGCATGTTGCGGCCAGAATTGCCTCGTCCGTCCTTGCCGAGTGCCCCGCGGTTTCTGCCGTTTCCGTCACTTTGGAGAAGGAGAACCCGCCGCTGGGTGTTCTTTGTCGGGGCGTAGGTGTCAAAATCGAGCAAACAAGATAAGTTTTTTGCCTTGAAGGGGCGCAAAGTGAATTATTTTGTGTAACTTTGCGCCAAATTTATATATAAGGTAAAGAAAATGGATAATATCGGATTGGGTATTCAATTGATGATTGTCGGGATGAGCACCGTCTTCCTGATTCTCCTTATCGTGATATGGGGCGGAAAGTTGCTCATCAATGTGGTCAACAAAGTGGCGCCGGAAGAGGTTGTGCCCGCGAAGGGGACGAAAGCTCCCGAGGCTGTGGACAGCACGACGATGGCCGTGCTCCAGCAAGTAGTGAGTCAGATAACGGGAGGCAAGGGCCATGTGGCTTCTGCCAAGCGCGTCTAATTAAAACAGTAAGCAGTTTTTCAAGATAACACGATGAAGAAAGAAGTAAAGTTCAGTCTGGTCTTTCGTGATATGTGGCAGAGTGCAGGCAAGTACCAGCCCCGCGTCGACCAGCTTGTGAAGGTCGCTCCCGCCATCATACGCATGGGATGTTTCGACCGTGTAGAAACAAATGGCGGCGGCTTCGAGCAGGTCAATCTGCTCTATGGCGAGAACCCCAACAGAAGTGTCCGCGAGTGGACAAAGCCTTTCCACGAGGCTGGCATACAGACACACATGCTCGACCGCGCTCTCAACGGCCTCCGCATGAGTCCCGTCCCCAAGGACGTCCGCAAGCTCTTCTATAAGGTCAAGAAGGCCCAGGGCACAGACATCACACGCATCTTCTGCGGCCTGAACGACACACGCAACGTCATTCCCTCCATACAGTATGCCAAGGAAGCAGGCATGATAGCGCAGGCAAGCCTCTGCATCACCTACAGCCCCATCCATACGGTAGAGTATTACGTGAACCTTGCCAAGACGTTCATCGATGCAGGTGCCGACGAGATTTGCCTCAAGGACATGGCCGGCATCGGACGTCCTGTCAGCCTCGGCAAGATAGTGGCCGGCATCAAGGCCTACAAGCAGGACATCGTCATCCAGTACCACAGCCACGCAGGCCCCGGCTTCTGCATGGCATCCATCCTCGAAGTGGCAAAGGCCGGCTGTGACTATATCGACACAGCCATGTCGCCCCTCTCGTGGGGAACAGGCCACGCCGACATCATCGCCGTGCAGGAGATGCTGAAGGATGCAGGCTTCCAGGTGAAGGAAATCAACATGGAGGCCTACATGGAGGCGCGTACCCTCATCCAGGAGATGTACGACGACTTCCTGGGCTACTATATCCCCAAGCTCAACCACATCAACAACTCCCTGCTCATCAAGCCCGGACTGCCCGGCGGCATGATGGGCTCGCTCATGACCGACCTGGAGGACAATCTCAAGAGCCTGAACAAGTGGAAGGTGAAGAACAACCAGCCCGAGCTGACCACCGACCAGCTCCTCGTCAAGCTCTTCGACGAGGTGGCATACGTCTGGCCTAAGGTCGGCTATCCCTGCCTCGTGACGCCGTTCAGCCAGTACGTCAAGAACCTGGCTCTCATGAACGTCATCCAGATGGAGAAGGGCAAGGAACGCTGGAGCATGATAGCCGACAACATCTGGGACATGATACTGGGCAAGAGCGGACAGCTCCCCGGCCCCGTGGCTCAGGAGCTGGTCGACATGGCGAAGGCTCAGGGACGCGAGTTCGAGACGAACGATCCCCAGAGCTACTATCCCGACAAGCTCGACGAGTTCCGTCAGGAGATGAAGCAGAACGGCTGGGAGCTTGGTCAGGACGACGAAGAGCTCTTCGAGCTGGCTATGCATCCCGAGCAGTACCGTGCCTACAAGAGCGGCAAGGCCAAGGCTGACTTCGAAAAGGACCTGGCCGAACGTAAGGCAAAGAAGAGCGCTCCCGCCGCAGGCAATATGCCGAAGCAGATTAAGGTGAGCCTGAACGGACAGACCTACGAGGTGAACATCGCTTATGGCGATGAGGCTCCCGCTGCCACGTCGGCTGCCGCTGCTCCCGTAGCTGCCGGCGAAGGCACAGACCTCCTCGCTCCCCTTGAAGGCAAGTTCTATCTGACGAAGGACAACAGCGAGACACCCAAGAAGGTGGGCGACGCCGTGAAGGAAGGCGACGTGCTCGGCTACATCGAGGCCATGAAGACCTTCAACGCCATCCGCGCCGACAGGGCGGGCGTCATCACGGCCATTTTAGTTAACAGCGGCGATTCCGTAGAAGAGGATGACCCCATCATGAAGATTGCATAAGCGAAAGAGGCCTGTTATGGAAATGATATATGACATACTCGACAAGCTGTACCAGATGACGGCACTCTCTGCCATCGGCGAGAACCCGCTCTTCATCGTCATGTACCTGCTTGCCTTCACCCTGCTCTATCTGGGCATCGTGAAGAAATACGAGCCTCTGCTGCTTGTCCCCATCGCCTTCGGCGTGCTCATCGCCAACTTCCCCGGCGGCGGCATGGGCGTGCTCCAGGCCAACAGCGAGGGCATGGTGCCCGTCGTGGAGAACGGCCGGACCGTGATGAAGAACATCTACGAGATGCCGCTCCACCAGATAGCGCACGACCTCGGACTGATGAACTACCTCTACTACGCGCTCATCAAGAGCGGCTTGCTGCCGCCCATCATCTTCATGGGCGTGGGTGCGCTGACGGACTTCGGCCCGATGCTGCGCAACCTCAAGCTCGCCATCTTCGGCGCGGCAGCCCAGATGGGCATCTTCGCCGTGCTGCTCGTGGCTCTGCTCGTGGGCTTCACACCCCAGGAGGCAGGCTCGCTCGGCATCATCGGCGGCGCTGACGGCCCCACGGCTATCTTCACCACCATCAAGCTCGCGCCCCATCTGCTCGGTCCCATCGCCATCGCAGCCTACAGCTACATGGCCCTCGTGCCCGTCATCATTCCCCTTGTGGTGAAATGCCTCTGCACGGAGAAGGAACTGCGCATCAACATGAAGGAGCAGGACAAGCTTTATCCCGACAGCTTAGAGATTAAGAACATGCGCGTGCTGAAGATTGTCTTCCCCATCGCCGTGACGACCATCGTAGCCATCTTCGTGCCGACGGCAGTCAGCCTGGTGGGTATGCTCATGTTTGGCAACCTGCTGAAGGAGATTGGCAACGACACGTTCCGCCTCTTCGATGCAGCCAGCAACGGCATCATGAACGCGGCCACCATCTTCCTGGGCCTCTGCGTGGGCGCCACGATGACGGTCGATGCCTTCATCAACGTCACGACGCTCGGCATCGTAGCAGGCGGCTTCTGTGCCTTCGCCCTGAGCATCGCCAGCGGCATCTGCATGGTGAAGATATGGAACCTCTTCGCCAAGAAGAAAATCAACCCGCTCATCGGCGCCACAGGCCTCAGTGCCGTGCCCATGGCAAGCCGTGTCTGCAACGGCATCAGCACGAAGTACGACCCCAAGAACCACGTCCTGAACTACTGCATGTCGAGCAACATCAGCGGTGTCATCGGCTCCGCCGTCGCCGCCGGCGTGCTGATAAGTTTCCTGGGATAAAGCGTCAGACTCCATCAAAAGGCGTCTGGCCGTATAAAACACAAAAGGGCATTCCCGAAAGCGAGAATGCCCTTTTTGTTGTGTCCCTCGTTGACTTTGTCAACCATAAGCTCGACGAGGTCGTCAGGGTAGAACGAAAGGATGAAGGACATGATTACACATCGCAGTCACCATCAAAGCTGATGCTGTCGCGACTCTGACCATGAACCCGAATATACGCTGTGCCGGAGTCATAGATATCAAGCTGGTAATGGTAGATGTCCTCCGTCGTCCTCACCGCCAGTTCTATTCTGGTCAGCCCCTTTTTAGGGCGAGTCTCGTGGTAGCTGATAATGGGTGCTTCAAAGTTCAAGTTCTGAGGGGAGAATGTTGAAGTCTGATAAACTTGTCCCATATAGGGCAGACAGCTCACCAACTTATCCCCCTTAATTTCCAAATAGAAGCCATAGGATACTGTTCGAAAAGCAAAACGAACCGGATTCATTGAGCGCACATTAATACGCAGCTGTTTGTTAGCCAGAGCTTCCGTCACCGCCTTTTTTGTCTCGGCTGCATGTTCGGCACTTGACCGGGAACTTGTACATCCGCATGCCAGTAGTGCAATCGCTACGAAGACTATACCCACTATGGGAAACTGTTTCTGTTGGTTGCGAATGGCTCTTGCAAGCTTTTCCACGCCAGCCTGAATGATGACTTCTGTGTTATACTTTTTCCCGTCGGCTGCTGTGAGTTTCTGTTGGGTAGTGTCACTAACCACCTCACTTTGTTCTTTGCGCAGTTTTGCTTTCAAATACTTCCTGTAGTTGCGGTTCTTCTCATGGTCGTCTTGCTGATTGATGGCGCCATCGATGTCGAGAACTGAGAACCACCAGGAGTTAAGGTCTTCGTCCCATATGGCATGCACCTTATGGTCTTTATAAAAACGGATAGGTATCTTGCTCATGACGCTTCCTTAATTGATTTCTGTCCCCAACGCCGAATGCTAAGTAGTCACCGGACTCCTCCGGAGCATTGGCACCGATGTTGCATGCCCCCCACAGCAGACCGCTCGGCAGACCAAGGTCTACCCACTCCATGTTCTTCTCCTGCGGCTGTACTGTATTGTCACTGTTATTACTGCACGATTCGAACACACTTGAGCCGCAAACGAGGGTGGCGGCCAGCACCCAATATATAATCTTCTTCATATCAACTAAATTTGTAATTTCATTTCTGACCGAAACTTTCAGGCCATGTGTAACCATAGAAGTCTCTGTTCTCGACATAGCACTGGGGGTTAGGCTCCTGGCGATTCAGTTTCAGCCAGCGGCTCCAGCCGGTGAGTTGGTCGAAGCGCAGTTGGCCGTAGGTCGCGTCGAGGGTGGAGCCCCACGAACTGCCTTCGCCGACTCGCTTGCCGTCCCACAGCAGGTAGACCAGTCCGTCGGCATCGTAGAGGAAGTTGAAGCCGTTCTCCTTGGTGATGAAGTGGCCCTGACAACCGAGCAACACACTGAGCGATACGGTGTGGCCGTTCTCTTCGAGCCACTTACTATTCTGCTGTTGGACAAAGTATTCGCTGTAGGCCTTTGCCAAAGTTCTGCTTGCATTGCCGAACACGTCATCGGGCAGTGTAAAGTAGAGGCTGAAGAGGTAATTCATGAGGTCGTAGGTGGGCTGTTCTTCTTCCACGCGATAGGCATTGGCGGTTATCGTATCAATCTTCGCCCGCACCTCGTCGTCGCCGTTCTGGTAGACATCAATCAGACGGTCGATGAAGGTCTTGAGCGCAGCACCGAATGCATCAATCGCGGCGGTGCGATAGACACTCATGTCGTGATAGTGTGGCACGTCCTCGCCTTTGTCTTCCTTTTCGGCATCCTTGTCCCAGGCATCGACGCAGAATCGTGCGAAGCGCGTCAGGGCCTGCTCCATATCGTCGGGATTGGCCGAGAGGGCATTTACCAGTTCTGTGTAGTTGCCGCCCGCGCCAGGCACGAGGAAGGTGGAGAGCACGAGGTAGTCGGTCACGGGTGC
>JAFUVM010000103.1 GCA_017483665.1 Bacteroidaceae bacterium
ACTGCGCTCGGCTACGCCTCGCTCCGTTCCGTGGACTGCCCCACAGAAACAAAGCATCCCTTCGTTACCATTCTCTATCGGTAACCAAGGGGTATACTTTTCGATTAGCGTAAGGGTACTAATTCTCAGTTAGCGTGGGCAGTAAAGCAGAATGAGATAGTTGATGGCCTGTGAAGAAGGGGATTGGGGGGTATGAAAGCTTTTCACTTCCGGGTGAAACTGCAAGACAAGATAATCCATCATGTAGCGTTGCTCTACATTGCGACGCTTGACAGCCACATTGTTGTAAGGCTTTGCCGAATAGCGCATGGTCAGCCCTTCATTGTAGAGGCAGGCCTTTAGGTCGTCGGGTATCTTGGTCAGGAACCTGGAGCTGGCAGACAGATAGACGGGCCGCTTGCTGTGCTCGAAGATGTAGCGCATGATGGCAATCAGTTCGTCATCTTGCTTAGAAGTCATGAACGAATTGTATATCTCATCGCTGAATGGAATGCCGATGCTCTCGAACATCTGTTTCACATGACTCTTCACGTTGCCTTCGCTGCAGAGAATCTTGTCTTTGTGTACGCCTAACACAAACTGAAGGATGAACTTGCCCAAGATGTAGCCTTGAGTCTGCCCCAGATAGACTCCTCCTTTCTCCATGCCCTGCAGTTCGTTGTAGTCGTATTGCAAGGCAGAAGCGGGATATTGGCCGCTTTCGTAGTATTGGGTAAGCACTTTGGTGAGTCGCAATGTGTCTTTCTTGTTCATCAGATAACCTGCCCATTGATCATAATCATCGACAGGAATGTCCTTTGGCATCACAGCGATGGCAGAATCGGCATAGTGTGCTCGGGGCTTAAATCCATTCATGTATGAAGCATAATAATAGGTATAGTTCCCGGGGATTGCTTGCGACATGCGTCCCAGCAGGTTCAGTTTATTGTGGAGTTGCTCTGCCTCTTTCTCTTTTCCATACAATATCAGCCGGTAAATCACCATCTCTTGTTCAATTTCGCTAAGCTTTCGCCAGGCTGCTTCGTCCTTTGGATGTTCCGTAACGACATTATCCCAATACTTATACACGCTGTCCAACTGCAGCGAATCCAAGTGGCGAAGCGATTGTCCGTCTTCAAGCGTTACCTTTACCTTACCCTTTTGGGCTACCGTTACTTTCTGTGCGCTGGCTCCTGCGAGAAGCAAAGTGAAAGCCAGCAAGGTCATAACTGTTCGTTTCATGTTCCTTTTTTGTTTGGTTGGTTTTGCGTTTGTTTTGACAGCATACACACGAAACTGGAAATCGTTCATTCTTTTTGTGGGTTAGTCATTTGGTCGTTTAGTCGTTTGGGGAAGTTACCGATGGACATAGGTTATTAAACCTAAACGGCCAAACGACTAAACGACCAAACGACCAGTTTGCCAAACGACCAAACCTGCTGCAAAGGTAACGGAAAAGAATCAAACAGCCAAACAATCTGTAGCTCTCTAAAAGACAATTCGCCTCATATAAAGAAAAAAGTTTTACCTTTAACCCTTAATCTCTAATCTTTTTCATATCTTTGCGGCAGCAACAGATAAAAGGAATGTACTATGACGGCTTTGGCACAGAGAATCAAGGAAACTCCGATGGCTCCGTACATGGGGCTGATACGCAGCATGACGGACGAACAGAAGCAGATTGTGATGATGTTCATCAATGAAACGATGGGGATGCATGAGGAAGAAACCGCTACCCCAAAGTCTAATGCTGATATTATCCGCGAGAAGTGCAAGAACCAGAAAATATCGCCTCGCATGAAATGGTTGAGCCAGGGCATATTGCACGATGCTACTGAATGGAATAATCTCGAAGCATGGGACAGACTGACTGACGAGCAGCGAAGGGATGCAGAACGTCTTAATCTGACTCCTGAAGATATGGATGCCAAGACTTTCTCCATTTTAACAAGGTGAATGCGATGAAAAGAGTATTTCTCGACACCAACATCTTGCTCGACTTGGTACAACGACGCCAGCATCTTAATGAGGCAGCCACCATCCTTCAATATGCGTATGAAGGGAAAATTGAGGTAGCAGCCTCTACTCTCTCATTTGCCAACATTGCTTACATCCTACGCAAACTACCTCAAGAGCTGTTCTATCAGTTAATGTCACGTCTGTCCGAGGACATACCGATGCTGCCTTTAACACCAACGGATATGAGGAATGCCATCGGTAATCCCGTTAAGGACTTCGAGGACATGCTGCAATACCAATGCGCCTTGGCTGCCGGTTGCGATGTGATAGTGACGAATAACAAGAAAGACTTTCACGAGTTCTGCCGTATCCCATTCCTTACGGCCGAGGAATTCCTGTTGCAATTTGACTACGAAGGATAACTCATCCTTGCTCTCATATTATTGTAATACATGGCAAGATTTGACATTCTGCAAGCTGAAACATCATTTTTGCTTACTTCTTGAATTATGGCCGACGCGCGAGAATCGCTTGAAATTGCTTCGGTGGCACTTTTCTACTCTTAGGGTGAGAAATGCGCTTAAATCGAATTTGTGGTGAAACTCAGAGAGTTACAAGGCGTTCTTTAATGGATAAGAGCGCCTGATTGCTAACCTGACTTTACAAAACGACGTGCTTATTCGCTATTTTCGGCCTTTTTCGAGGGCGAACTTCTACTGCCAAGTTTTCCAACACGGCGCGTCGTGTTGACCAACGCGGCACGCCGTGTTGGAAAACGCGACGTGTCGTTGCACCTAATTCGACGTGTTTTGAGGCCTTTTTCGGCACGCCGGAAAATGACATCATGCTAACGAAAGTGGATGATTTGCTTTCAATCTGACCTTGCAGCATCATGCCGTTTTTGTCTTTTTTAACAAGCAAAGAACACTAAATGCAAGCCAATGGACGTTATAAAAGAAAACGAAACGATGAAACCTCTCTTTGCTTTCCTTTCCGCTCTCCTGCTCCTGTCTGCCTGCTCGAAAGGCAGCGACAGCGACAATGTCATTGTTGAGCCGGACCTCCACCCTATCGTCACTAATACAGGCACATTGCTCTCCGTTGATGGCAGCAGGATGCACATTGCATATAGCTACGACGCGCAAGGCCGTGTGACCTACGCCGAACGGTTCGACACCACTTGGTACATCGTGAAGAAGATAGGCGAATACAAGTACGACGCCGACCGCATCTACATCACCTTCCAGGAGTTCGAAGAACTGCCCAACGGCGAGCACAACTTCGACTACAGCCGTGACATCGTCCGCGACGATACACTCTTCCTCGCAGACGGCAGGGTGGACAGCTGCGCAGGAGCCATGAGGAACAGATTCAACAGCTTCTTCTACAAGTTCCGCTACAACGAAAATGGCGAACTCACATACGTCAGAGACGACAACGTCCGCAAAGACCGCCAAGGAAAGCTGGAAGAGAAGCCCTGGTACACTGAAATCTATCTGTTGGACTGGCAAGATGGTAATGTCCTGCGCAGGACTACTATCGACCCCATACATCGCGACACGACCAGTTGTACCTTTAGCTATTCCTCGCTGACGGGCACTTTCATCGTTAGCGAACCGAGGAACGTCCTGCCCGACTTCGAACCTCTCATGCAAACAGGCTACTTCGGCAAGAGCTGCAAGAACCTGTTCGAAAGCCTCGAAGCCAAGAGCTGCAAGGAGCAAACGGAGTACCTGCTCGACGAACGGGGCATGGTCCGGCAGATGAGGTCCAACGTCACTTGGGACGACGGCGTGAGCCACGACTACGCGTACATCATCCGTTGGAGCGGCGACAACTGACCGGGCTCCGCCCTCTGCATATTTATTATGTAATGGGTCTCAATGCATCGTTTTATGCAGGAAAATGCATCAAATGAAGCCTTTCCTGCAAAAAACTCTTAACTCTTAACTCTTAACTCTTAACTTTTTCGTATCTTTGCACCCGGATTCAACAGTAAAAAGGTAACAATTATGTTTTATTGGCAACGTTTAAATTAAAGTATAGTATGAAAAACGTCCCTTACAAGATCTATTTGAGTGAGGAAGAGATGCCCACCAAGTGGTACAATGTGCGTGCTGACATGAAGATAAAGCCGGCACCGCTGCTGAATCCAGGCACCGGCAAGCCCCTCACGGCAGCCGAGATGGAACCCATCTTCTGTAAAGAACTCGTAGCGCAAGAGCTCGACAACGATACCAAGTGGTTCGACATCCCCGACGAGGTGCTCGGCTTCTACCGCATGTTCCGCCCCAGCCCACTCGTCCATGCGAAGTTCCTGGAACAGGCGCTCGACACGCCTGCCAAGATATTCTACAAGTTCGAGGGCAACAACACCAGCGGCTCCCACAAGCTGAATTCGGCCATCGCGCAGGCTTATTATGCCAAGAAGCAAGGCCTGAAGGGCGTCACCACCGAGACGGGAGCAGGTCAGTGGGGCACCGCTCTGAGCATGGCTTGCCAGTATTTCGGCCTCGACTGCAAGGTCTATATGGTGAAGTGCTCCTACGAACAGAAACCCTTCCGCCGCGAGGTCATCCGCACCTACGGCGCCAGCATCGTCCCCTCCCCCAGCGACACGACTCAGGTAGGCCGCAAGATTCTGGCTGAACACCCGGGCACAACGGGCTCGCTCGGCTGTGCTATCTCCGAGGCAGTCGAGGTGGCTGTGACGAACGAAGGCTACCGCTACGAGCTGGGCAGCGTCCTCAATCAGGTCCTCCTGCACCAGACGGTCATCGGTCTCGAGGTGCAGAAGGCGCTCCAGAAGTACGGCATCAAGCCCGACATCCTCATCGGATGCACCGGCGGCGGCAGCAACCTTGGCGGATTCGCTTCGCCCTTCCTCGGCGAAATGCTGCGCGGAGAGGCCAGCTACAAGATTATCGGAGCCGAACCCGCCTCGTGTCCCAGCTTCACACGCGGCATCTATGCCTACGACTTCTGCGACACAGGCCAGATCTGCCCCTTGGCAAAGATGTACACCATCGGCAGCCAGTTCATCCCCTCTGCCAACCATGCAGGCGGACTCCGCTTCCACGGCATGAGTCCCATCCTCTCCGAACTCTACGACCAGGGCCTCTTCGAAGCCCGCGCCTACGAGCAGACATCCGTCTTCGAAGCAGCGGAGATCTTCGCCCGCGCCGAGGGAACGTTGCCTGCGCCCGAGAGCAGCCACGCCATCCGCGCAGCCATCGACGAAGCCCTCAAGTGCAAGGAGACAGGCGAGGAGAAGGTAATCGTCTTCAACCTTTCAGGCACCGGCTACTTCGACCTCTATGCCTACAAGGCCTTCAACGACGGCACCATGGGCGACTACATTCCCACCGACGAAGAAATCAACGCCGCCCTCGCCAAACTGCCGAAAGTGACCCCCTAACCCCCTTTAAGGGAATAAATAAACGCCGCAGGTTAAGAACCAAGTCTTAGCCTGCGGCGATACTTTTTGGCGCACGGAACTTCGGCACCAAGCGCACTAAGGCTTTGCCTCACCCTTGTCCTTCCCCACAAGAAGCTTCAGGTCCTCCGGGTCGGTAGGCTGGAAGGTGATACACCAGGCGCCGTCCTTCCATCCTGCCACCTGCACTTCGAGCAGCCCGCTTGGAGAGAGGTAAAGGTAACAATGCTCCGAGTCCTTAGTGGGAAAATCCATATCGCCTTGCAGGATAAAACCATTGCGTTCCACCTCGGAGGTAACGGGTTCCAGCGGCATAGAGCCATAGTAGACGAATGCCACGAACTTGAGATAGTTTCCCTGGGCATCGGCAAAGTAGTACGTGTTCCTGAGATTGCCAAAGGCAAAGGTTCGCTTCCACCTGCCTGTCCCCTCGTCATAGACCAGCGAGTCGGCTTCTTCTATGGTCCAGTTGCTGCAGTTGGTCTTCATGTGATTCTCAAGGTCGGCCACCATTGCATCCCACGGAAGGAAGGGCCGAAGCACGATGGAGTCCAGATCGATGACCACCGTTGCTGTGTCAATCATGGAGTTGCCGTCGCTCGGCTTCGCTCTGCATCCGGAGACGAACAGCGCTGTCACCAGTCCACACAAGGCTGCTGAACACATGATAATAGTTTTCTTCATCATGACAGTCGTTTTATCTATTCAGTTTTCAATGTTAATGTCTTCTTGATGTCCCACTAATGGCAGACAGTCACCGAACCTTACCGTTTGCGACGAGCCAAGGGGTCACCATCGTTGCAGTCGGCTGCATACTGTTCCGGCTCAGGCACCATCTCCACAATCTTGCCGCCACGACATACCACAAGGCTCTGGTGGGCGGCTCCAGCACGCTGCCAAAGGCGGTACTGGGCGCGGCGCACGCCTTCGTCTATCAGGCGCTGCATCTCCTTTATCTCCCGTTCTTTCATGCCTTCTCGCCCTCCTCCGGCTTTGCGTATTTCTCTTGAAGCAGCCGATAAGCCTCTGCTTCGTAGACTTCAATTTTGTCGCCACCCATGCCGGATGCAATGCGGACAGCCGGACAGTCGCTGTTGTCATAGAGCGCCCAACTGTCGCAAACCGGCATATAGAGACGGAACAGATTGTTCAGACCGGCCTCGTAGCGACGGTAGACAACGTCCGTCGGGATGTTGTGGCCGCCCATCGAGACACGTTTTGCCACACGCGCAACAGCCTGTTCGGGAGTGCTCAGCGAGAAGAAGAGCAACGTGACGAAGTAGCCACGCTTGCGGGCCTGCTGGATGAGCTTAACATAGGATCGCGTTGCCAACGTCGTCTCGAAGGCAAAGGTCACGCCCTCCTTCAGCAGATAGATGATGCGGTCTATCATGAGCCGGCCAGCCTGGATAGCCACACCCTCGGGGTTGAACGGCGAAAGGCCTGCGGCAATCTCGTCGGCATTCACAAACTCGCGGCAACCCAACATCTCGGGCAGGACGGTGAACGAAGCAGTCGTCTTGCCTGCACCGTTGCAGCCTGCAATGATGTACAGGTTCATTTCCTTCTTTTCCATATCGTCTTATTTATGCTTTCCTTTCTTTTTTGGAGCCGCCTCGCCTGCCAAAAGGTCTGGCCGGAGACGCTGTGTCCGCTCCATACTCTGCTGCAATTCCCACTCCTTTATCAGCCGCTCGTTGCCCGAGAGCAGCACCTCGGGCACCTTCCAGCCCTTGTATTCGGCCGGACGCGTATAGACAGGGGCTGCCAAAAGGTTGTCCTGGAAGGAGTCGGAGAGAGCGCTCTGCTCATCGCCTATCACGCCCGGCACGATGCGAACTATGGCGTCTGCCATCACAGCCGCCGCCAGCTCGCCGCCGGTCAGCACGTAGTCGCCTATGCTCACCTCCTTCGTTATCAGGTGCTCGCGTATGCGATAGTCTATGCCTTTGTAGTGGCCGCAGAGGATAATGATGTTCTCCGCGAGCGAAAGGCTGTTGGCCATCGGCTGGTTGAACCGCTCGCCATCAGGCGACGTGAAGATGATTTCGTCGTAGTGCCGCTCTGCCGTCAGGGCTGAAATGCAACGGTCGATGGGCTCACACTGCATGACCATTCCGGCAAAACCGCCAAAGGGATAGTCGTCCACGCGGCGCCATTTGTCCAAGGTGTAGTCGCGCAGATTGTGGATATGTATTTCCACCAGACCCTTCTTCTGTGCCCTTCCGACAATAGACTCCTGCATGAAGCCCTGAATCAGCTCGGGCAGTACGGTGATAATGTCTATTCGCATAGGCCTACTATCTCTTTTACGCTTGCAAAACCATGCTTGTCGAGGTATTCACCGATGCCCTCCGCCACCTTGACGCTAATGGTCGGATCGAGGAAATTGGCTGTCCCTATCTCTATCGCCGAAGCGCCCGCCAACAGGAACTCCACTGCATCCTTGGCGTTGCTGATGCCGCCAAGCCCGACAACGGGAATCTGTACAGCATGCGCCACCTGGTAGACCATACGCAAGGCCACTGGCTTGATGCACGGACCGCTGAGGCCTCCTGTTCCGATGCTCAGGATGCGCTTGCGTTTCTCCACGTCGATAGCCATTCCCATCAGCGTGTTGATCAAGCTCACGGCATCGGCACCGGCATCCTGCACCGCAAGGGCAATGTCCGTGATGCTGGTCACATTGGGCGAAAGCTTCACGATAAGCGTCTTGCCGTAAGCCTCGCGTACCGCTTTCACCACACTGGCCGCGCCATCGGTCGTCGTGCCGAATGCCATGCCGCCGTGCTTGACGTTGGGGCACGAGATATTGAGTTCGATGGCTGGGATGCACTCCAGTTCATTGATACGCGCCGCGCATTCGGCATAGTCCTCAGGGCTGTTGCCGGACACATTGACTATCATATTGGTGCGAACGTCCTTTATCTGCGGATAGATATGCGTGCAGAAATAGTCCACACCCTTGTTCTGCAGACCCACACAATTGAGCATTCCCTGTGCTGTCTCCGCCATCCGGGGATAGGGATTGCCTTCCCTGGGGTGCAACGTCGTACCCTTGACGATTATGCCTCCCAAGCGGCTCAGGTCAATGAAATCCGCATATTCGATGCCATAGCCGAACGTTCCGCTGGCCGTGAGAACAGGATTCGCAAGCTCAAGGCCTGCTATGTTAACTCTTAAATCTGCCATTTTAACCTACCACTTCAGTTTCTTTATGCCAAATACCGGTCCCTCTTTGCAGACACAGACGTTGCCGTCCACGGTGTCCTCCACGCAGCAGAGACAGGCACCCAAGCCGCATGCCATCATATTCTCCAGGCTCACTTCGCACGGAACGCCTTCCCTTCTTGCATAGGAAGCCATTGCCATCATCATGGGCTTAGGTCCGCATACTGCTATGCGGTCAAATCGTTTCTGCTGCAACACGCTGTGCTGGGTCACAAAACCCCTTTCGCCTTCGGAACCATCCTCCGTCGTCACATAGACATCGCCGCAGGCACGATAGGCATCCAGCAGGAGCAAGTCCGAGGCACTGCGTGCACCAAGCAGGAACGCGGGACGCACGCCCATCCGCAGCATCTCTCTCCCCATAAAGAGGAGGGGAGCGATGCCTATGCCCCCGCCGACGAGCAAGAACTGCTCCGCCGCAGACGTGGGCATCGTAAAGCCCCGTCCAAGGGGAAGAACAGCATTCAGCACCGACCCAGGCTGTTTTTTCCGAAGCGAAGAAGTGCCTTCGCCTACCATCTGCACGAGGAAGCTGACTTCGTTCTTTTCGCGGTCCAGATTGTGTATACTGATGGGCCGTCGCAGGAAGGTCTCCTTGCTGTCATCGATACGAAGCTGTGCGAACTGCCCCGGACACATGTCGGGAAGTGCCCCCATCGGATTGGTAGCCACGAGCAACAGATGGCGCTCGCCGAGGCGTTCCACACGGGTGACACGAAGGTCCAAAACGTACTTCATCATATACATTATTAATAAATGACGCTGCGAAGGTACAAAAAAATATCGGAACACAACGCATGTTCCGACACTTTTTCACACTTTTCTGGGGAAAACTTCAAAAGTACCATCGTCATAGAACACGCGGATTTCCGATATACGCCGCATGGGTTTGTCGGGATTTTTCTGGACAACGGCAGAATACGGCACTTGAGGGGGCACCTGAGAGGGCACAATATTCTGCTCCGAGAAGCTTCCCTGAACGGGATAGCCAGCGGAGGGCGGCATGGTGGCAAGTTCCTCAGCTTCGCCCGCCGCAGAGGGAGGAAGAGCCGGAGTGCCGGAGACGAGCATCTCGCCCTTGCCGTCGATGAGCCAACCCATGTTGACCTCGGGGAAGCGCTCGTGGATATTGTTCACCGTGTTGAGCGTCGGTTTTGTCCGACCGTTGAAGATACTCGAAAGTGCTCCCTCTGATATGCATATCTCGGAGGCGAATGTTTTCTGCGACATGCCCATTTGTTTCATCAAGGCAATAATGCG
The DNA here is from genome assembly GCA_017483665.1 of Bacteroidaceae bacterium. GTDB lineage: Bacteria > Bacteroidota > Bacteroidia > Bacteroidales > Bacteroidaceae > Physcousia. Next base: position 9,866 of record JAFUVM010000103.1, read on the forward strand.
ATCCTTCATAATTTTTAGTGCGCTATAGGGCAAAGCCCGATTCTTTATGTTTCTAAACCGGATGCAAAGTTACGAAATTCGATTCAATTCTCAAAACTTTTGGTTTGAAAACTTGCAATTTAACCCTTCGATGCAATTCACAACACAAAAGTTTACATTCCTAAACACACAATTTACATTTGTGCCATTTAGCTTTTCAAATCACATAAACCACACCGAAATCGACTTAAAGAGAGGCGGTTTCACTAAAGTACCGCAAAACGTTGGCTTTGAAAATGTAATTTGGTCCTGAAAACACCGGGACGAGGCGTTTCGGCCCAAAAATTGCATCATGCCACTCCATGTGTGCAAAAGTATGCGTCCCATTCCTTAACAAATGTTTGGTAACCACTGATTCTTAGTATCGTACAATGGTCACTTTCCCGCGAATAAAAACCCGTTTAGATATGCAATTCCGTGCGTTTCAGTTTAGAAATGCAAATTTGCAAACCTAAACAGCGAAACTGAGCGTTATGTCACACTTGTGGAGGACTTATCCCGCAAACAGAGCACCATTATGCAAATGTAAATTTTGATTTGAAAAGCTAAACACACAGCAAAAGGGCGAAGAGGACGGGGAACCGCGGTTTGGGGCCTGAATTTTCGATTTTTGCCGCCTTTCGGGAGAATGTCCGTCGCGGCTAAATCCGTGCGATTCTCAGAGGGCCAGAAACCTGCATAAAGCTTTTGAGTTCAACGCATAACGCCGAAAAATCAGGTTCGCGGCGCGCGTCAAAATAGAACGGGAAAGGGGGCTTTTTTAGTGCAGAATGAAGAAAATCAGGTCCTGCAAGAGCTCTTCGTGGGGTGTTCTGCAGCCCTCTACCCCCTTGCTCCAAGCGTCAGTTTTGCGTATTTCACCCAGAATCTGCATAACCTTCACTCCGGAGTAGTTCCTGCGGGCCGGTCCGACGTCCTGTCGCACCTTCCATTCGCTCTTCCCTATCCATGCTGCAATGCTCGCATCGGTTCTGTCCGGTGCATAATAGGCCAGCATAACGTCGGAAAAGAATGTAAATAAATTTGTCAAGGTGCGCACGATGGAGAAGCTACGAGGGTTGCCCTGATAGTATTTCACGATTTGGTTGGCACGATAGACGTTGCGGGCGGCCAAGGCAGCCTGCAGTTCGAAATCGTTGAAATCCTTGCTCATGCCCGTCTGTTGCTCCACGAGGTCGGCACCCACTACCCTGCCGTCTTTCGGGAGGGCCAGCAGGAGTTTGTCCATCTCCGTGGTGAGACGGCTCAGGTCGGCACCTACGTGTCCGGCAAGCATCTGCACGGCTCGCGGCTCGATGTCTACGCCTTTTTGGCGGAAATACTGGGCGATGAAGGGCGGAAGCTGATTGTCGAAGAGCTTGCGGCTCTCGTAGACCACGCCCACCTGCTGCAGGGCTTTGGCCGCAGCCTTGCGCATATCCAGCTTGCCATGCTTGTGGCAGAAGACAAGTACCGTGGAGGGTGTGAGATGGGCGAGGTAGGCCTCAAGTCCGTCCAGCGAGCGTATGGCCTGTGCTTCGCGCACGAGTACAACGCGCCGCTCGGCCATCATGGGATAGGCATGCGCCAGCTCTATCACTTTGTCGACGTTTGTTTCTGCGCCATACACGACGTCAAGATTGAAATCTCTCTCATCCTTGCTCAGCACAGCGTCCACTATGGCGTCGCTCAGACGGTCGATATAGTAGTCCTCCTCGCCCATCAGATAATAGACGGGAGCAATCTTCTGCGCCTTGACATCGCGCAGGATTTCCTCGTAGGTGACGGTTCTTGCTGCCATAGGGAAAAGGGTTCAGTGTAAAGGTCAATAGTCGAATTTCAGGTGACGCACGGTCTTCTTGTCCTGCTTAATCATTTCGAGTGCCTGGATGCCGATGTTCACGTGGTTTATCACGTAGCTGGCTGTCACTTGGCGGTCGCTGTCGCTGGTCTTCACGCCTTCGGGCGTCATGGGGTTGTCGCTGACGAGCAGGAGGGCTCCCGTGGGGATGTGATTGGCAAATCCACAAGTGAAAAGCGTTGCCGTCTCCATGTCCACAGCCATAGCTCTGGTGGTGCGCAGGTATTCCTTGAACTGGTCGTCGTGCTCCCACACGCGGCGGTTGGTGGTGAAGACCGTTCCGGTCCAGTAGTCGAAGCCCATGTCGCGGATGGTACTGCTGACGGCACGCTGCAGCATGAAGGCCGGCAGGGCGGGCACTTCGGGCGGGAAGTAGTCGTTGCTCGTACCTTCTCCCCTGATGCCAGCTATGGGCAGCACCAGGTCGCCGCGCTGTGTCTTTTGCGAGATGCCGCCGCACTTGCCCAGGAAGAGGCATGCGCGGGGCTTGATGGCGCTGAGCAGGTCCATGATGATGGCGGCGTTGGGGCTTCCCATGCCGAAGTTGATGATGGTGATGCCGTCGGCCGTGGCGCACCGCATGTTGGAACTGTAGTCGGGTTTCTCGATGCCGAAGTTATCGCAGAAGATGTCCACATAGTTGTTGAAGTTCGTCAACAGGATGTACTGTCCGAAGCCTTCGAGCGGCATTTGCGTGTATCTTGGCAGCCAATTTTCTACAATTTCTTGCTTTGTCTTCATGTTTTATGTAATTTTGCAGGACAAAGTTACTAAAAAATACGATATGGAGGCACTGAACATCCCGAAAACAGACCTAAAAATCGTCACAAGGGAAGGGAAACAGCTCGTTTTCGATGTTCTGAGACGGAAATTTGTGTCCCTGACACCCGAAGAGTGGGTGCGGCAGCAGTTCGTCCACTTCCTTGTGAACGGCAAGGGATATCCTGCGGCCTGCATCGGCAACGAGGTGTCCATCCGGCTGGGCAGTACGCGCAAGCGGTGCGACACGGTGGTCTACGGCCGGCACGCCGAACCTCTGATGATTGTGGAGTACAAGGCGCCGGGCGTGGAGATTACGCAGCAGGTCTTCGAGCAGATCAGCCGCTACAACATCCGTCTGCACGTACAGTGGCTCATTGTGAGCAACGGACTGCAACACTATTGCTGCCACATCGACTATTCAAGCGGCACTTACCGTTTCGTGGAGGACATCCCGCCCTACTCCGACATCGCAGGCACAGAGCCCTCCGCCTGACCGCCCGGCGTACATTTCTCCCGGAAAGCTCCGGCGCTTATTCCAATGATGCTTTGTGCTTATTTCGGGAATGCCTCATGCTTATTTCCAAACGCTTCGTGCTTTTTTCCAAATGCTTCGTGCTCATTTCCCAAATGCTTCGTGCTCATTATCCAAACGCTTCGTGCTCATTTTGGAAACGTTGGGAACACAATTTGCTGACGGCACGTTGCAAAGTTCTTCACCGTCTTTGATAAAACTATTTCAGTGGCTTTGAAATATATTTCAAAGCCTTGGAAATATATTTTAGTGCCTCGGAAATATATTTCCAAGCCACTGAAATAGTTTTTATCCGCGTCGCGAAGAAGTTTACAGGCTTTCGCGAAGGAAAAGATACACAAAGCCCCGCTGCTTCCCGACGTGAGGGATGCTGCGGGGCTTCGTGCGGCTGTGTGCAGGGGAACTGCGGGCTCCGGCGCACACGGCATGGTATTTCCACCAAGCCTTTACTCGGCCTTCTTGGCCTTCGACTTGCGTGCGGTCTTCTTGGGAGCTGCCTCCTGATTCTCGGAGGGCAGGCCGGCCAGCTCGCGGTCAATCATGATGCGGCCGCAGTACTCGCAGACGATGATCTTCTTGCGGCTGCGGATGTCGAGCTGACGCTGGGGCGGAATCTTGTTGAAGCAGCCGCAGCAGGCGTCGCGTTGTACGGAGACGATGCCCAGGCCGTTGCGGCTGTTGCGGCGGATGCGCTTGAAGGCGTTGAGCAGACGGGGCTCGATGGTTATCTCGATGTTCTTGGCACGTTCGCGGAGCTTTTCCTCTTCGGCCTTTGTCTCGCTGACGATTTCTTCCAGCTCGTCGCGCTTCGTCTCGAGCATCACGCGGCGGTCGTTGACGTCGAGGTTGCAGTGGGTCATCTCGGTGGTCTTGGCCTTGAGGAGCTCCTTTGCCTCTCCTATCTTCTTCTCGTGCAACTGGTTGTCCAGCTCGGCGTATTCCACCTGCTTGCTCAGGCTGTCGTACTCGCGATTGTTGCGTACGCTCTGCATCTGCGTGTTGTAGCGCTCGATGTTTGCATTGTTCTCTGCAATCTTGCCGTTGCGCTCGTTGATGTCACGCTTCAGCTCTGCAATCTCGGTGTTTATTTTCTCTATGCGGGTTGTCATGCCTGCAATCTCGTCCTCCAGGTCCTGCACCTCGAGGGGCAGCTCGCCGCGGAGCGTCTTGATGCCGTCTATCTCGGACAGGATGCTCTGCAGGGAGTAAAGGTTCTTCAGTTTCTCTTCTACGCTGTAGTCAGCGGGGTCTTTTGCTTTTTCTCTTGCCATAATGTAATTTACTATTTAATCATTTACTGTTTACTATTTTATTCTCCCCTAAAGGGGAGTTTAGGGAGCCTACAGGTACTTGATAGGATTGGTGCAGACGTTCGTCTTGAAGAGCGGCAGTCGCGGGCACTTTTCGCTCAGTATCGTCTGGAAGATGTCCGTCGTGTACTGTTCGCTCTGGTAGTGCCCGAGCACCCCTATCTGTATCTGTCCGTCGTGGCCGAAGTACTGGTGGTAGTGCATCTCGCCGGTGAGGAAGGCGTCGGCCTGCACGCGCAACGCCTCGTCAAGTAGGAAATCGCCTGCTCCGCCGCAGATGGCTACGCTCTGCACGGGGCGCGGCAGCAGTTCGTTGTGCATCAGGCACTCCACGCCGAAGGCTTGCTTCACGCGCTGCAGGAAAGCCAGCGAGTCCTCGCCCTCTGGCAGATAGCCTATCACGCCGTTGCCGCCCTCTACGTTACGCGCCCTTCCGCCTATGCCTACCGACACTTGGCGAGGCTGCAACAGCACGACATCCACCAGGCCCAGCCGCTCGGCCATCATGTAGTTGACGCCGTCGACGGCTGCATCCAGGTTCGTGTGGGCGGAATAGATGGCAATGTCGTTCTGCAAAGCCAGGCGCACACAGCGCTGCACGGCATTCCCGTCCACCAACTGTTTCAGCCCGTGGAAGATGAGGGGATGGTGCGACACTATCATGTTGCACCCCAGCTCCAGTGCCTCGCGTATCACTTCCTCAGTGACATCCAGACACAATAAAGCCCCTGATACTTCCGCCTCCGTCAATCCCGTCTGCAAGCCGGCATTATCATAGCTCTCCTGCAGGGGCAGAGGCGCGAAATCTTCAAGGGCGTCGATGACATCTTGAACTCTCACGCTCATACGTATAACGCTTAATTGTGCCGCTAAGATACAATTAAAATTGATAAATGAAAAGTGAAAAGTGAAAAATTATTTCCTTTCGTGCTGTTTTTGCCTTTTTACTTAATTCTTTAATCCCTAATCTTTAATCTTTAATCTTTTCTTCGTACCTTTGTACCTTCGAAACAGCAGTCCGAATATGAACTCTGAACTGTTAGAGACAACGAACCATGTTTTGCCGGCAGAATGGCACGAGCAATGTGCCGTACAGCTGACGTGGCCGCATGCCGCTACCGACTGGCAGCCCATACTGGCCGAAGTGACACGCTGCTACATCGACATGGCAAGGGAACTCTTCGCGCGCGTACATCTTATTATTATATCGCCCGAGCCCGAACATGTCCGCGCACTCCTCGAGGGACACCTCTCTGCCGAAGGCCTGCGGCAAACAACCTTCTGCCAGGCACCCACCGACGACACCTGGGCCCGCGACCACGGTTTCATCACCCTGCTTGCACCCGACGGACCGCATCTGCTCGACTTCTGCTTCAACGGCTGGGGCGAGAAGTTCCCCGCAGAGCAGGACAACCGCATCTGTCGCCGCATGGCAGAGCAAGGCATCCCGAAAGGGCACTATGAGAACCACCTTGACTTCGTGCTGGAAGGCGGCAGCATCGAGAGCGACGGGCAGGGCACCATCCTCACCACCAGCCAGTGCCTGCTTGCTCCACACCGCAACCAGCCGCTCACACAGGAACAGATTGAAGCCCGGCTGCTCAGGACGCTCCACGCTAAACGCATCCTTTGGCTCGACCACGGCTACCTTGCCGGCGACGACACCGATAGCCACATCGACACACTGGCCCGCTTCTGTCCCGACGACACGATTGCCTACGTCCAATGCACAGACGCTGCCGACGAACATTACGACGAGCTCCGACTCATGGAAGCGCAGCTCCGCACGTTCCGAACCGCAGAAGGCAAGCCCTACCGCCTCATCCCGCTGCCAATGGCAAAGGCAGCCTACGACGAAGACGGCACCCGTCTGCCTGCCACCTACGCCAACTTCCTCGTCACCAACGGAGCCGTCCTCATGCCCACCTACGGCACGCCCGACCTCGACAACCAGGCCAAAGAACGTCTGCGCGAGGCCTTCCCCGGGCGCGACATCGTAGGCATCGACTGCCGCCCGCTCATCATACAGCACGGCAGCCTGCACTGCTGCACGATGCAGTTCCCGGCATGGAAATGAAAATGAAAGACTAAAAGATGAAAATAGGTATCATACAACAAAGCTGCACAGCCAGCATCGCAGAAAACAGAGAGAAACTCGCTGCAAGCATCACCAAGCTTGCCGGACAGGGCGCACAGCTCGTCGTGCTGCAAGAACTGCACGACAGCCCCTACTTCTGCCAAACGGAGAACACCGACAACTTCCGCTACGCCCTCCCCATTCCGGGCGAGGCAACAGAGTTCTACGCGAAGGCGGCAAGGGACAACCGCATCGTGCTCGTCACCAGTCTCTTCGAACGTCGCACAGCAGGCCTCTACCACAACACTGCTGTCGTCTTTGAGGCTGACGGCACCATCCGCGGCATGCACCGCAAGATGCACATCCCCGACGACCCCGCATACTACGAGAAATTCTACTTCACGCCCGGTGACCTCGGCTTCCACCCCATTCAGACCAGCCTGGGACGAATCGGCGTACAGGTCTGCTGGGACCAGTGGTACCCCGAAGGCGCACGCCTCATGGCCCTGCAGGGAGCAGACATCCTCGTCTACCCCACTGCCATCGGCTACGAAAGCACCGACACGCCGGAGGAACAGCAAAGGCAGCGCGATGCCTGGACCACCATCCAGCGCAGTCACGCCATCGCCAACGGCATCCCTGTCGTCAGCGTCAACCGTGTCGGCTTCGAGCCCGATCCGAGCGGTGCAACAGGCGGCATACAGTTCTGGGGCAGCAGCTTCGTGGCCGGACAGCAGGGCGAACTGCTCTACAGGGCAAGCGCCGAGAAGGAAGAGACAGCCGTTGTGGAAGTCGACCTGCAGCGCACCGAGACCGTCCGCCAGTGGTGGCCCTTCCTGCGCGACCGCCGCATCGACGCCTACGCGCCGCTCACCCGGCGGTTCATCGACAGAGATTGACTTCGTTATGCCGCGCTAACAAAAGGTCGAGATAACGAAATAACGTTATAACGAAAACAGTAAACAGTAAATCATCAAACAGTAAATAAAGCAGATGTCCAGCATACTCAGATTCCAGATAGTGGGCGAAGCCTTCAAGAAGAAGCCCGTCGAAGTGCCAAACCGCGAGGAACGCCCCAGCGAGTTCTTCGCCAAATACGTCTTCACCCGGCAGAAGATGCAGAAATACCTGCCCGCCGAGGTCTACAAGAAGATGTGCGACGTGATAGACGGCAGTGCCGTTCTCGACATGGCGACAGCCGATGCCGTGGCCGCAGGCATGAAGAAATGGGCGATGGAGCTCGGCGTGACGCACTGCACACACTGGTTCCAGCCCCTGACGGAAGGCACCGCCGAGAAGCACGATGGCTTCGTGGAGCACGATGGCAAGGGCGGCATGGTGGAAGAGTTCACGGGCAAACAGCTTGTACAGCAGGAGCCCGATGCCAGCTCATTCCCCAGCGGCGGCATACGCTCCACGTTCGAGGCCCGCGGTTACTCGGCATGGGACCCTGCAAGTCCCGTCTTCGTCATTGGCGATACGCTGATGATTCCCACCATCTTCATCTCCTATACAGGCGAAGCACTCGACTACAAGGCTCCGCTCAAGAAGGCGCTCAAGGCTGTAGACAAGGCAGCCACAGCCGTTGCACAATACTTCTACCCCGACGTCACGAAGGTCATCAGCAACCTCGGCTGGGAGCAGGAGTACTTCCTCGTGGACGAAGGTCTCTATGCCGCACGCCCCGACCTGCTCATGACCGGGCGTACGCTGCTCGGACACGACAGCGCCAAGAACCAACAGATGGACGACCACTACCTGGGCTCCATTCCCATGCGTGTGGCAGCCTTCATGAAGGACCTGGAGATACAGGCGCTGGAGCTGGGCATCCCCTGCAAGACGCGGCACAACGAGGTGGCGCCCAATCAGTTTGAGCTCGCTCCCATCTACGAGGAGACGAACCTTGCAGTGGACCACAACATGCTCATCATGAGTCTGATGAAGCGCACGGCACGCAAGCACGGCTTCCGCTGTCTGCTCCACGAGAAGCCCTTTGCCGGCATCAACGGCAGCGGCAAGCATTGCAACTGGAGCCTCGCTACGAACACCGGCGTGCTGCTGCACGGCCCCGGCAAGACGCCGCTCGACAACCTGCGCTTCGTCACCTTCATCGTCGAGTCGCTCATGGCCGTTTATCGTCACAACGGTCTCATGAAAGCTTCCATCATCAGTGCCACCAACGTGCACCGCCTGGGCGCATCCGAGGCACCGCCAGCCATCGTGTCGAGCTTCCTGGGCAAGACGCTTGGCGAACTGCTCGACCAACTGGAGACAACGGACTCCCCCTTCCTCTCCGAAGGCGGGGTGAATCTCGACGCCGAGGCTCCGTCTCCTTTGGAAAGAGTCGGAGAGAGGCTTTCGCTCAGCCTCGACATCCCGCAGATACCGGAGCTCATGCAGGACGACACCGACCGCAACCGCACCTCGCCCTTCGCCTTCACGGGCAACCGCTTCGAGTTCCGCGCCGTCGGCAGCCAGCAGAACTGTGCAGCCGCCATGATTGTGCTCAACACAGCTATGGCCGAGGCGCTGACCGACTTCAAGGTGCGCGTCGACGCCCTCATTGCCCAGGGAACGGAACCCATGAAGGCTATCCTGCACATCGTCCGCGAGGACATCAAGACCTGCAAGCCCATCCGCTTCGACGGCAACGGCTACAGCGAGGCATGGAAGCAGGAGGCTGCCCGCCGCGGACTGAACGTAGAGACCAGCGCCCCCATCATCCTGGACCAGTACCTCGCGCCCGATACCGTGGAGATGTTCGCCCGCATGAATGTGATGCGGCCTGGCGAGCTGGTGGCACGCAACGAGATAAAGCTGGAGACCTACACCAAGAAGATACAGATCGAGGCACGCATCTTCGGCGACCTCTGCATGAACCACATCATCCCCACCAGCACGCGCTACCAGAGCCAGCTCATCGACAACGTGCACAAGACGATGGAAATCTTCCCTGCCGAGACAGCCGAACGCCTGAACCGCACCAACCTGCGACTCATCGAACAGATGAGCGAGCACAACGCCTTCATCATCGAGAACGTGGAACAGCTCATTGAGGCCCGGCGCGTAGCAAACCGCATCCAGGACGAACGCGAGAAGGCCATCGCCTACCACGACACCGTGGCACCACTCATCGAGAAGATACGTTACCACGTCGACCATCTGGAACTCATCGTCGACGACGAGCTCTGGCCTCTGCCCAAGTACCGCGAGATGCTCTTCATACGATGAAAAAAACTAAAACACACTATATTATTAACCCATCAAACATCGTAATACTATGAAACGGAGCGAAATCAATCAGATTATCCGGGATGCCGAGGCATTCCTGGCTTCACGTCAGTTCGTACTGCCCGAGTGGGCAAACTGGAGCCTTGCAGACTGGAAGCAGAACCGCGACCGCGTGGGCTACATCACCGAGCGCATGCTGGGATGGGACATCACGGACTTCGGCTCGGGCAACTTCCTGCAGCGCGGACTCTTCCTCTTCACCCTTCGCAACGGCAAATACGGCGTGGACAAGAAGCCCTACGCAGAGAAAATCATGATTGTGCAGGAGAATCAGGAGACACCGATGCACTTCCATTGGTCGAAAATGGAGGACATCATCAACCGAGGCGGCGGCAACCTGGCCATCGAGCTGTACAACGCCGACGAGAAGGAGCAGTTCGCCGACACGCCGGTACACGTGCTCATCGACGGACTGGAGCACGTCGTGGAGCCCGGCGGCAAGATTATCCTCACGCCCGGACAGAGCATGTGCATGACTCAGTACCTTTACCATCGCTTCTACGGCGAGCCGGGAACGGGCACCGTCATGGTGGGCGAGGTGAGCCAATGCAACGACGACACGACCGACAACCGCTTCTACGAACAGATAGGACGCTTCCCCGACATCATCGAGGACGAGGAGCCGCTGCATCTGCTGTGTTCCGACTACACGAAGTTCCTCTGCTAAAACACCCGAACCATGGAACGCAAAGTCATCGTAGCAGGCGTGGGATGCTGTCTGGTGGACCGCATCTACGACCACATCGACTTCTCGTCGGAAGCCTTCACCTCGCTCATGAGCCGCAAGCCGGGCGACGGCGGACTCTGGCCCGGCAAGCTGGAGTTCGAGGAAGAACTGGAACGCTTCGCCGGCAGGAAGTTCGCCTCTCTGCTACCCTCCCTGACGGGCGGCAGACAGGCCGACAAGGAGAACATCGGCGGCCCGTGCATCGTGGCGCTCATCCACGCAGCCCAGCTCACGGGCGACGCTGCCGAGGTGCGCTTCTACGGCTGCCAGGGCGACGACGAGGTGGGCAGTCATCTGCACGAAGCACTTAGCCGTACGCCCGTCAACCTCAGCCACTACCGCATCGAGCCGGGAGCCGAGACTGCCTCCACCGTTGTCCTCTCCGACCCGAACTACGACGGCGGACATGGCGAACGCACCTTCGTGAACACCATCGGCGCATCGTGGCACTACCTGCCCCAAGAGCCGGACGACGACTTCTACCGCGCCGACATCTGCGTCTTCGGCGGGACCGCCATCGTGCCGCCCATTCACGAGGCACTCGACACGATGCTCCCGAAAGCCAAACAGCAAGGCGCTCTGACCGTCGTCAACACGGTGTACGACTCCCTGAACGAGCGCAAGAACCCCCATGCACGCTGGCCCCTGGGCAGCAGCGACGAGAGCTACAGGCAGACGGACCTGCTCATCGTGGACAAGGAGGAAGCGCTTAGGCTGAGCGGACAAACGGACATCCCGCAGGCCGTGCAGTTCTTCATGCAGCTGGACACGAAGGCCGTGCTCGTCACCAACGGCTCGCGCGACGTCTATCTCTGTGCCGCGGGCGGAACGTTCGGCGAGCTTCCGCTCACGAAGCTGCCTGTGTCCGAGGCCGTGACAGCCGAGATCATGCGCGGACACAAAGGCGACAGCACCGGTTGCGGCGACAACTTCGCCGGCGGCGTGATTGCCTCGCTGTGCTGGCAGAAGCGCGAAGGCCGCCAGCAGCTCGACCTGCAGGAAGCCTGTCGCTGGGGCATCGTCTCCGGCGGCTACGCCTGCTTCTACTACGGCGGCACGTTCTTCGAGACCCGCCCGGGCGAGAAGCTGCAGCTCGTCGAACCCCTCTACAAGCAGTATCTCGAGCAGACAAAGTCTTCACTCTGAGGGGACAATGCCTTCGCTCTGAGGGGACAATGCCTTCGCTCTGAGCAAACAAAGTCTTCGCTCTGAGCAGTCAGAACCTTCGCTCTGAGGATACAAAATCCTCTCTTTGAGGACAAAACTTCTTTTCCCCGTGGGAACAAATTCTTCTCCCCACGGGGAAAAACTTTTTCAGTGGCACGGAAATATATTTCAAAGGCTTGGAAATATATTTCAGAGCCACTAAAATATATTTCCAAGCCTTTGAAATAGTTTTATCGCGAGCAGCGGAGGATTTGTTATAACGTTGCGGGGAAATTGTTCTTGCGACACGAGGAAAATGTTCTTGCGTTGCGGGGAAGTTGTTCTTGCGAAGCGAAGAAATTGTTCTTGCGAGGCGGGGAAGTTTATTTCCTGCGGCGTAGGAGTTTACGGTCTGTCTTCTCCTGCAAGCCAGGCCTGCACTTCGTCGTTCACGACGCGGAACTTCACTTCCCGTCCCGCAAACTCCATCGCATAGACGCGGGCGGCATCGTCGTGATAATGCGGGCGCGGGTCGGCACTCAGTATGCCGCGAAGGGCCTCGACCCGCTCGGCATCGAAGGCCGCCTGCAACTCATCGGAGAGACTGACCCCGAGCGGCTTCTGCTCACGGTTCTGCTCTTCGGCAAAACCGCCGCGGGCTTCGGGGTGACAGTCCGTGAAGGGCAGGTAAGGTTTGATGTCGAAGATGGGCGTGCCGTCCATCAGGTCGGCTCCCTCCACCTCGATGACCGGACCGTCGGGGGTGTGCAAGTGGATGCCAACGATGCGGACCGACGAGAGTCCGATGCTGTTGGGACGGAAAGGACTGCGCGTGGCCCACACTCCCATACGGCGGTTGCCGCCCAGTCGCGGCGGGCGAACCGTCGGACGGAAAGACCCTCCCCGGCCTTCCCCCTCAGCGAAGGAAGTCTCACCTTTAAGGGGAGATTTAGAGGAACCTTTTCGTGCTTCGCTGAAATCCCAAAGCAGCCAGATGTGGCTGAAGCCTTCCAGTCCGCGCAAAGCCTCCGGGTCGCGGAACTCTGGCTCGAAGACAATCCGGCCCTTCAGCCCTTTGACCAGTCCGCTCTGACGCGGCACACCGAACTTCGTAGGGAAGTCGGTCCTTATCTTTGCTATGGCTGTCAGTTCGTATTTCATAGTGGTAATCGGGGGTCACAGCGTTTTCCGGACAATCGGACAGTTCGGAGCAGACGCCCGCTTGGTGCTTCGTCTGAACTCCCGGAAATAAAGTAGTCCGGCTGTTGTCAAGCCAAAGGGGAAGGCCATCCAGATGCCTACGAGTCCCCAACGGCAGACGAAGCCGAAGATGTAGCCCAGCGGCAAGGAGACAACGACATAGGCAAAGAAGGCTATCCAGGCCATCGCCTTCACCCGTGCCATGCCCCGAAGCGCATTGGCATACGTGCTTTGCAGGGAGTCGCCAAACTGGAAGATGAGGAAAGGAATGGTTATCGCAGCCACGAGGCTGACGACTTCGGCATCGCCGGTGAAGAGCATGCCTGCCACTCCGCGCAGCAGAAACAGAGGGATGCCCAGGCCGAACGCTATGAGCCAGCACAGGTGCAGTCCGGCAAAGGCGACCTGCCGGGTCTGCCCCAGCAAGCCTTCTCCGCGATAAAAGCTCACCTTGACGGCCACAGCTGCCGACATTCCGTAGTAAAGCATGAAGAAGAACTGGCTGATGATAATCATCACCTGATGTGCCGCCAAAGCCTTTGCGCCGAGCCAGCCCACATAGATGGCGCTGAAGCTGAACGAGGCGGCCTCCATCCCGAGCTGAAACGCTACGGGCCAGCCCAGGCGGTGCAGTTCCCGCTGGTCGGCACGGGAAACGGACGACGCAGGGAAGTCCCGGCGATAGAGCTCGTAGTGCCTCGTCAGATGGAACACGCCCATCATCAGAGCCAACTGCACCACTCGGCTCAGGAGCGTAGCCAGACCTGCCCCCAGCAAGCCCATCTCGGGAAATCCGCACAGGCCAAAGATGAGCAGAGCGTTGCCGACAACGTTGAACACATTGGAGGCAAGCATAATCCACATCGGGGTGGTGGTGTCCTGAATGGCGTCGCTGAACTGCTTGTAGGCATTGAAAACCATCTGAGGCAACAGGCTCAGCAGCAATACAAACAGGTAGGGCCGCATCAGCGGCAACAACTCTCCGGGCAATCCGAGCCAGGGCAGCGCCGCCAGCAGAACGCCTGCCAGCAGCATCAGCAACAGGCCTACCATCAGGCAAGCCAGCAGACCGTTCTTCAGCTTGCCCGCCACGGCATGCTCCCTACCCTCTCCCATCAAGGCACCCACAATGGGGGTCAGCCCATAGGAGAAGCCCATGCCTCCGATGATGAGCAGTCCGAAGGCATTGTTCACAAAGCCGGCAGCCGCCAGCTCGCTTGTGCCGTAACGTCCTACCATAAGCGTATCGGCGAACCCCATCAGGATGGTGCTCATCTGCCCCATCATGATTGGCACGCCGATACGCAGCAAGTCGACGTAGTGACGCTTGTAACCTGCTACATGAACCACTTCACGTAGCAGAAGTCCTGACGGTGAGGCAGGTTGTCGTTCTTCGGGAATATACGGTAGCAAACCTTGAAGCTGCCGGCATTGTCGAGGCAATGGGTAGCGTTGAAGGTGTACAGGTTGCCCTCGCGCTTAGTCATGGTGAAGGAATCGACGTGCGAGACGTGGTCCTTGCCCTCCGTGTCGGTGTAGAGCGTAACCAGCTCCAGACCGATGGCATCGTCCAGGCCTGCCTCGTCCACGACAATCTCGATGTCGTACTTACGGCCTGCCTCGATTACACCATTGATGAGGTCTTCCTCCTTCTTCATGCTGACCACCTTGATGTCGTCCCAGCGTTCTGCTACGATTTCCTTCCACAGCACAATCTCCTTTGCAAGGCGGCAGTCGTTGGCCTGTAGCTTTTGGAAGCGGTCGCGCATCTTGTTGTAGAACTTGTTGTAGTAGTCGTCGAGCTGGCGCTTCATGGTGTAGTGCGGAGCAATCTGTGCGATGGAGTTCTTGATGACCTTTATCCAACCCTTCGAAATGCCATTCTTGTCCCTGTCGTAGTACAGAGGAATGATTTCGTCCTCCAAGAGGGAATAGATAGTTGCTGCGTCGAGGCGGTCCTGATACTCCTGGTTCTGGTATGTACGCTTCTCGGTGAGAGCCCATCCGGCGCCCTCGCGATAGCCTTCGAGCCACCAGCCGTCCTTCACGCTGAGGTTGACGATACCGTTCATCAAAGCCTTCTCGCCGCTGGTGCCACTTGCCTCGAGGGGACGTGTCGGGGTGTTCATCCAGATGTCGACACCGCTCACGAGACGGCGGGCCAGCAGGAAGTCGTAGTCCTCCACAAAGATAACCTTTGCCTGGAACTCTGCACGCTGCGATATCTCATAAATCTTCTTGATGAGTCCCTGACCGGCTCCGTCGGCAGGATGTGCCTTGCCGGCAAACAGGAAGATGACCGGACGGTCGGGGTTGTTCACGATTTTGCTGAGGCGCTCCAGGTCGGTGAAGAGCAGGTGAGCACGCTTGTAGGTAGCGAAACGGCGGCAGAAGCCGATGACCAGAGCATTGGGGTTGAAGTTCTCGAGGAGCTTCACCACGCGCTGCGGGTCGCCCTGATTCTTCAGCCACGTCTCGGTGTACTGTTCGCCGACGTATTTGAAAAGCTTCTCTTTCATGACCTGACGAGCCTTCCATATCTCTTCGTCGGGACAGTTGTAAATGCCGTGCCAGATCTCTTCGTTCGACTGGTCGCTCATGTGACTTGCGTCGAGGTACTTGGCATAAATCTTTCGCCACTCCGTAGAGCACCACGTGGGGAAGTGGACGCCGTTGGTGACGTAGCCCACATGGCTTTCCTCGGGATAGTAGCCCGACCAGATGTTGTTGAACATCTTCTTGCTGACCTCGCCGTGCAGCCAGCTCACGCCGTTGACTTCCTGGCAGGTGTTGCAGGCGAAGGTGCTCATGCAGAACTTCTCGCCGTGGTCGTCGGGGTTCGTACGGCCCATGCCTATGAACTCGTCCCAAGTGATGCCGAGCCTTTCGGGATAGCCGCCCATGTACTTACCGAACAGACTTTCCTCGAAATAGTCGTGGCCTGCAGGCACGGGGGTGTGGACTGTATAGAGCGACGAGGCACGTACCAGCTCAAGAGCCTGGTTGAACGTCAGACCCTCGTCGATGTAGTCGCAGAGGCGCTGCAGGTTGCACAGCGCGGCATGACCCTCGTTGCAATGGTAGATGTCCTTCTTGATGCCGAGCTTCTTGAGCATCAGCATGCCGCCGATGCCAAGCAGGATTTCCTGCTTCAGACGGTTCTCCCAGTCGCCGCCATAGAGGGCGTGGGTGATGCTGCGGTCGAACTCGGAGTTCATCTCGTTGTCGGTGTCCAGCAGATAGAGCTTCACGCGACCCACATTGACGCGCCAGACGTAAGCATGAACGTGGAAGTTCAGGTAGGGAACGTCGATGACCATCGGCGTGCCGTCCTCGTTCTTCTGCTGTTCTATGGGCAGCGCGCCGAAGTTCTGTGCCTCGTAGTTGGCAATCTGCTGTCCGTCCATGGCAAGGCTTTGGGTGAAGTAGCCATAGCGATAGAGGAAGCCGACGGCGCACATGTCGACGTTCGAGTCGGATGCTTCCTTCACGTAGTCGCCGGCCAGCATGCCCAGGCCGCCGCTGTAGATCTTCAGGGCGGAGTGGATGCCGTACTCCATGCAGAAGTAGGCTACCGACGGACGTGTACGGTCGGGCTCGACGTCCATGTACTTACGGAACTTCTTGTAGACCTCGTCGATGCGCTTCATGAGGGCTTTGTCCTTTATGATTTCTTCCTTGCGGGTAAAGGAGAGGCGCTCCAGAAGGAGCACGGGGTTGTGCTTTGCCTCGCGGTAGAGCGTAGGATCGATGTCGCGGAACAGGTCGCGAGCTTCATAGTTCCATACCCACCACATGTTACGGGCGAGTTCTTCGAGTTTGCTAAGCTCGGCAGGCATGTTGCTCTTGACGATGACCGGCTTCCAGCAGGGATGGTTTGCGTTACTTGCTTTAATCTTCATATTACATATTTTATTATTATGGGTCTTATAGGACATATAGGTCTTATAGGTCCTATGGTTTATCTTCTCTCTTTTGCTTTTCGCAGGGCGATGTCGTAGGCGTCGTGGTAATAGGCGATGAAGTGCTTCCACAATGCCTTTTCCGCCAGCTTTGCAGCATTGCGGCGGGCTTTGTCGGCATCCTTCTTGCCGAAGGCGGCATAGCGTGCAACGATGTTGCTGAGCTGTTCGGCCACGTCCTGGGCGTTGTAGTCGTTGCGCGGAATGACTTCCACACCGTCCTCTATCTTGCTGTCGCGCCCGATGACAGCGTTTGCCCAGGCACCGAAGCCGCTGAGCGAAGTGGTGACGCAGGGCACATGGAACGCAACGGCCTCGAGCGGCGTATAGCCCCAAGGCTCGTAGTAGGAAGGGTATGCTGCCAGGTCGTCGCCGATGAGGAGGTCGTAGTACGGCTTCTGGAAGATGCCGTCGTTGCCGTCCAGATAGCAGGGCACGAAGATGACCTTCACGCGGCTATGCACGTCGTTCCTCATGCCATGCGAGTTCAGGAAGCACAGCACAGGGTCGTTCCATGCTTCATGCAGGTTGTGAGTGATGACAGGATTGGGCAGAGCTGTGTCGAAAGTTCCGCCCAGAGCAAGACGTTCCTGCAGGTCGGTGCGAGGGCTTTCCACCCAGGCCGGCACCTGAATGAGCATCAGCACGGGGCGCTCTAAGTTGTTATCGTAGAGGCTGCGATAGGCTGCCTCCAGGAAGACGTCGATGCCTTTGTTGCGGTATTCATAGCGTCCGCTGGTGGCAACGATGAGTGTGTCGTCGGAAAATGTGGCGCCGGTCAGGGCGTTTGCCACTTGCAGTATCCTGGCACGTGCCTCGTTGCGACGCTTGTTGAAGGCTGTGCCGGCGGGCACAAAGTCTGCCTCGAAGCCGTTGGGGAGTATCACGTCGCAAGGCTTGTCGAGCAGCTCGGCACATTCGCGGCCGGTAACGTCGCTCACCGTGGTGAAGCAGTCCACACAGTGCGCTGCCTGCCGCTCCACGCTGTGCTTGGCCTCCATGTTGAGCTCGCCTGCCATCTGTGTGCCGTTGTACGCCCAAAGGTACTCGTAGAGGGGCTTGCCGTTGCCGGCAATGCTGCGGCCGATGCTCGTGGCATGCGTGGTGAAGATGGTGGCTATCTCGGGCACGTACTTGCTGATGTAGAGCACGCCGAGGGCTGTCATCCATTCGTGAGCCTGATAGACGACCTTTTTCTTGCTGCTGAGCTTTGCACGGTAGAAGCTTTCTACGACAAGAGCCGCGGCGTAGCTGAACATGCTGGACTCGTCGTAGTCGCCGTAGGCATGGAGGCTGTCCACGCCGAAGTCGCTCCATGCGGCTCCGTAGAGCTCGTTCTTCCTTGCAAAGTACGGCTGGTAGTCAACCAGTACGACGCAGGGCTGGCCGGGGATGTTCCAGCGTCCGACGCGGACGTGAAGCCCGGCCTCGGCTGCCTTCTTCACCCAGGGGCGCCACATCTTTGTGTCCTCCGCGAAGAGGGGGTTCTCCTTCCCCTGCCACAGGTCGGGGCCGATGAACACCACCTTGTCGGGAAATTGCTCTTGGAGCGTCTTAGCACGTGTGGACAATACCGTATAGATACCGCCCACCTTATTACAAACCTCCCAACTACTTTCGAAGATGAAGTCGGGAGTCATTATGCTTTCTTTCATGAACAAGCCTTGTTTCCTCTAATTCGGGCGCAAAGATACAACAATTTATGTTAAAAAGGAAACGTTTCGTGCTTTTTATATATAAATGTATGGTGTTTGCGCTACAAGTTAACGTTTTTTTCGCTAACTTTGTAGGAGTTTACGACGATAAACGTATAAACAGAAAACTTCACATGAGAAGAAGGGCAACAATTGCTGTAATGTTGGGCATCTTTACAGGCGTTCTCGGCAAACAACCCTGGAAGCTGAATCTGCTTTGCCCAGAAGAGAAAATCAATCTGGTGCTCGACCTCTACGAGGAGAGCGTCGAGGTGCCGGGGCTGGAGGCTTTCGGGCCGATGAACGGATTCCTGGGCGGCAGCATCTATGGCGTGTGGTACGTAGTGGGCTTCGACATCAAGGACGACGAGCACGCCACCGTGACCATAGCCAACGACCTGGGAAGCGAGGATCAGAAGCTCTCGCTGACGCAGACCTCCGACTCCACCTATCAGCTGAAGTTCCTTGGCTACAACGCCGTGAAGCGTGCCCAGGGCAAGAAGCTGGTGAAGATTCCGGGAGAACTAAAAATGGTAAAAGCTGATAAATGACAAACAGACACTATACCCTTGCCGTGCTTGGCGGCATGTGCTTCGGCATCGTCCTGGTGCTGGCAGCACTCTATACCAGTAACGTCACCTCAACCAACGAGTCGTGTGCAGCCTGCCACGTACACCCCGACGCAGAGACAAGCTGGAAGCAAAGCCCGCACTTCGCAGGCGAGAGCGGCGTGCAGACGGATTGCGCCGCCTGCCACCTGCCGCCGGAAGGGACGGCTCACTACTACTGGGCAAAGGCCACAACCGGACTGCGCGACGTGTGGATGTACCTGACGCACGACAAAGAGGACTTCGACTGGGAGAGCAAACGCACAGTGGAATATGCACCGCGCATCGTCTACAACGAGTCGTGCAAGAAGTGCCACACGAACATCTTCCCGCAAGGACTCTCGGACGACGGTGTGGCCGCACACCTCTACTACGAGGAGAACGAGGAGAAGCTGGGACTGCAATGCGTGAGCTGCCACCTGGATGCAGGTCACTTCCTGCCCGGCTACAAGCACGAAAAGATGACCAGCGCCCCGGTCGACACCACAGGTCCGGTCTATACGGAGCCTGCCTCGGTGACATCCTTCACAAGCTTCATCGAGACCATACCGGGCACACGCGCCGCCATCAGCATGATAGCTGTGCCGGGAGGCAAGTTCACGATGGGCAGTCAGAAGGGCGACAAGTTCAGCCGTCCGGACGAATATCCTGCCCACGAGGTCACCGTCTCGCCTTTCTTCATGGGCGAAATGGAGGTGACTTGGGACCAGTACTGGGCGTTCTACGTCGAGACAATGTCGGAAGGTCGCACGCCGCCCGAGAAGATATATGCCAACAACAGCAGGCCTGACGTCGATGCCGTGTCCGGTCCTACCCCACCCTTCGGCATGCCCGACCAGGGATGGGGCATGGGTAGCCGCCCGGCCATCACCATGACGCACTATGCCGCCGAGACCTTCTGCCAATGGCTCAGCCTGAAGACGGGCCGACACTACCGCTTGCCGACGGAAGCCGAATGGGAATACGCGGCTCGCGGAGGCACAGAGACACCCTACTTCTTCGAAGGGAAACCCTCTGCATACTCCAGCGAAGGACTGTGGAACAGCATCTTCGGCACAGACACCACGACCATCAACCGCTACGCCATATACGCTCTCAACAGCAGGAACCGCACACAGGAGCCTTCGCGCGTCGCAGCCAATCCCTTCGGCCTGCGCAACATGCTGGGCAACGTGATGGAGTACTGTCAGGACTGGTATGCCGAGGATGCCTACGAGAAGGCAGGCTCCGCTGCCGTCGACCCGCAAGGTCCCGCCTCGGGCACAGACTATGTGGTGCGCGGCGGCTGCTACAACGACGATGCCAGCGAACTGCGTTGTGCCGCCCGACGCCACAGCGACTACGAAGCCTGGCTCAAGACCGACCCGCAGAACCCGAAGAGCATCTGGTGGCTGAGCGACATCAAAGGCATCGGCTTCCGCGTGGTCTGCGAAGCAGAAATCGGGAAGAACTAGTATAACTAGTAAAACTAGAAAGACTAGAAAGACTAGAAAGACTAGGAAATAAACCAAAGAAAACAACCATAAAACCAAAACTGAATTATGAAAGAACAATCAATGAGTAGGCGCAGCTTCCTTGCTGGCGCCGCTACCGTCGGTGCAGCAGCAGTGGCTGCACCAGCACTGTTTGCCAGCTGCTCCGGCTCAGGCAACAAACTCACACCCCTCAAGAAGGAGGGCGAATACTATGTACCCGAACTTCCCGACAAGGCCATCGACGGACGCGAACTGAAGGTTGGACTCGTAGGCTGCGGCGGTCGCGGCAGCGGTGCCATCATCAACCTGCTGGATGCTGCCGACGGCATCACCGTGGTTGCCCTGGGCGACGTCTTCGCCGACCGCCTGAACGACGTGCGCGAACGTCTGAAGAACGAGCGCGGACAGGAAGTACCCGAGGACAAGTGCTTCGTCGGCTTCGATGCCTACAAGCAGGTGATTGACTCGGGCGTCGACATGGTCATCCTCACCACACCGCCCGTCTTCCGTCCCGAGATGTTCAAGTATGCCACAGAGAAGGGCGTACACTCTTTCCTCGAGAAGCCCATCGCCGTTGATGCCAAGGGCTATCGCTCCGTCATGGCAACGGCAAAGCAGGCTCAGGCAAAGGGCTTGAGCGTTGTGGTCGGCACACAGCGCCACCACGAACGTCGCTACGTAGAAGCCAACAAGCAGATTCAGGCCGGACTCATCGGCGAGATTACCGGCGGCAACGTCTACTGGAACCAAGGCATGCTCTGGTACCGCCAGCGCGAAGAAGGATGGAGCGACATGGAGTGGAACATCCGCGACTGGGTGAACTGGAAGTGGCTCTCGGGCGACCACATCATCGAGCAGCACGTGCACAACATCGACGTCTTCCTCTGGATGAGCGGACTGAAGCCTGTTTCCGCCACAGCATTCGGCTCGCGTCAGCGCCGCGTCACAGGCGACCAATACGACTTCTTCAGCACCGACTTCACCATGGAGAACGGCATCCACATGCACTCGATGTGCCGCCAGATTGACGGCTGCAGCAGCAAAGTGAGCGAGTTCATCCAGGGCAGCAAAGGCAGCTGGGACAGCGAGACAAACGAGATAAAGGACCTCGAGGGCAACGTCATCTGGAAGTACGACGAGGAGAAGGCAAAGCAGGAGTTCCAGCAGCACGACCCCTACACCCTGGAGCACGTAGACTGGGTGAACCACATCCGCAAGGGAACGGCTCACGAAGAGGCAACCGACAACGCCACATCCTGCATGGCAGGCATCATGGGACGCGAAGCAGCCTACACCGGTCAGACCGTGACATGGGACGAGATGACGCAGTCGCCTCAGGACTTCATGCCCGAGAAGCTCGAACTCGGCCCGCTCGACCTGGCTTCGATGACAGTGCCCGTACCGGGGAAGTAAAGTCTTTTGTGGTTAGTGGTTAGAGGTTAGAAGTTAGGGGTTAGAGAATACCACATTCTCCGCCCCCATCTTCCCAAACATCCCTCTAACCACTAACGTCCTAACCACTAACCACTAACCTCCAACCACTAACCTCTAACCACTAACCTCTAACCACTAACCTCTAACCACTAACACATCATGAAAAGGCGTAATTTCCTATTAACCTCTATGGCTGGCGCTGCAGCTGCAACGCTGGCTCCCACCACGCTGCTGGCTTCCTGCGCTCCGAAGCAGGAGGCAAAGAAAGGCGCAGACACTCAGCTGAACCTCTGCTTCCAGGAAGGTGTCACCCCGGGCGATACACTCCAGGAGAAGCTTGACTTCATCGAAAGCCTCGGTGTGACGGGCTTCGAAGTAGGCGGTCGCGGCTTGGCTGGCCGCGTGGACGAGATAAACAATGCCCTCAATGGCCGCAACATCCGCATGGGCGCCATCTGTGCCGGCTTCGACGGCTTCATCCTGGCCGAAGACGAGCAGAAGGACAGGTTCGACACCACGATGCGCGAAATCATCGAGGCTGCCGGCAAGGTCAACTCCTGCGGCGTCATCATGGTGCCCGCCTTCAACGGACAGACACCCTGCCGTCCGCACACGATGGACACACGCAACTACCTCTGCGAAGAGCTGCACAAGCTGGGCGAGTTCGCCGTGCAGAACAACACGACCGTGATTCTCGAGCCGCTGAACCGCGGCGAGTGCTTCTACATGCGACTGGTGGCCGACGCTGCAGCCATTGCACGCGATGCCGACAGCAAGGGCGTGAAGTGCATGGGCGACTTCTGGCACATGAAGGAGGAGACCTCCGACTACGCAGCATTCATGGCAGCCGGCACGGAATACCTGCAGCACGTACACATCGCAAGCCGCGGTCGCCGACTCACTCCCGGCGAGGACGGCGAGAAGGACGACTATCGCGACGGCTTCCGCGCCCTCAAGGAACTGGGCTATCCCGGTTTCGTCAGCTTCGAGTGCGGCTGCGAAGGCGACCGCAAGGAAGTCCTGACCAATGCCGTACAGCTGCTCCGCCAGCAGTGGGAGGAAGCATAACACACACCTGTCTCATTCACCTGCAAGCCCATGACACAACTCACCGACAACCTGCACGAGGCACAGATGGCTGACATGGCACGTTTCGATGGCGAGATGCCGCAGATAGGCATCTTCTGGTACGACCCGTCCGACAACACATTCTTCGGCGTCTGCCGACAGGAGCTGACGCCGAAGATGGTTGAAGATGCTGCAGAGAAAGGTTTGCCATTCATCAACTATCCGCACCTGCACCGCCAGGTTTGGGCCAAAGAGTACTTCCGTGCACAAGCCAAACACGAGGAGACCAAGTTCAAGGGAGACTACACACAGGTTCCCCGAGGCCGCGTGGCATGGAACATCGACAGGTTCATCGTACTTGTGGGACATTGGGCTGAGCCTATCAAAGAGCAACTTACTGCTCTGATTGAGCAACACTTTCACCTCCCCTACTTTGAGTTCGTCTACGACGAGCATTGGGACTTAGGCCACGGCTGGAGCGGAGACGAGGTGCTGTCAGTCTGAAATTGCAACCTTAACCACGAATTACAAGCTCCGCCTGCGCCTGAGCGAAACGAAGAATTGCACGAATTATCGAGCTACAGATTATGCAGCAGAACAATTCGTGCAATTCGTGTTTTATTATCTATTTGTCACCGTAGTGTCCGCCAACTTGAATGACAAGCACTGTCACAACATCATCGTAAATGTCGTAGATAATTCTGTCGTGCGCCGAAAGATGGCGCGACCATGTTATATCTTTCCCGCCAATCAATGGTTCAGGATGTCCCACACCTGTTCGTGGATGTTCCTCCTACTCCGGAAGGATGTCATATAGCTTTTTGAAGAGCAGTGGATTGGACTTCTTCCACTTCTTTATGACCCTCTTAACATCGGAAGAATACTCAATACTGTACTTCATAGTTCATCCATCCACTTCTGCGCAGCGGATGCACTGCTGAACCGAAGCGTTTTTCCTTCATGAAATTCTCTTCTTGCCTTTTCTGCAACAAGACGAAATTCCTCGGAGTTCACGTATTCGTCGAACTTCTTGTCGTCTTCAGAAATAGGAGTGAGCTCTGCATAACCCGCTCTTGAGGAGAGAATGACTCTTTCCCCTTTATGGACCATTCGGATGTATTTGCTCTGATTGGCCCTAAACTGTCTGCCTGTAATGACTGTCATAATAGCTTCTTCTAAATATACACTGCAAAGATAGCGAATTATTTCCACATAACAAGAAAAGAAAGAATATAATTTGTTATAACGTAGCAAAAAGCCCCCGGCGGATGTCCGTCGGAGGCTTGGTTTATCCTTTAGTTAAAAGGTGATGCCGGAAGTTGACTTACTTCACAGCAACCTTCTTACCGTTCTGGATGAAGACGCCCTTCTGAGCCTTGCTTACGCGCTGGCCAGCGATGTTATAGATGGGAGCCTTGCTGTCTGCAGCGTTGATGCCATTGATGCCAGTACCACCAGTTACAGTTGCCTTAACCTTGAAAATTTCCTGAGGATAAACAGACACTGTACCCTTGTTGAAAGATGTGGGACCAACAACGATTTCATAATCACCATTAGTCATAGTCTCAGCTGCGAGGAGACCAATTCTTGCAAGAACCTTTGTTGATGTCCTGAAAGTGGCAGCAGTTGAAGCAACAGCCAAAGTGTACTTGTTGGGATTTGAGGGAGCCTGAACGAGCATTACTGTGTGTGCAGACTTTGCTGCGGGAGCCTCGAGGTCATTAGCCCACTCTTCATCGTCTTCATTCCACACCTGATTTACGGTAAAGCCCTCAGGAAGTTCGATAACAGTACCGCAACCATTTACGAGACCCGGTTCGCTCTCATTAATTGTAAACTCCAGATAGAAGGGAGTCTTACCATCAGCAGTAGCAGTAACGTCCTCAGCGGAGATTGTGCAAGTCTGTGCCATTGCTGCAGCACCGCACAGCATAGCAACGATTGTCATGTAAAACTTTTTCATTTTTGTTTAGTTTTAAATATTAATAACTTTGTTTCGTATAATCTAATAATTAAAATTTATGCACCTGCCATAATCTGAAGAATAGCAACGAAGTCAGCGATGTCGACGTTACCATCACCATTGATGTCAGCAGCAGAATCGTTAGAACCTTCAGCCATAATCTGAAGAACACTTACTGCGTCAGCGATATCAACAGTGCCGTCACCATTCAGGTCACCCTTGATGCCGGGTTCTTCGCCCTGCTCGATGATCCAAGGGAATTCAACAGCCTTGGTGTTGGTGTAGATTGAAGCAGGTTCGCCGGGCTCGGTGAGCTTAGCTTCCACAATCTTCACAATGTAATTGCCAGGAGTAACATCGGCGGCAATTTTAACGGTTACCTTTGCAACAGCACCTTCAGAACCTGTGAGTGTAACACCATCTTCACCTTCGCAAACGATTGTTACGCTACCACTTTCGTTTGTAACTGTGTTGAACTCAGCGTTATAGCCCTCGGGATAACGACCCCCAGTAGCCTCAACGCTCTCGAAAGTAACGCCTTCGGGGAGAACGAGTTCGCAGCTCCAAGTTGCAATAGCATGCTTGTTCTTCATGTTCAGAGTCAGCTCTGCGGTTGCACCTGTCTTGCCGTTAGCGGCAGCCGTCACATAAATCTGGTAAGCATCTGTCAGAGAGGCCCACATTGCTGTCATTGCGAAGAATGACACCAGGGAGAGTAAAATTCTCTTTTTCATAGATTTTTGTTTTTTGATGTTATTAATGTTGTTTTGTTATACTTTTCTGCTGCAAATTTAGTGCTTTTTTAGATATCCACCAAAACTTTTCACTATTTTTTTTCGTCTTTATTGCAAAATTAAGGGGTTTGGCGCAAAAAAAGATGTTAAAAGACAGGTTTTGATGTTTTTTAGTTGCGTTGGATGGGTTGGTATACATTATTATTATTGTACGCCGCGCGCACGCATGATGATGTCGCGTGCCTCGGTGATGCGCTGGAAGTTTTCCTCGGCAGCCTGGCGTGCAGCTTCTCCCTGACTGGCAACGCGGTCGGGATGATAGCGCAGGGCCAACTGGCGATACGCCTGGCGTACCTGCTCGTCGGTTGCGGTGCTTGGGATGCCGAGGGTGCGATAGGCTTCCTGGAGGGTGACGTCGACGTACGGATGCCAGGTCTGCTGCTGTTGCTGCTGGCTGTCGGCGAAGTCGTCGGCTGCGGTACGACGGAAAGTGAACCGCACTGAGGACCGCCCGAACATGGAGTCGATGAGCCAGCCAAGGAGAAACCCGAACAGGAAGCCCTTGCCACCGCTGAAGTACATGCCAATGAAACCGAATATCCACTTATAACTCATAGGATTGAAAACAGATGATAGATTTAAACTGATTATTACTTGGACAGGGACCTATACCACGTTACACGAATTGTTTTTTACCACGGATTTAACGGATTAAACGGATTTTGAAGGGGTTTATTTATTACGGATTGAACGGATTCACACGAGGTGGGGGACTTAACAACGATTTGTGGATTTTATTTTTAACAACGAATTAAACGAATTACACGAATTATAAAAATCCGTTTAATCCGTTAAATCCTTGGTTTCATTTTTAGTTTCATTCAGTTTAATCCGTTTAATCCGTGGTTCCTTTTCCTGTCTCAATTCGTGTAATTCGTGGTTTCATTTCTTGGTCTTAGTCGTGCTGGGGTATTACAGGGTTTGGCGGAGCTGTTCGGTGAGGTCATCGACGGGGACGAGTTTGTATTCGCTGTCGCAGAGCCAGACGATGCGGCGGGAGGCGATGGGGAGGCCGATGTCCTGGAGCATGAGGGCGTAGAGGGAGAGCTGTATGGTGTAGAGGGAGAGGTCCTCTTCCGTGAGGTGGCTGAACGGTGGGAGCAGCATGCGTCCGAAGCGACGGTTGTAGTCGCTGACGAGGGATGCGTTGGTCTTGTAGTCGAGGATGTGGAAGCCTTGGGGCTGTCCGTCGGTGCCGTCGCAGTAGTAGAGCATGTCGAAGGTGCCGCTGACTTGCTCACGGAGGTTGCGGTCGGGGTCGGGGTTCTTGCCGCTGTAGACTTTTGCTTCGTTGAGGACGAGGTGCATGCTGGTGGGGAGTTCGCTCATGAACTTGAGTACGGCTTCCTCCTTGGGGTGTATTGGTGCGAGGAACCGGTACTGGGGCATGTACTGTGTCTGCATGGAGGGGCAGATGCGTTCGGGCAGTCCGGCCCTCAGATAGCCGAGGCTTTCGCCGTAGGCATGCGTCTTGGTGCCGAGGGTGGTGGCGCGGAAGGAGTTTTGCCGCCACTGCTGTATCCAGTATTCGGGTGTCTGTCCGTGGCGTTCGGCATAGCGGGCAGCCTGCTTCTGCTCGTCGAAGGGTTCGCGCACGAAGCGGTGTGCCACGTTTGTGACGGAGGGCAGCTGTCTGCCGTGGAGCACATAGCGGTGGCCTTCGTCGTAGAACTCGAGGTCCTGAAACTCGTGCAGTACGTGGCGCCGTGCCTGGGCTGCGGCTGCGGGCTCGCCGTCGACGTAGAACATTCCTTTTGGTTCTTGCATGGTGTGGTCTGTTTGTTTTCGGGTACAAAGGTACGGCACTTTTGGCGGAAATGCAAGAGTCGGACACTTAAACAAACTTAACGCTATACATTATTATATATATAGAGGTCCGGATTGGGGTATTTCGGCAGTAACTATTCAGCGAAGAGGCAATAGGAAAGTTGTTATTAGGAAACGAATTGGAATAATGATAATAATAAGCTCGCGAAAGGGAAGGAGTATTCTTCTTGGCGTATAGGAATTATTCCAATTACCCTAATTCGTTTCTTTTCACTTCATTTTTATTAG
>JAFUVM010000104.1 GCA_017483665.1 Bacteroidaceae bacterium
AAACAGAGGTGTTTTAGAACAAAATCGGTGAAATGGCGGAATACTTTCAAAAATGTAGGCAACCTACATTGTGTAAGCTTTTGAACGGCAATGCGTAAAGCATGATTATGTAGGTATGTAGGTTGTTTTTGTATTTTTCTCGTGACAAAAAATTAGATGTGAGCAGAATGTCACGATAATTCCGTGAGCGATTCGTTGGGTTTTCGTGTTAGTGCACGTCGATTCCGTCGAAGTACAGCTCGGCGATGACGGTATCGTCGTAGCGCGAGCCGGGATAGACGTCGAGGATCTCGAACCTCAGCGTCCAGTCGGGCTTCGTGCGGTCGCGGTAAACGCCAAAGGCTGTCTTTTATCCATTGCGGTACTACTTTTATATGTAAGCAGCACTTCATTCAATGTTCTCAGAGGTCGTTTGCAGACTACTCATGTGTAGTTGGCAAATTACTCGTGTGTAGTTTGTTGATGAAACGTAGGTGGTGGCTGTATGACACTTAGAACATCACCCTCTCTTGCGATATTCGCGGGGCGAGAGGCCTTTCATGCGGAGGAAGAACTTGCTGAGCGAGGGGGTGTCGGCGAAGTGGAGGCGGTCGGCGATTTGCTGGATGCTGAGGCTCGACGTGCGCAGCAGGAAGGCGGCCTCCATCATGAGCATCTGGTTGACGTAGTCGATGACGGTGCGGCCCGTGACTTGACGGACGACGCGCGACAGATAGACGCTGGAGATGTTGAGCCTTGAAGCGTAGAAGGTGCCATCGTGTCGCCTGTCCGCTGCAAATGGGAGCCGGCAAAGTAAATTATTCTTAGGAAAAGGTACGGGGATTGAAGAAATCTTCGTACCTTTGCATTCATGGAAACAATAGCCATCGGGTTACTCATCCCTCTGCTGGGCACGATGCTCGGTTCGGCGTTCGTCTTCTTCATGAAGGACGCGATGCCCGACCGCGTACAGAAAGCCCCCTCCCCGCTCCCCCTTTGGGGGAGTGCTTCATTGCCGCTCAAAGTTCCTCGTTCAACGAGATTGTGGCACTCCCCCAAAGGGGGAGCGGGGAGGGGGCTGGATAGGGAACGATATAAACAATAAACCAAGTGAATATGGAAACAATCTATGATTTCAAAGCCCTGACAAGCAAGGGCAAAGAGGTGGACTTCGCTGCGTTCCGTGGGAAGGTGCTGCTCATCGTCAACACCGCCAGCAAGTGCGGCTTCACGCCACAGTTTGCCGGGCTGGAGGAACTCAACAAGAAGTACAAGGAGCAGGGACTGGTTGTCATTGGCTTCCCTTGCAACCAGTTTAAGGAACAAGACCCCGAGGGCGACGAGAAGATAGAGGAGTTCTGCCAGCTGAACTACGGCGTCACCTTCCAGATCATGAAGAAGGGCGACGTGAACGGCCCCGATGCCCAGCCTATCTTCGAGTATCTGAAAGCACAGGCGCCCACGGAGGAGTATCACGGCCTGAAGGCAAAGGCTGCCAAGACGCTCTTCAAGGCCATCAGCACAAGCGTGGAGAAGGACAGCGACATCAAGTGGAACTTCACCAAGTTCCTCATCTCGAAGGACGGACAGACCATCAAACGCTATGCTCCCACTACGGATCCCAAAGAATTTGAGGCTGACGTGGAGGCACTGCTAAAACAATAAAAACTATGGAAATAAAAGCTATCCGAATGTTCGACGGCGGGTTCATGAACCAGTCTTTCGCCTTTGGCGGCGAGGAAGGCAAGGAAGCCTTCGACGAACAAATCATCTATCGCAGCTCGCTGCAAAACTTCCTCATCGACACGGGAAAGGAAGTTATCCTTGTCGACACAGGCTTCAAGACCGGCTTCCCTGCTCCTGCCAAGAAGCTCGGCGCACCGCTCTACATGGGCGAGAAGGTGGCCGACTACATGGATGCCTTTGCCCAGACGGGTTACAAGCCCGAGCAGGTGACGAAGATACTTATCACCCACAAGCATCCCGACCACAGCGACTGCATCTCCTGCTTCCCCAATGCCAAGGTTTACATCTCGCCCGAGGATGCCGATGCCTTGAAGCTGGAAGGGGAGAACATCGTGCGTGCCCAGTACGGCAAGGCCTACAAGAACTTCCCCAACGCCCAGCAGGTGGCAGAAGGCATCTGGTTCATCGAGGCCAAAGGTCACACCAAAGGCAATAGCATCGTCATAGCCGAAGACGGCGACCTCTGCTATATGTTCCACGGCGACGTGACGTATTGCGACGCAGCCCTCAAGGCCAACAAGCTGAGCATCGTCTTCGAGGACAAGGAGGCAGCCCGCCAGACGCTCGACCGCGTCCGCGAGTTCATCCGCCAGAACCAGACCGTCTATCTCTCGACGCATTGCCCCGAAGGCTACGAGAACTTGGAAATGAAGCGCGTGATGAAACTCTGAGACAATCAAGTAGTCAGTAGTTAAGTAGTTAAGCCAATACCTTTTCTTGCCTGAAGCAAGCAGCCAAAACATTCAGCTTAACTACTTAACTACTCACTACATAACTACAAAATTCTATTACGCCGTCTATGTCGAAGGATGTAGCACTTGTACTGTCGAGCGGTGGCGCAAGGGGACTTGCCCACATCGGTGCCATTCAGGAGCTCGAGGCACAGGGCTATCGCATCACGTCGATAGCCGGTTGCTCTATGGGAGCCCTGATAGCCGGCGTGTACGCCACGGGAAAGCTGGACGTCTTCCGTGAGTGGATGAAGTCCATCGACAAGAAGAAGATGTTGGAGCTTTCGGACTTCTCGCTCAGCCTCAATCATCTGGTGAAGGGCAACCGCATCATCGAAGCTATCATGGAGCTTGTGCCCGACGTCCCGATAGAGGAGTTGCCCATCCCCTATTGTGCCGTAGCGACCGACTGGAACACACGGCGCGAGGTGGTCTTCCGCAAGGGCAGCCTCTTCGCAGCTATACGAGCCTCCATCTCCCTACCGTCTTTCTTCGAGCCCGTCCGGCGCGACGGCATGATTCTCATCGACGGAGGCGTGACGAACCCCATGCCGATGAACCGGGTGAAACGCCACAAAGGCGACATCCTGGTGGGCATCGACGTGAGCGGACGCGACTATGAGACGCAGGCAGACATTCAGGACGAGTTAGCCGAGAAGCGCAAGCAAAGCCGCTCCCTGTCGCGACAGATAATAAACAAGCTGATTCCCGACAATCTCGACTTCAACTACTATACCGTCCTCTCGCGCGTCAGCACGATGATGATTCGCCAGAACTCCCTCCTCATGGCAGAGCTCGTAAAGCCCGACGTGCTGGTCGACATTCAGATAAGCCGCTACGGAGGGTTCGACTACGACAAGTCGGAGAAACTGATAAACATTGGACGTCAGAAGACGAAACATGTCCTAAACAAATACCATAACTAACAAACAAATACCATTATGAACATTTTGATTTTACAAGCTTCGCCACGTGCGAAGGGCAACACAGCCTGGATGGCGGAAGAATACAAGAAGGCAGCCGAGGCAGCAGGTCACCAGGTGACGCTGGTCAACGTCTCGAAGAAGAAGATAGCTGGCTGTCTGGCCTGCGAGTACTGCCATGGCAAAGGGGGTGGCGCCTCCATCCAGAAGGACGACATGCAGGAACTTTATCCCCTGATGGCCGAGGCCGAGGTGCTCGTGCTGGCAGCTCCCATCTACTATTTCACTCTCAATGCCCAGATTCAGGCACCCATCCAGCGCATGTACTGCGTGAACAAGCCAGCCAAGGTTCAGAAGATGGCGCTGCTCGTCTCGTCCTATTCGCCCGGTGTCTATACGGGAGCCGTCAGCGAGTATAACGACATCTGCGGTTACTGGAGCGTAGAAAGCACCGGCATCGTCACCGCCAAGAACGACGAGCAGAAGACCGAAGCCACCCTGCAAAAGATTCAGGGGCTGGTGAAGAAGCTGTAAGAAGGGACACTAAGCCAGTTCAGACGGAGGCTGTGCCATAATTAACGACAACGGATTACACGGATTAGACGGATTAATGAACATCTAAGAAACGAAAATAACGAAATCCGTGCTTTTATTGTTTTTAGATGTTAGATATAAATCCGTATAATCCGTTGTTTTCTGATCTTAATTGTATTTTGACACCCTCATTTCCGCCAACAATAAGATTAGTTATATCAGCAAATAACGGAGCGTCCACATCTGTAATTTCAAGTGTGGGCGCTTGCATTTAGTAGCGATTTCTGATAAGCCGGGACTGATTTTCCTGACTTCGGGAATTATTCTACTTTTATGACATCTTTAAAATTACTATGCTAATTATCAATATGTTGCGAATTAGTAAAGGGTGATTTGGGTGACGCAAGGCTTTTTTATAATGATCTCAAAGCCACTTTTGATGCTCT
>JAFUVM010000105.1 GCA_017483665.1 Bacteroidaceae bacterium
GGAATCCGTCATGACCAAGACTACATGATATAGATACAACATATAGGTACCACAAAACACAATAGCAGCTACAGTCGAATGGATTTGTAGCTGCTATTATATATATAGGTATTAGTACCTGTACTTGGTCGAATGCTTACGTTAGTTTGCTAACGACGCGTGGTTAATTTGCCTGCGACACGTGGTTAGTTGTCCTGCGACACGTGGTTAATTGGCTAACGACGCGTGGGGGCGTTGACGAACACGGCGTGCTCTTCCGAAATAAGCGCCTTGCTCTTCCGGGATAAGCGCCTTGCTCTTCCTGAATAAGCGCCTGGGGCTTCCGGATTATCCTCTTGCTTTGGCTTTTTGCTTAGCGAAAAGCTTTCAATGCTTCTTTCAGGGCTTTCAGGTCGCGGTCGGTCGTGGCCCAGCTTGTCACGAAGCGGCAAAGGGTGCGATGGTCGTCAAGAGGCTCCCATGTCTCGAAGAGGACGTCTTCGAGGATGTGCTTCATCTGCGCGTCGGTCAGCTCGACGAACTGCTGGTTGGTGCTGGAGTCGCGAAGGGGAATGCCTGCATCTGCAAAGATCTGACGCATCTGCATGGCTTTGTCGATGGCATGCTTGGCAATGGAGAAGTAAAGTCCGTTGGTGAACAAGGCATCGAACTGCACGCCTGCCAGACGGCTCTTGGCGAGCAGGGCTCCGTGCCGCTTCACGATGTTCATGAAGTGGCGGGGCGCATTTCTGCGAGGGAAGACGACAGCCTCGCCGCAGAGTGCGCCTACCTTCGTGCCGCCAATGTAGAAGACGTCGCAATGCTGAGCCAGCCAGGGAAGGTCGAAGTCGCATTCGGAAGAAGCAAGGCCGTAGCCAAGGCGGGCACCATCGATGAAGAGCTTCAGCTCGTAGCGACGGCAGACGGCGAGGATGGCCTCAATCTCTTTGGCGCTATAGACGCTGCCAAGCTCCGTGGGGAAGGTGATATAGACCATGCCTGGGATGACCATGTGCTCGAGCGTAGGGTCGGCATGGAATGCTTTCAGCCAGGCTTCAAGGTCGTCGGCTGCCATCTTCCCGCCGTGAGAGGGTAGGGTGATGACTTTGTGCCCGCTGGCCTCTACGGCTCCCGACTCGTGTACGTTGATGTGGCCTGTCTGCACGGCAATCACGCCTTCGTAGGACAGAAGCATACCGTCGATGACCGTCGCATTGGCTTGTGTGCCGCCTACGAGGAAGAAGATGTCGGCATCGGGGCACTGGCAGGCAGTCCGTATCTTCTGCCGTGCCTGCTCGCTCCATTCGTCAAAGCCATACGACTGGCTTTGCTTGCCGTTCGTCTCGAGCAGGTGACAAATCACCTCGGGATGTGCGCCGTTGTTGTAATCGCTTTCGAAAGATGTTTTCATGGCTGTCAGATTCTGTCGAGAACAAGCTTGATGAGGTGGTCGATGCTGCCTTTGTAGTCGGTGTTCATCTCCTTTGCGTAGCGGTTGGCGATGACCATGCAGCAGGTCATGGCGCGGTGGCCGAGCAGCGCGGAAAGGCCGGCGAGGGCTGACGACTCCATCTCGAAGTTGCACACCTTCAGCTCGCCTTCGTTTGTCTGGTAGCGGAAGGATTGGACTTTCTCGTTCTGCTTGGGGTCTTGAATGCCGATGCGTATCTGTCTGCCTTGCGGTCCGTAGAAGCCGCCGCAAGCGATGGTGATGCCGCGCAGCATTTCCTTCCCGGCCACCTGCTCAATGAGAGAGGGGTCGGCAGTAGCGACATAGGGCGCTCCCTTCTGCGGACACCAGTCCATGTGGGCGGTGAAAGCCTTTTCCATGTCAAGGTCGCAGACTTCGTCGCGCCCTGCGTAGTAGTTGAGCAAGCCGTCGAAGCCGATGCTCTTCACGCTGGCGACATACGTGCCGATGGGCGCTTCGGGCTGCAGGCTGCCGCAGGTGCCGATGCGTACTATCGTGAGTGTGCGGTGCTGGAGCTTCTCTGTGCGCGTCTGGAAGTCGATGTTGGCAAGGGCATCCAGCTCGTTCATGGTGATGTCGATGTTGTCGCAGCCGATGCCTGTGCTGATGACCGTGATGCGTTTCCCCTGACAGGTACCGGTGATGGTGTGGAACTCACGGTTGCTGATCTCACATTCCTGCTGGTCAAAGTGCTTGGCAACGATGTCCACGCGCCCCGGGTCGCCCACCAGGATGACGCGGTCGGCCAGCTGTTCGGGCTTGACATGAAGATGGAAGATGCTGCCATCTTCGTTGATGATGAGTTCGGAATCTTCGAATTGTTTCATTTGCGATGTAGTGTTTTTACGGTTAACAAGGCCGGGGGCAAAGCCTTGGCTCTGCTTCCTCGAATGTCAATTTCGATTCAGTTCCAAGCGACGGATTTCCTTTTCGAGCGCCAGCTTGTCGGCAGAGAGACGCTCGAAGGCAGTTTCCGTGAGGCGAATCTGTGCTGCAATCTGCACGCGCTGCACGTCGTTCATGCCGGCGTACTTGGTGCGCAGCCCTTCCAGTTCCTTTTGCTTCGCGTCGTATTCCTTTTCTGTCTCCAGCCATACCTTTGCTTTCTGCTGTGCCTGCTTGTTCTGGAAGTCAGCCAAAGCATAATAGGTCTTGCTATCATTGACGACGAAGGTGAACTCGCGTTGTGCCTTGTCCGCCGCGCTTCGTTTCTCGCTCCTTGCGTCTGCGAGGCGTTTCTTGGCGGCGTTGACGGCCTCCTTGTCGGTCCATGTGTCCTTGATGGAGGCGATGCGTGCCAGCGAAGCAAGCTTCTCAGCTCCCACCTGTTCCTCGTTGTAGATGCGCCGCGTCTCGGTGGGGATGAACGTGTACAGGCAGACGGTGTCGGCCGGCTGGTTGCGGTCGGTCACGAACCATCCCAGCTGCTGGTACTCGTCGATGACCATCAGGTAGTCGTTGGCAGGCGAGTTGAAGGGCATGCCGAGGTTCTCGGGAGCCAGAAACTGCTGGTTGTCTGCGTCGTAGCGCGTCATGAACAGGTCGTAGCCGCCAATGCTTTCTTCGCACTCGGCTGCATAGTACATCGTGATGCCGTCGCTGAGCATGAACGGGAAGTTGAGGTTGTCCTCTTTCTCTTCGTCGAAGCCCTTCAGCTGGCGTTCCATCGACCATTCTCCGCCAATGAGCGACTTCTCCTTCAGGCGGAGGTGTCCGTCCTTGTTTGCTTCAGCGTAGACGATATGGTTGCCCAGCTCGTTGCGGAAGAGCGTGCAGCCCGTGCTGTCCTTCGTGGCGAAGAACTCGGCGCAGGTCATGATGGATCCGCTCTCGCGGGACAGCTTAATCTGCTGGAGCACCTGGGCTTTGGGCAGAATCAGACTGTCGATGATGGTCACCTGCTCAGTGGCATGGAGGCGTATCTGCGACTTGCGTGCCGTCTCGAGCAGCTGTTCTTCGTTGATGGTAGGCTGCTTCTTCCTTTTCAGGTCGGCAATCTGCTGTTC
Organism: Bacteroidaceae bacterium; assembly: GCA_017483665.1. Lineage (GTDB taxonomy): Bacteria > Bacteroidota > Bacteroidia > Bacteroidales > Bacteroidaceae > Physcousia. Next base: position 3,457 of record JAFUVM010000105.1, read on the forward strand.
CAGTATCTCCTCGGCGAGCGCGAAGTTGTAGGCCGCCATTGCCTCCTGCGGCGTGACGGTGTAGGTGGGTCGGCGTCCTTTGCGCTGGGCAGATGCGGAGACGGAGAGGAACAGGACGAGCAGAAGCAGGACAGCCTTCAGCTTGTTTACCATTTCGCGATGCATTGTTTGTGCTTTATTATTCATAGGCTTTACTTGAATACGAAATAAACGGCAAGGACCAGGCAAACGAGTGCTGCCAAGTGGTTCCAATGGAGTTGTTGCCCCTGGAAGAGGATGTTTGCTACGATACAGAAGACAACAAGCGAGACGACTTCCTGAATGACCTTGAGCTGCATCAGGGAGAACGGTCCGCCGTTGTCGATGAAGCCTATCCTGTTGGCAGGCACGAGGAAACAGTACTCGATGCCGGCGATGCACCACGAGAAGAGTATCACGGCGTAGAGCGGCCAGTTGGTAGAGATGCCGGCTTGGTTGAGCTTCAGGTGTCCGTACCATGCAAGCGTCATGAAGACGTTGCTGCAAAGTAACAAAAGTATTGTATAGAGTCCACTCATGTTTCAGTTCATTTCAGGGGCTACCTTATGCTTTCGACAGATACTCATGCATGGCAGCGGCAGCACGGCGTCCGTCGCCCATAGCCAGGATGACCGTTGCGCCGCCACGCACGATGTCGCCGCCAGCGAAGATGGTCGGGATGTTGGTCTGCATGCCCTCGTTCACGACGATGGTGTTCTTGCGGCCCAGCTCCAGGCCCTCTATCGAAGTGGGCACGATGGGGTTGGGACTGACGCCCACAGCCACGATGGCCTGGTCGATGGCAATCGTCTCGGTAGCTCCGGGAATGGGCTGTGGCGAGCGGCGACCGCTTGCATCCGGCTCGCCAAGCTCCATCTTCTGGAGCACAACCTCGGTGACGTTGCCCTTCTCGTCTGCATGATATTCAATGGGATTGTGCAGGGTGAGGAACTCGATGCCCTCTTCCTTGGCGTGCTTCACCTCCTCCAGACGGGCAGGCATCTCTGCCTCGCTCCTGCGATAGGCGATGAACACACGCTCGGCACCCAGGCGCTTTGCCGTGCGGCAGCTGTCCATAGCGGTGTTGCCGCCACCCACCACCATCACGCTCCGCGCCTTCTTGATGGGCGTAGCGTACTCCGGATTGCTGGCATCCATGAGGTTGATGCGCGTCAGATACTCGTTGGAGGACATGATGCCGTTCGAGTTCTCGCCCGGAATGTTCATGAAGTTGGGCAGACCTGCGCCGCTTCCCACGAAGATGCCCTTGTAGTCCTGGGCCTCCAGCTCGGCAATCGTGATGGTCTTTCCCACGACGCAGTCCTTGACGAACCGTACGCCAATCTTCTCCAGGTTCTGTATCTCGACGTCGACAATCGCGTTGGGCAGACGGAACTCGGGTATGCCGTACTTCAGCACGCCACCGATTTCGTGCAGAGCCTCAAAGACTGTCACGTCGTAGCCTGCCTTTGCCATGTCGCCTGCGAAGCTCAGTCCCGAGGGACCCGAACCGATGACGGCAATCTTCTTGCCGTTCCTCTCGGCCACCTCGGGCAGCGACATCTGGCCGGAGTTGCGTTCGTAGTCGGCGGCGAAGCGCTCCAGATTGCCGATAGCGACTGCCGGCTCCTTCATCTTCAGGTGGATACATTGTGACTCGCACTGCTTCTCTTGGGGACAGACACGTCCGCACACGGCAGGCAGAGCCGAGGTCATCTTCAGCACACGGGCAGCCTCGAGGAACTCGCCGCGCTCGATGTTCTTGATGAACGACGGGATGTTGATGCCCACGGGACAACCCTGCATGCAGGTCGGGTTGGCGCAGTCGAGGCAACGCTTTGCTTCCGTCAGAGCCTGCTCCACGGTCAGACCCTGGTTCACCTCTTCTGTCCTGGTCGTAGCCCTGTAGACAGGATCGAGCTCCGGCATCTTCTGACGTTCGATGCCCGTGCGTTCCTTTGCCTTCATCGACTTGCGAAGTGCCTCGCGCCAAGGAGCGTTGCGGTCGGTAAGACTAGCGGCCCCCTCCCCGCTCCCCCTTTGGGGGAGTGCCTCATTGCCGTTGAGTTCTTGCTGGATTTTGGTCGAAGATGTGGCACTCCCCCAAAGGGGGAGCGGGGAGGGGGCTGACTGCCACTTCTCGAAGGCTTCCAGCTCCTCAGCCTTGAACGCGCCGCCGCGCTGCATCATCTCGTTGAAGTCAACCTGATGACCGTCGAACTCGGGACCGTCCACACAGACGAACTTCGTCTTGCCGCCCACGCTGACACGGCAGGCGCCGCACATACCTGTGCCGTCCACCATGATGGTGTTGAGGCTGACGTCTGTCGGGATGTCGTATTTCTTTGTGAGCAGGCAGCAGAACTTCATCATGATGGCGGGACCGATGGCAAAGCACTTGTCCACCTTCTCGCGCTGGATGACTTCCTCCATGCCGACGGTCACGACGCCTTGCTTGCCGTAAGAGCCGTCGTCGGTCATGATGATGACCTCGTCGCTGGCGGCACGAACCTCGTCTTCCAGTATGATGAGCTCCTTGCTACGACCAGCAATGACGCTGATAACCTTGTTGCCTGCGGCCTTCAAAGCCTGAATGATGGGCAGCATGGGAGCTGTGCCTACGCCGCCACCGGCACAGAGCACGGTGCCGTAGTTCTCGATGTGTGTGGCACGACCCAGAGGTCCGACCACGTCTGCTATATAATCACCTTCGTTCAGCGCACAGAGCTTGCTGGTGCTGGCACCAACGGTCTGAATGACCAACGTGATGGTTCCCTTCTCTTTGTCGCTGCCTGCAATGGTGAGGGGCACGCGTTCGCCCTTCTCGTCCACGCGGACAATAACGAAATGACCGGCTTTGCGTGCCTTGGCAATCAACGGTGCCTCAACGTCCAGACGGAATACCTTCTCGCTGAACTGAACTTTCTTTACAATCTTGAACATAGCTTTCTTATATGTTATCCCTATTATGTTGTTTAGATAATCGCGGGCAAAGATACAAAAAAAATGTGAGACGCACCAGCATCTCGCCTATATTTATTGCTTTAACTTACAGGAATGTATTGCACAGCACGTGTCGTACCCGTTGTTTTCACGTGTCGTATCCGTTGTTTTCACGTGTCGTATCCGTTGTTTTCACGTGTCGTACCCGTTGTTTTCACGTGTCGTACCCGCTGTTTTCACGTGTCGTACCCGCTGTTGACTTTGTCGAGCTAAAGCTTCCCCAGTGCCGAGAATGTGCAAAACCTTTCACCTTTTTAACTTTTCCCTTTTCACCTTTCCACCTTTTTAACTTTTTACCTTTTTAA